>DEAW01000012.1:20346-36586 GCA_002348315.1 Planctomycetaceae bacterium UBA2972 | reverse complement strand
TTGGTGGCGGTCACTTAGTGCCTCCGGATGACCCACAGAAACTAGCTGCATGCTGGCATTCTGTACTGCAGGATCGAGCAGCTTTACGCGAGTTAGGTGGTCAGGGTCGGGCAGCCGTTTTGCAGCGGCGGAATGCTCAAATCATGGCAACGAAAACATTGGAAGTTTTAAATACAATCGTCCGGAGTGAATAATAACTCGGGGCGTTCCAGTTTTTCTGGCCGTTCTAGCGAGGGACAACCATGGCGATCATACGCCGTCCATGTTGTTGTGGAGATTGTTCGACTTTGCCTAACTCTTCGAGTTCTTCCAGCACGTCATTCATGACGCGACGTCCTTCCTCGATGTGAGCCATTTCTCGTCCACGAAACAGCACGGAAACCTGCACTTTGTCTTTGTGCTTCAGGAATTTTTTAGCCTGATTGACTTTGAATTGGATGTCATGCTCACCGGTTTTCGGACGCAGGCGTACTTCCTTTGTCTTCGTATGCGACGTATTACGAGAGGCTTTCTTCTTCTTCTCATATTTGTATTTACCGTAATCCATAATACGGCAAACGGGTGGGCGTTCATTAGGAGCAACTTCAACCAAATCGAAACCTGCCTCGAAAGCAATTTCTTTAGCTCGGTCTGTTTCAATAATGCCTAGTTGTTCTCCGTCATGACTAATGACTCGAATCGGTGAGATCCTGATTTGGTCATTAATACGAGTGCTGTCGCGATCGATGATTGCTATCCTTTTTTAATAATGAATTGGAAGTTCGAAAGAAGTCCTTCCGATATCGTAATTCTATATACATGAGCGTATAAAAGGGAAGTTCTAACGCTAAATATCAGCGTTAAAAAGTCCCGGTAGGCTGAAGTGAATATTAATATTCATTTTGAGCTCCGCGGGAGACAAAGCCGGCACTCCCACTAAATGTTTTCCGTACGACTCGATTATTGATTTCGTCCTGGAATTTGGCCAACGCGCCGGCCACTGGCATTGCACCCAAATCACCATCGATTCGGTCTCGTATACTGACCTCTCCATTTTCCATTTCACGTCCACCGACGATCAACATATATGGAATGAGTTCGAGTTGAGCATCACGAATCTTCGCGCCAATCTTTTCAGCTCGATAATCTCCGCTTACTCGCATACCTGCTTCACGCAACTGGGCTTCAACCTGTCGTCCGTATTCCTCAAATTTCTGACTGACGACAACCACTCGAGCTTGTTCCGGAGCGAGCCATAACGGAAAGGCACCGGCAAAGTGTTCAATCAGCATACCGATAAAACGCTCCATCGACCCGAGCGGAGCCCGGTGAATCATCACAGGAACATGCCCGAGATTATCGGAGCCGACGTACTCAAGTGAAAACCGATCTTCACTAGGCAGATTGTAATCTAGCTGTACCGTTCCCAACTGCCACTCTCGTCCCAGGCAATCGGTTAAGACGAAATCGGCTTTGGGGCCATAGAAGGCAGCTTCGCCTTCTTCAGCTTCTGCCTGAATCCCTAGCGTCTGGCAGACTTCCGTCAGTGCTCGCTGAGCATGATCCCAAAGTTCCCGGGATCCCACATATTTATCGCTGTTAGGGTCTCGGAATCCCAGTCTCACACGGTAATTGTCCAGACCAAGACTCTTCAATACGAACTGAGTCATTTCGATACAGCCCATGAATTCACCGGCCACCTGATCGGCCATGCAGAAGATATGAGCATCATCCTGCGTGAATCCGCGAACTCGCGTCATGCCATTGAGTTCACCGGATTGTTCATACCGATAGACCGTTCCAAATTCTGCCAGCCGCAGTGGAAGCTCCCGGTAACTACGCGGCTTGGATTTGTAGATCATGACATGATGCGGGCAGTTCATCGGCTTGAGTAGGTACTCTTCACCATCACTCATTTGAATCGGAGCAAACATGCTCTCTTTGTAATAAGGGTAGTGTCCGGAAGTTTCGTAGAGGTCGATTTTTCCAATGTTGGGGGTATAGACCGGTTGGTATCCACGTCGTTGTAATTCGTCACGGACGAAATTCTCGAGTGTGCTGCGGATGATTGCGCCTTTAGGCTGCCAAAGGACGAGCCCGGCACCCACCATGGGATTGATTGTGAACAGATCGAGTTGTTTACCGAGCGTTCGGTGGTCTCGGCGTTTAGCTTCTTCAATTCGAGTGAGATGGTCTTCCAGGTCCTGCTTGTCAAAGAAGGCTGTCGCGTAGACTCGCTGAAGCTGCTTATTGTCAGAACTTCCTTTCCAATAGGCACCTGCCACACTTAGCAGCTTATAAGCCCCAATCGCTCCGGCGGAAGGAATATGGGGACCACGGCAAAGGTCAATAAATTCACCCTGACGATAGAAGGAAAGCTGGTCATGCTCAACCAAACCTTCACTGATATGTTCGACTTTATACTCCTGCCCAAGCTCGTTCACGATATTGAGGGCTTCATCACGATCCGTTTCAATACGTTCGAACGGTTCATTGGCCTTAATTATTTTCTTCATCTCAGCTTCGATGGCATCGAAATCCTCTTCACTGAGCTTATGATCTAGGTCAAAGTCGTAATAGAAGCCACCATCGATGGTGGGCCCAAAGGCCAATTGGACACCGGGGAAAATCTTCATGATGGCTCGCGCCATGACATGCGCGGCCGAGTGTCTCATGACGCCAAGTGCTTCAGCATCTTTCTTAGTGAAGAGCTTGAGATCAGCGTTATGACCGTCCTGAATGACGTGGTCAAGCCCGACCACTTGTCCATCGACTTCTGCCGCCATCGCTGCTTTGGCTAAACCGGGGCCTATATCAGCGGCGACCTGTCCCGGAGTTACTGAGTTGTCATATTCTTTTGTTGAACCATCGGGTAGCGTTATGGTTACCATAATTGCACGCTCTGTGATTGGAGGTACGCAAATGAGACGCTCATCGCTACAAAGGATGAACTTACAATCTAAGTCTTCATTCACTGTAAGGCGCTAAGTATAGTAGCCCTTTGAAAACAGCATAAGGCCGAAAACACGATAAAACGCAACACGTTCGTGTGGCTTAACCTACGTGCATTTCAGTGAATACCGAAAGGGTTGCTATTGGCTATACTGAAGACATCATTGAATAGAAATCCCATACGAGCAAAAGAATGTCATTGAGTACGATCACGGTTGAAGAGCTAAATTCTAAAAAAGCGTCAGATGATTCGCTGGAACTAATCGATGTCCGTACACCGGCCGAATATCAGGCAGTGCATGTCGCGTTTGCCGAAAATCATCCACTGGATAAACTCAACGTCACGACCATCAATGAATCTCGTTCCAATCCGGATCAACCGCTTTATGTGATTTGTAAAATGGGTGGACGTAGCGCCAAAGCCTGCCAACAATTCGTTGACGCAGGTATGACCAATGTCGTTAACGTTGAGGGTGGTACCGATGCCTGGGTTAAAGCTGGCTTTCAGGTTCAACGTAGCGACAAAAAAGTTATCGCTCTGGACCGTCAGGTCAGAATGACTGCAGGTTCGCTGGTGCTGGCCGGAGTGCTGGTTGCAGCAATAGTTGAACCTGCCTGGATCGGATTGGCTATCGCCGGTTTCATCGGTGGTGGACTGGTTTTTTCGGGCCTAACAGATACCTGTGGTATGGGAATGGCACTAAGTAAAATGCCGTGGAACAAATAATCGGGAGTGAATTGAAATGAAGAAGTTGTTTGGTTTGATACTGATGGTTGCCGCCATGGGATGCACTTCTCAAGACGAAACGCAAGAGCAGAAAACGACCGAGCCTCAGCAGAACAGTGTTTCGGCACCGGCAGACGCGATCAAGAACATTAAGAATAACGTGCAGGGTACGCTCGATCAGATCAAAGCTCGGGATGAATACCAACAGGAATTGGCGAAGTAACCGCGACGACGTTAAAGTAGCTCGACATAAAAGAGCCTTGCGGGGCCCGAATCCTGTGGCTTCGCATTGACGATGGTTACCATCAATCTGCCGTCACCCTGGGGATGGCTGGTAAAACGCACGCTATCATTTCCACGCTTGGCTAACGCATGCTCGGCATGCAAGGTTGCCGTTTGATTGTCATAGACTTTCAATTAATGCTCAAAGTCCTGAGCATAGATCCATCAGCTCTTAGCATCCCAGCCGATACTTCTGGGGTACGCCCCTGTTTTCAAACGCCGAATGTTTTTATCAAGATTCGAAGTTTCAAACAAATATGTGCCATAGACGAATCGAGAAAAACCAGCGATACGATTATTGCCGCCACCTGACGGCAATGCCACAAAACGAGAATCGGGACTAACCTAGATTCCACCCGGATTGGATGCAATCGATGGCGTCTTGCCAAGATAGTCTAACGTGTTTCTTTTCATTCTCAGATGATGCATGGATCGATCACCGACAAACACATTCAGTCCGTCCGGCGTGACGTTCAGAAATTGCCCCCCGATTCCGGCAAACTCTGGGTCCTTGAAAAGTGTCACCTTTTTGGTCTTGCGGTTGATGAGGTGGAGTAATGGTCTTTCCCCAGCCAATACAAAGACAATGTCCGAACCTGGAGACGCCGCTGCCTGACTTAAGCCGGAGATGACAAATCGTTCTTTTACCTTCAGCGTGTTGGGATTGAGCGGGACGAGTTGTGAGTGGAAGCGATCGATCAACAGAAGACCCTGACGATATTCTCTTAATGATGCAGGGCCAATTTCCAGCTTCTTCGATTTTAATAATTCCAGCGAAGGATAGCTGACGTGATGGATCTCGCCGGTGGATTCCAACGCATAAAATGATTTAGCATTACGGCTGCATTGCGGTTGATCAACAAAGGCGCTCGACCCAGCCAGTTAAACGCCAGGATTAGCAGAGACTTGTTCATTGTCCTCATTGGATAAGAATCGATTCATGGCAGTATTTAATAGAAATCCAACCAGCAGATTAGCTGTGAGAGCAAAGGGTCCGATCCACTGGAAGCTAATTTCATGGATTTCAAACTCCTGACCAAAGGCCAGAAAGACAGCGGTTGATATTCCCACCAAAGTGGCAATCGCAACGGCAACGGGCTGAGGGTTCTTGAAATACAAAGCATATACAAACAGTCCGAAGATGGGCGTCGTGAGGAGATTTACCGCAGTCGCCGTGACCTCCATAATGTTGCCCTGAATAATTCCTGTCAGTGCACTGCCCAGTACCACTACGATACCAACAAGTACGGCGATGATTCTGGCTGTAAACAACTGCTGCCGATCGGACATTTTATCTTTACGAAATCGCTCTATAAAGTCAGTCGATATGACCGCAGTGATAGAGTTAACTCCCGAATCTAAACTCGACATAGCTGCGGCAAACATAGCAGCAATAACTAATCCGGTAAGTCCGGTTGGCAGACCGTGAGCAATGAAATGTGGAAAATACTGATCCGCGTCTAGTTGGAGTCGATTGCTATATTTAACGCATGCCGTCGCGTCTTCCTCGGAAAACGTCGTCAGGAAATGCATGGTGTCTTCAACCGTGGGCAACGCGTCATCATTGTTGCTGAGAAATACTTCTTCAAACCTCTCATATTCACTCATCTTAGCCGGTGCCAGGTCAGGAACTGTCGGTTCTGTTTTCTTGTAGTGGGCAAGCAACGCGACCCCCACGAAGCACAGTGTAATCCCGACGACAACACTGACTCCCAACTGCCAAAGCACAGCCTTGCGAGCTTCCCTGGCATCTCTGGTCGCCATAAACCGCTGCACGGTCGTTTGATCACTTCCAAGAGTTGCTACATACCAAATCACGCCAGTTACGATGGCACCCAGCCATGAGACGCGGACGGTCAGATCCTCGGGAATAATTGGTTGCTCCTGCCATTCATCCGGCCACTCTGTTGGTATCCAACTGAAGCCCCCAAAATCAATCGTGATGATAATCAGGACTGTAATAGCTCCGCCGTAGAGAAGTAACGTCTGCAAGGCATCGGTAATTACCACCGCCTGGAGCCCTCCAAGTGATGTGTAGATAATTGCGACCAATCCAATCAGGGCGACCACGAGCAATGACCAGCTCGGATCGATATCCAGCATGGTGATCATAGCATCGCCCGCCGCCTTAAGTAGTACCGCCATCCAAATCAATCGAAGCAGCAAAAACATAATCCCGCCGCTGAGCCGGAAACCGAGTCCCAACTTGGCTTCGAGTAATTCGTAGGCGCTGGTCACTCGATGATTCATGTACTTTGGCAGCATCAGCACGCCGAAGACGACAAAGATTATGGGATGACCAAGCAGACCTACAGAGTGTACAGGTCCCTTTCCGGCGGCTTCTCCGGGCATCCCCAGATAAGAAATCGTACTCAGCAATGTCGCAAACAATGAAACCCCGATCAGAATCGAGTTCATATTACCACCACCGGTGAAATAGTCGTTGCGGTTCTTTTGTTTCCTGGAGATGAAGTAGCCGAGAAATATCGTGCCTAAGATATATGCTCCAAGCACACCGTAGTCGAGCACGCCGATACCACCACCTTCTGTCCCTGCGGCCAGAACGTAGGCTGGCAGGCAAAGAAACAGCATCAGAGCAGTTAGAGTGTTCCGTAATGTCTTCATTTATTCCTGCTCTTCCTTTTCACGTTCAATGGCGCCTTTTTCATAATCCCAGATGGCATTAGAAAGCTTACTACGAGTCATTTCCTGGCCTGCTTCAAACTCCCGATTGATGACTTCAACCAGATAATTCAAAAGCTTGTTGTCGATCGTTACACTTCGAAGCATCTGCAACCTCCTGTGATATTTTTAGCATCCTGCCATAGCCAGACGACCATCCCGCAATAAAGGTGATTTGTCTTACTACTATTTATATGTTTACATGGTACGATATCCATCACTGAATTGAAGCATCTAAACCGGTCTCTATATAGGTATTCCCAAGTGCGTCGAAGTAAAACTCTCGAGAAATTAAAAAACAATGAATTGGTAAAGATTTGTGCGTTGGGCCATTTCATGCCATTTTATGTCGCTCATGCGGCTCAGTCCGGGTTCGATGCGATCTGGCTTGATGCCGAACATCGAGCGTGGAACACACGAGAGCTTCAGGCGATCATGGCTTATTGCCATCAATACGATATTGATTGCATGATGCGTCCGGCATCCATCGATAAAGTCAGCCTCTACCGACAACTCGAAGACGGTGCTGCCGGGATGCTCGTACCTCACGTGAACGATGTTGAACGAGCGACTTACTTGCGGGATTGCCTGAAATTCCCACCGCTGGGTGATCGGGGAATCGATAGTGTCGGTCAGGATAATGGCTTTATGTTCACCGACGTGAACGACTATACGGACAAAGCCAACGAAAACACATTCCTCATTTGTCAGATTGAAACGGCTGAAGCATTAGAAAATGCGGAAGCGATTATCTCCACAGACGGAGTCGATGGCGTCTTTGTCGGACCTGGCGATATGCAGTTACGTATTACCAAGAACAACCTTGGCTTCACACTTGAAGAAGCGATCGAAAAAGTGGCGGCCCTCTGTCAGCAATATGGTAAAGCCTGGGGCTTGCCTGTAAGCGATGTTGCAACCGGACAAAAGCGATATCAGCAAGGCGCCAGACTTCTTGCTTATGGCGGTGAATTTGTCACTTTGGTTAACATGCTCAACGAGAATTCCAAAGGCATGGACGAGATGATTTCCTAGAGACCGCTGACCGATACGCACGAACAGAATCCGTGTTTATAATGGACGCAGTATATGATCCATTATTCTTATTTGGTTTTGCATTTATGAAGTCGCTAAGGCATTCCACCCTCCTTCTGTTTTTATTGTCGTCGGTGGCTACCGCTCAGATTGATCATCCCGCGCCGATCAAGATTCCCGAAAGTGAAGCGGGGTCGGAATCAGAGATGAAGCCGTATGCGGAAATCGTGGAGCATACACGCAATAAAATCGAGCTCATTCCTATCCCCAGTGGGAAGTTTACGATGGGGAGCCCTGACAACGAAGAGGGCCGGGGAGATGACGAAGGTCCTCAGCATGAGATCGAAATCAAGCCTTTTTGGATGGGCAAGACTGAGATTACATGGGACGTTTATGAAGTCTGGATGTCAGATATTGATATTCAAATTCGAAAGGTTTACGGTCGGGCAGCGAATGAACGAGATAAGCTGGCCGAACCGCTCACAATCTCCAAGCCAACCGCTCCTTATACAGATATGACGTTTGGCATGGGAAAACGTGGCTACCCGGCCATTAGTATGACTCAGCATGCCGCGCGGACCTTTTGCAAATGGTTGTCCGCAAAAACCGGACGCTATTATCGATTGCCTACAGAAGCCGAATGGGAGTATGCCTGTCGAGCAGGCACGACAACCCGTTTTAGTTGGGGAGACGATGCTTCAAAAATAGATGACTATGCCTGGTACTATGAGAATTCGAACGACAAATACCAAAAGGTCGGCAAGAAGATGCCGAACCCATGGGGCTTATTTGATATGCATGGTAATGTCGCCGAGTGGGTGTTAGACCAGCATGATACCGAGTTCTATGGCAAGACAAAATCGGGAGCCCTAAATCCGGTTAATGTACCGCTCAAGCTATACCCTCGCGTCGTCCGTGGCGGGAGTTGGCAGGATGAACCTGCATTGCTTCGTAGTGCCGCTCGTCTGGGATCAACCGAAGATTGGAAGTATCAGGATCCTCAGGAGCCGCAAAGTATTTGGTATCACACCGATGCACTTCATGTCGGTTTGCGGATCGTACGCCCGCTGAAATCGCCGAGCAAAGAAGAGCTGGAAGCGATTTGGGACAAGGCATTACCCAAACAATTTGATAAAGACAATCCTGAAGAATAATCCTGCCAGAGCCTGCCATCGATCGATGGTATTAGGTCTGAGTGTGGTTTAAAATTCAGATATGCAATTATTTAAAAGTAAATGAGACAAGGAATAATACGATGAGCGAGAGTAACAACTCACGACGCGACTTCCTCAAGACAACTGGCGCCGTGGCAGCAGCAAGCGGAGTGTTATCAGCTGTAACGCCTGTCCATGCGTCCGCTGACGGAACGATCCAGGTGGCTTTAGTTGGTTGCGGTGGCCGAGGAACCGGAGCAGCAACAAATGCCCTTAGTGTTCCCGAAGAAAAAATCAAACTAGTGGCGTTGGGGGATGTTTTCGAACACCGTCAGAAAGCCAGTTATGAAAGTCTGGTTCGTAAATTTCCCAAGACGGTTGACGTACCGGATGAGCGTAAATTTCTTGGCTTCGATGCCTATAAGAAAGCCATGGATTGCCTGAACCCCGGCGACGTGGTTATTCTGACAACACCGCCGGCATTTCGTTGGCTTCACTTTACATATGCCATTGAAAAGGGACTAAACGTCTTCATGGAAAAGCCTGTGACCGTGGACGGCCCGGGCTCTAAAAAGATGTTCGAGCTGGCTGAAAAGGCCACACAAAAGAATCTCAAAGTGGCAGTCGGATTAATGTGCCGACACTGTGATGCTCGTAATGAACTTTTCGACCGAATCCAAAATGGTGAAATCGGCGATGTTAATATGTTACGGGCTTATCGTATGGCCGGGCCGACCGGCTATGCCGCTGTCCCACCAAAACCTGAAGGTATTTCTGATCTGCAATATCAGATTAAGAACTTCCACGGATTCCTGTGGCTCAGTGGTGGTGCTGTGTCAGACTTCCTGATTCATAACATTGATGAAATGTGCTGGATGAAAGACGCCTGGCCTGTCTCTGCCAAAGCATCGGGTGGACGTCATTACCGTGGCGATAACATTGACCAGAACTTCGATACCTATGCCATCGAGTATACATTTGAAGATGGAACCAAGGCCTTCATGAACGGGCGTACGATTCCTGGCTGCCATAACGAATTTGCAAGTTATGCACACGGTTCCAAAGGGATTGCTGTTATTTCACAATCAGGTCACGCTCCTTCCAAAGCACGCATTTATAACGGGCATGCTCTGGTAAAAGAGAATCTGGCCTGGGACTGGGGTAAGCCTGAACCGAATCCTTATCAGCTTGAATGGAATCACTATATCGATGCGATTCGTAACGATTTGGAATACAACGAAGCTCCTCGTGGAACGATGGCCAGCTTGGTGACCTCGATGGGACGATTAGCAGCTCATACCGGCCAGGAAGTGACCGTCGATGATATGCTCAATCATGAGGCTGATTTCGGAGATGGTATCGAAAACCTGACGCTTGACGGCGAGTCAGTACTGAAGCCGTTTGAAGATGGTAAATACCCGATTCCAATGCCGGGCCTCAACCCGGACTTCGAGTATTAATCTAGAGATAAAAATGAAAGAAGCCGCTCTGGCATTCAGAGCGGCTTTTTTTATGCCTTTAGCTTCAGGCTGTATTACAAAATCTGATGAATCACTTCACCGCGACTAATCTGAGTAGGCCTGTTCACCGGGTCATAGACTTCCGTATGAGGAGGGTATCCCAGAAGGTGATAGACTGTCGCTAAGAAATCCCGCGGCCGAACGGCTCCTTCGACTGGAAAGGCTGCGTGTTTGTCGGACTCTCCGTAGACCGCTCCTCCACGTACTCCGCCACCCGCCATGGCAATCGAGAATACCTTGCCCCAGTGATCGCGCCCGGCTCGTGCATTGAATTTTGGCGTATGTCCAAATTCCGTGAACATGATCACCAATGTTTCGTCCAGCATGCCACGTTGGTCCAGATCTTCAACTAAAGCACTAAACGTCTGATCCATACTTGGCATCAAATGTTCTTTGAGCGATTTGTTATGCTTGGCATGCGTGTCCCAACCCCCCTGATTTTCGAGCTTGCGTTCGTCAGCGATTCGAGTCCAGTTAATCTGCACAAGTGATACATCAGCTTGCACCAGACGCCGAGCTAACAAACAGCTTTGAGCAAACCGCCCTTCACCATATCGCTCTCGAGTCTGCTCCGATTCTTTCGACAGATCAAAAGCATCTCTGGCAGTTCCGGACCCTAACAGGTTATAGGCCTTTTGTGAGTGGAGACTAAAGTTTTGAACGGCATTTGCATCAGCCAGCCTGTTTTGCACTTTGTTTATTTGCGAAAGCAGTGACTGGCGATTGTTGACACGCAATTGAGTCAGTTCTTCGGGGAGTGTCATCCCGGGAACATCAAATCGGTTTTCATTGGGATAGCATTTGATTAGCCACGGATCATGCGCTCTGCCAAGGAACCCGGCATCCTGACCAGGCCAGGGAATGTTTCCGTCATTCCAGATATGCTCCGGAAGAACGATGGAAGAAGGTAAGCCCCTGTCTTCTCGTAAAGCTCGCACCACAGCAGCCAGGCTGGGATGATCGTTTGGTGGTCCCGGCAAGGCACTTTCCCGATTGAGCGGATTATGTTCAATCCCGGTTAACATCTGATAACCACTTGAGGAGTGGCTATTGTCGTTTGTGACGAGTGCTCGCAGGACCGCGATTTTGTCGGTCAATTGTGCGGTCTTTGGCATCAATTCGCCAACACGCAATCCGGGCGTTTTTGTGCTGGTCGTCCCAAATTCACCACGAACCTCTTCGGGTGCATCCGGTTTGGGATCCCAGGTCTCATGTTGAGGGATACCGCCAACCAATCCAAACACAATGACAGACTTAGCTTTTCCAAACCCCGGTAGTTCGGATGTCGTTGCAGGACTTGCTAACGCTCGATTTCTCAGCAGGCTGGAAAGGGAGAGTCCCCCTAAACCTATACCACCAATGCGCAACGCCTCTCGACGAGTAAACCCGTCGCAAAGTTTTGTGCCTTGGTCGTGAATAGACAGCATTTTGGAAATCTCTGTTGGTGAAGCAAGGATCTTATATTATCAGATACGTCTTCCGCTGAATCTATTATCGTCCGAAATTACCGATGAAGCTAGTTTAGGTGAAAAGTTGGAGCGGCTTATAATTGCCGCCGAGAATGTCAGATCGCCAGCCCATCCACATTAGAACAGAAGCATAAACCTGGCGGAAATCGAAAGCATGCTTCACATCGCCCTGTTGCAGGTCGGTCAGTGATGGATGTTTGCCGATTAGTCCGGGTATCACAGAACTTCCGGCCAGGAACATTGGCCCGGCCGCTCCGTGGTCAGTACCTTTCGATGCATTTTCAGCTAATCGCCTTCCAAACTCACTAAAGACCATCGCCGTCACACGACTGCCCTGCCCTCGTTGGTCGACATCATTAATAAATGCTCCAATGGCAGAACTCAATTGCCCTAATAAACTTTGATGAGCATCTGCTTGCTGAGCATGGGTATCGAAGCCGTCGAGAGCAACATAATACACTCGAGTTTTCAGAGGGCTATCGATCAACCGTGCAACGGTTTGTAGTTTCTGAGCCAGACGATGTTGAGGATAAGTCACGCCGTCATTTTCTTTGGTCGTATTTTGAGCAGATCGTAAGAGCTGTTCACTGGTCTTCAAAGCTGCAGAGGTTGAAGACTGCAGGAATCCAAGTAAATCGTTGGAGCCACCATCGGGTCTGGTAGTTTGTACAACACTGGAAATCTCTTCCTGATTGGCACGAAGCTTGAATTGTTCCAGCGAACGGATCGAGATCGATCGGGGATTTTTGGCTGTTAACGCGAGAGGCTGTTTTTCTGATCCAAGATGCAGGATGGGTGTACCATTATCGCTTCGGGTTAGATGTTGATTGACGCTGGCACCAATCCAGCCTTCGCTACGTTCAACGTCTTTGCGTCGGCAGGTATGCCAGATGTCCATGGATTCAAAGTGTGAGCGATTGGGATTTGGATAACCAACACCCTGGATGATCGATAGCTTTTGATTTTCAAATAACTCCCGCATTTCCCGCGTAGCTGGATGTAGCCCCAGATCACCATCGAGATCCAGAATCTGATCATTGGCCACCGCCAGACTAGGTCGATTTTTACGATAGATTGGGTGCTTATAAGGGATGACAGTATTGAGACCATCATTGCCACCACTTAGTTGAATCACAACAAGTACATTGTCAGACGGTACGTCTTCCCTGCCAAATAAAAATGACGGAATACTGGCGGTACCCGTTCCTAGGGAAAGGATGGTTCCGGATGCCGCAGATCGCGTCATCATTGTTCGCCGGGAGATTGCTTGTTTAAGCGTCATAAGATTAATTCAATTGGAATTGAGGCAATGTTGCGAGTTGATGGAGGATGTTTGTAAATTGCTGAGCTGTATCGAGACCGTTTTGTGATGTCAGTATTTGTTGTTTTACGTCGTCTCCGATGGGCACGGCAAACAGCGTCTGTTCGATTCGATCGATAATCTGTTGCGGGGTCTGCAGCTTGCTTTTAGCCAGCATGGTTTGTAAATCGTCACCGTTGAAAGTCGTGCTCTCAGACGTCACCATAGCATGGACCAGATTAGAACGTCCCAAAAGTGTGGACGAATTGATCCAGATTCGACCTCCTTCCCATCCTTTGACGTTGGGAGGATAGAAAACTGCCTGTCCGACTTCTCTAAGAGAGCGGTGCAAATCAGGTAACTTGGTATTAATCCTGAAGGACCTCATTAAACCAATGGCCAGTTCGATAGGCGATTTGATTTTTCGGCCGTAACTGTACTCCGAGTAAAAAAGGTTACTGCGTAAGATGCTATCAATGGTTCCCACAACCGTGAAGTTATCCTCTTCCAATTGATTAGCGAGTGGAGCGATCAATGCGTCATCCGCAAGTGGTTCATCCATCACAAGGAATTGCACTAGTTTCCGAGCGATAAATCGAGGGGCTGATTTCTGAGAGACGACATGCGCAACCGCTTCTTCGCCCGTGAATTTCTTTGAGGATCCCAAAAACGACTTTTCGTCAAAGTCGTGTTGATAACGGTTGAAACGGAACGCTCGATTCCTAACTTCCCATCCGGTAAAACAGCGGGACAATTCACGAATGTCAGCTTCGCTGTAGTTACCTTCACCGAGACAAAAAAGTTCCATTAATTCACGAGCGAAATTTTCATTGGGATGTGTTTTCCGATTTGTAGCGGAGTCCAGATACAGGAGCATCGCGGGGTCTTTGGAGATGCCCTGAGCGAGGTCGTTGAAATTGCCGAGCGCCAGTTGACGCAGCATCGTGTTTTGTTGCTGCATCATAAAAGCATCAGTCACTTTGTCGGCACCGGTGGCGAAATGTCCATGCCAGAACAACGTGATTTTCTCGCGCAATTGATCTGTTGTGTTGAGCATGCGATACAGCCAGCCCGATGAGAGGTTGTCCGGGTCGCTGGTGGCAACCAGAGACCGCGTCATGGCCTGCATGTCACGCTGAAACAACTCGGATTCAGCGCTTTGATAAACCAGACGATCGATCGTTGCATCCATGCCAGCCTGTAACGCATCTTCGAGCTCTGTTGAGGAAATACCAAAGCCTGCACGACGATATAAATGCGTGATTTTATGAACGTTCCACGGATCCGTATCCGTCGGTTCAAACCTGGTCCATGCCCAGTCAGGATCGACATAGGGTGCCATCAGCTCACTCCGCAACAAACGACAGGTCAAATGTAAACGTCAGTTCCGAATCTGTGTGCTCCAGCTTTAGTTCGAGCATTTTAATGAGCTGAGTCAATTTGAGAATCAGATCGACCTGGTCTCCAGCCTGTTGGCGTGTCGATCCATTGTCGAGCATATTTTGAGTGACCAGAATGTCGCGATTTACTTGCAGGCTTCGGGTTAATGATGACCCATGCAATTGAAATTGAGCGTTGGTAGTCACTCCGTTACCGTTGCGTCGCTTTTGTGGTTTGGTTTCCTGAAGTGTAGATGCCAGCATTTTGGTGCTTGAAAGGATGAGTAATTCGTCGGTGAGAACTAACGTGGGTGTAAAGTTGTATTCCAGCGAAACGGGTTGATTGGGTTGGGGCTGGAGAAAGGCGGTGGTGAAAAAGACATCGTCACCGATGTTTTGGATATCAAGATCGAGTTGTTTACCACCTTCCATTCCACCCAGGAGATTGATGAAACCAACGAAATTAATGAACTGCCGTCTCAATTCCGGTTTAATGATTTCAGGATCGCGCAAGTTAGCCACCAACGCAAATGATGGGATGTTGATATCGGGCCGCGGAGCGTCCTCTTCAAATTCGGTCTCAGTCACGACGATTTGAAAACCCGGCTCCAACGCCCCCAGCAAATCTTCACCAAAGTCCTTTCCACCCAGAAAGTTAGAGAGTTGCGAATCTGCCTGGGCAATACCTTCATTGACCTCAGGTGTATAAAGTTCCGGTCCCAGCAGATACCAGGGCGCCAAATCGCGATACATCGAGATGGATGCAATGGTTCCTTTCGGATGGAGGAGAGATGGAGCCATCCCCTTTCCGTCTTCGCCAAAGTAGTAATATCGACGTTCCGGAATCCACTCATGGTTATGAGCGGTCCGGAAAGAAAACCGCAGTTTCTCTTTATCAAAATCTAAGGATGCCGTCGTGTATTTAGAATTCCTGAGTTGGTTTGTAATACCACCAAACAATAACTCAGCCAACATATTTGTTTTCATGGAAAGATCCAGATTGTCCAACTCTCCCGTCTGGTTAGCTAATTTGGAATCTACCCAGAACCAGAGCGTATGGTCGTCGGGATTCGTGGACTGAGTAGCCTGTTGATAAGTAGGATTGTCTCCGAGCGTCATGTCAGGAGTATCACCGAGTAACGTATCGAGTGTACGTCGGCCCAAATCCCGGGAGTTCGTGATGACAAATGTGCCCTTATACAGAGCAAATCGAATGTCATCAATTTGGTATCCGGTAATGGTCTCTCGATAGAGCCCTTTGTTCACTGGGTTACCGCCTAACGCAGCCAGTGGCTCGATCGTCGTCATTAGGATGTCGAAGACTTTCTCCAGAGTGGCTTCATCGCCCTGCACAATGACGCAGGCTCCATTGGTTGGTGGATCGAAAGCGACCATCACTCCGCCGGAGGTCATGAGATCTAATGCTGCATCCCATTCCATGCCAATCGTAGCCTTAATTTGAGCTTTGATAGCATCGAGTTGAGCAGCCTGCTCTTCAGCAAGAGCCTGTTTGTATGCTCCGGCCTCTTCCGCTGCTTCGACAAGTGGATGTTCAAGAATATCACGGACTACCTGTCCGGGTTCATTGATTTTCAACACGGCTGCCGTCGTTGACGGGAGTAGTTTCTCGATACTGTTTTGTGCTTGTAACTGGCAAGGCATTAGGCAGGCCAGGACCAGGATTGTGATACGAGGTAGCATTTGTGTCAAAACCTGAAGGGACAGTGAATAAGTAAGTTAAGTGTTTAAACCTATTCTATGCTG
>DEAW01000012.1:0-20028 GCA_002348315.1 Planctomycetaceae bacterium UBA2972 | reverse complement strand
ATTCTATGCTGGTGTTTTTGAAATATGTATGACTTTTATCAGACGCAAATCCAAATTGAGTGCCGAGATTGTCCTCGGCAAAATCATAAGTGATGGTTTCCAGATCATCGATGGTTAGCGATGCCAGTGAACCGTCTAATGAAACCTGAAGTTTGATAGGTCGGCCGGAGTGCAGAACGTAATTTCGGTTACGCAGCATTTGCAACTCCCCGTCCACAACCTCTCCAATTGAAATGGTATTTCCGCCAACCCGAATGCCTGCAACTTTGTAGTTAGCATCGTCAATATAGTCAAACGCCACAAAGGCATTGGCAGAATAATCCTCGAGGTTCCTCAGGGTAACGACGTGTGTCACTAATTGCTGTGGACCAATGAAGGAATCGGAAAGCATGTGAACGGACATCCCATTCGCATCTGGTTGAACTTCAATTTGATCCTCTGCAAAGTGCCACATATCACCTTGTAAGCGAGTGTTATAACTTTGAGGATCTAAAGTGGCGTCGGCGGGCACAATATTCAATGTTTGATAAGCACGATCTGAATATGGAGAATACGCTCCGACAGCTCCAAATCGTAAGGCTTCAGAGAATTCATAGGTGGTGACACGAGAGCTATCGAGATAAACCTGAATCTTATGGTCTCGGACTTTAACGCGTAGGTTGGCACGATTGCCCAGATTGAGGCTGCGTTTGGTAGTGTCGAGGATTCGCTCTTCTCCGTTGACGACTTCTCCGACTGCCCAAAATGTTCTGTCGGGATAGAGTACTGAGTTCACGATCGAGCCTACAAGTGTTGACGAGCGATTTGAATCAACGACGCGTGTCATACCCACAAATTTATAGTTGAGTTGATCCCGGTAGTCGAAAATGATGGGTTCCTGAGCAAAATCCTGTTCATTCACATCGTGATACTGCAAGATGATATCAAAATCTCTTGGTAACAAGTCATCTAAGAACAGCATGTTGAAGTTAGTAACGGTTTCAAAGCCGCCAAAGGGTAGAGGATATTGGTTTTCCTGGAAAAACTGTTTGCCCTGTACCGCAAATCCGTAATCATTCATCACAACATCAGAATCCAGATGACCGAACGGAGTAAGTTCAGCTGAGGCAGGGAAACTCACACCAGGAGCGATGGGTAACGTCCGAGTGGCGGCAGTCCCATTTTCAAATTCGAGGCTATATTCAATAGTCGTAGGACCCCAGTGATGTGCTGCCGAACGATAGGTCAACTGATTGTCATGCAGGGTCACTGTGCCATGAGCCGCCGAAGCTCCGGTCATGACCGCTCCCTGCGGCAAATCAATCAAATGATTGAGTGTGACATCCTGGTGGACAGGAATCTTGTGATAGTGGTTTAGTCCTACCGCTGGCTGATTAATGTCATCAAGCCTGAGCGAACGAAAAATCGACCCGCGTCTATGGCCTTTCAATCCAATTTGGCCATGGGTGACATCTTCGTGGAATTGTCGAGATATATATTGAGTATCGTTTACTAACAGACGAACCTGATTTCCGTTGATCAAGAGTCTGAGGTTGTATTCATAGTTTTCAGGTTTGCCGAGATACTTCGTCTTTAACATAGCCACACGTCCGTTTTGCACTTCAGCAATGACAGCCGTTTTCTTACCGGCAAGAATTCCGGCATACTTGTAGTTTTGCAAGTCGGCATAATCAAAGACGAAATAACCTCCGCCATTGGCTCGTGGCTTGTCCGGATGAGGCACGACCGTGGTGGTCATCGTGAATTGCTCGGGTGGAATACCCAGATTGAGCAGTTCCAGACCCGTTAAGCGAAGCAACCGTTCCGCCCCATTCTCAATGGTCGTATGGTCGCCTTCTAAAATCTGAAACGTTGCCAACTCGGAATCATCAAACTCATAGTTGAGAGGCAATTCTGAACTGATCGTGACTGCCAGTTCACCGTTGACGCTTCGACCAAACTGGTCGGTCACCCGATATTCGATCCGCTCTTCACCGAAGGAATTCGAATTTGCCTGATAATGGAGTTGGTTATTGACGACCGAAATGTCACCAAACAAATGCTCGGTAACGTCCACAGAGAGCAATGCGTCTACGTCATAGGCGATGATGTCATTTGCCAGGACATCAATGACTTCTGCCTCCCCCTGAGTGAGCCGAGCATGGTCTTCAACGGTTTGGGTAAGCGGAAAGTAATCGGTAATCTCGACATTTTGAAAATCGGTTGCCTTGGGAGTGAGCGTTCCCAGCCCGAGTGGATTATCGAGATTGAGAGTGCGAAAAGTGTGGCTCACTTTTCTCTCGTCATTGACGATCAATTCGACTTGAGGCCCATCGACATGAAGATCTAGCTGATAGGTTTGATCCGGCGTCATTTTCTCGCGAAGACGATCGTGGACATTGAACCGATTTTGATGCTTCTTGCCAATCAGCCAGAGGTTGCGTCGGGCGTCAAACCCAGCAAATTTGAAATTCCGTTCATCTTGAAAGTCAAAGATTAGCAGACCGGTGGTTTTTAACCCTTTTGCTTTGACACGTCTGCAGCCGGTGGACTCCGGATCAATGGAGGATTTCAAACTGGTCGAATAGGTAAATCGTTCAGGGAGTTGCAGGGGAGTGTCAAGCAACGCCAGTCTCGGCTGCTGACGTCGTGTAACGGGTTCGATGTCGCCGACTTCTAACGTTTGGCCGAATGCTGTGATCTGTTCGGGAATGAGAGGGTCCGCTCGTAGATTGCATACGCCACCGCCAAATGCCAGCAACCGCCGGTCCTCTAATCGTTCTCCGCCACGCAATAACGTGGGCGGCTTTGATTTTGGTAGCTTACGCATGAATCGATTCCTGTTAATCAACGAGGATTGTAAGCTAGAGAGGTTAAAATGCCCAAGACCAGAGCGGGAGAGAGCTTAGTCCGAAGGACAACAGAGTAGCGACTAAACTCCCGGTGTCTAAAGCGGAAGCCAAATCTAACTGCCCAACTGTCATCCCTCGGCTACTCGTGCAGACGTTGCCAGTGGATGGTGATGGAGTAGTGATCGGTTTTGATGGTTGTCTTACGTTCAAACTGATTCGGCTTAAAACTCAAGGTAAAGACCACCGGGTCACCAATTGGGTCATCACTAAAAGTGTCGTCATCCCATACCTGAATCTTGCCCGTACTCAAAACCGGCAGCAACTTATCAAATGCATCAGTTCCCCATTCGGCCTTCAAGGCATCATCGGCCTCGTCGACTTCAAAGAGTTCTTCATCATCGATAGAGCTAATCACGAAGTACAAATCGGGCTTGGCTTCATCTCCAAAGGCTAACGCTGCTCCGAGTTCCACCTCGAGTTCCACGGCGGTAATCTGCAAGGCGACTTGTGCCTGTGGGTGTTTGATCTTGTCATAGTGTTTCTTACGAGTGAGTTCCACGACTTCCGGATTGATGGCAGCTCCGTCATCTGCCGGTGATTGTTGATAGATGGTCTTCAGGTATTCAGCAAAACGATCATTCATTCCATGGCGAACCAGCTTGCCGAGGATATAACCCATGCGGCATGAATGAACCACCGAATGCTTCATATCGACACCACTTACATCGGAACGATACGTGATGTTGTGTTCGGTGACAATTAAGGTGTCGCGACTTTCCAGATTGACGATTTCATCGGTCAGCCCAACTCGTTCGGCCAAATCATGGAACGGACTACTCACCTTGGGCAGGATTAACTGCTGTGCCCGACGCCACGACCGAGTTAAATCAATGGCCGTATCATCATTCACTCCGTTAATCTCTGCCCAAAAGTCCGGAACCCGATCATTGTCAGGAGTAATACACACGATGTTCTTAATCTGTTTTTGGTTTTCAGGTGGACAGTAGATAGGCAGAGGAACTTCCTGACCTTCCACATCTTCCATGACCAGATAGAGATGGGGAGTCGATAAACAAACGACGAGTTCCACCGGGCGTGAAAGTTTCGAGGCCGCCAGTAGTCCGACATTCCCACCGTGGCTGTGTCCAATAATCACAACACGATCATCTTCCGTCGTAAATTCCTCGATTTCCTTGGCAAGGTTCTCAGCAGCGTCCAATCGACTTTGATGTTTATTCTGACCACTCCATAGAAAATGATGAATGGTTGTTCGCTTTCCGCCAGCTCGTTTTAGCTCAGATGCAAACGTCGTTTTTTTCTCAACGAGTAATGGCCATGTTTCATTTCCAGCAAAACTTCCATGCACTAAGAAGACGACCGTGGGACCATCCTGATCTTTGAAGTTTAACGGCAGTTCGAGATCCTTACGCTGAGCTAACAATAAGCCGGGCACAAAGAGCAACGCCGTGAGTGTAATTGGGAATAGCTTGAACATGGATTCAATACAACCTGAGGAAATGCAGCCTTAGTAGCATCATTAGGATGATTTTAGAGTGAATCCACAAGGGCCGCCAACACCGATAGGTGCCGTTGTCTTGCAATTTAGAACTGTCTAAAATCCTCGATACTATGAGCAAGTCCCTGACAGAGATATGGTCGCTGTTTTCACGCAAGCATTTTAGCCCGTACAAAGTCTATGTACGGCGGGACTTAAAGTTAGTGGTGTGTTTAAACCCTAAGGTCGGCTCCACTTCATTTCGATCCATTTTGGTTGAGGGGTTGAAACGTCAAAACATGAGTCCGATGCGTAGTCATATCTGGCCAATGAATGAGACGCGTCGATTCATGACGGCATCTATTCGAGATTACATTCATGCGTTCCGCAATCCAACAGATTATGAATTTCATTGCTTTGTCAGAAATCCATTCACTCGAGCGATTTCCGCCTGGAACGATAAACTGGTCAAAGGTCATCATGAGGGCTGGCCGAGAAGTATGGTGAAGTTGATGCCAGTGATACGGGCCTTTGCCAAAGCTAACAATCTCCAAGGCTCGGACCCTGACGAGGTCGTTTCGTTTGATACGTTTTTCCATTTTGTTGAGTCGTTACCGGAAGGGAAACGCAATCAACATTGGGATACTCAAACCTCAGTCTTGCATGCGGATTTCATTGACTATGACCACATTCACCAAATGGAGTCAGATTTTTCGACCGGGGTTTGTAGCATACTAACGGCTGTGGGAATTGATCCGGATTGGGCCAGAGAAGTCGTTAGTAAGCCACGAAATTCAAGTGGCAAGAAAGACACTTCAGTATTGAATCAGGGAATCGCTGATCGCATGATCGCACTCTATCAACCTGATTTTGCCAACTTTGGTTATAACGTAGAGTCCTGGAGAGACCTCTAAGGCGTTGTTAGCACAGGCTTATATTTTTCCCGTGCAACTCCACGATATCTGTTGGAGCGGATTCACCAAATTGATAATTCAACGCCGCCAGGTCCACAGAGAAAAAATCCTGTATCACCTCGCGACTCCAGTCGTCATATTCAGCGGTGTAATCTCGGTTGGTTTTCCGGGTCTTACGACCTTCCTGAGCACTTTCCTTCAGTGTCAGGTTCAGGCGATCGGCCAGTTGCTGTACGTGGTCTGCACGATGTTCATATCGCAAAATAGAGTCCACGATGATGTTCCCCTGGAGGTCGGTAAACCAATACGAACCACGGGGAAGTTTTGGCCGTCGGGCCGATGAAAACTTATTCTTAAGCAATCGATATCGTAGCCAGGTTTTTAGGCTCCAGGGGTAACCGACACAATTCCGCATCACTCGTTCAATGAAGTGAACTCGTTCTGCTGCCCTTGATTCCTTGTGTTTGTATCCCCGCTTGTACCAATAATTAGAAGTTACCTTGTCCCAGGGATTCCGTTCCATACAAAACGTGTAATAAGAATTCCAAATCTCATCTCCAACTCGCTGCTTCACCTCGTAAGCGGCCATATGTCGCGTCCAGCCGTCGCAGTTTTGACCCGCATAATCACCGGTCGGCGTAATAATGTCTTCCGGGCCACAATGTTCTAACAAATCCATTGTCAGACTCCGGCCACTTGTATGGGATAGGTGGATGAAAATGAATTTGTGTTTATGCGATATAATCATGAAGCTGGTAACGGTCTGGCATCTATCAACATCAAGAGACGGTTCGATTGGAACGGCGTAATCAATCGTGTCATCAGCAGCGAAATGTAATCCGGCACATTGGTTTACAACAAGAGCAGTTTTTTAGATCAGTGGTTTTTATACACTTTCAGCGAATCCCTATAATTCCACGGATTCGAGATGCTCCTTAAAGTGCTTAAAGTCATCCTTGATACCAGCTTTCACAAGGATCTTCATAAGCGGCCACATCAGCTTCATCGTAAACTTGCTGGGAATACAATGCATGGTAAGCGTGACGATGGTAACTCCGTCTTCTTCGACCAGGTGGTATACCGAATCCCAAACCGAACCCATTTGATCGTCGCAAACAAGGCGGACCGAATGAGGAGCATCGTATTCGGTCACCTTGAATTCCATTGTGAATTCCCGCTTACCGATTTTTCGAGTTTCCGCGAATCGTGTTCCCCGACCTCGACTCGGCCCCGAAAGGATCTCCGCTCGGGTAATCTTAGGGAGGATCTCAGCGGTAACCTCGATGTGTGCTAACACTTCAAAGACGTCCTCGATCGGCACGGCAATTGGTTGGGTAACGACCAGTGGTTTCATAATGGGTTCAGGAGAAATTATTGGTATCGGAATCTAGTCAGTTCCTGTTGGTCGCTGACGGTAATAACTTCCTTGGAATCAACAGAGAATAGCACTGAATAGACGGGTATAGAAATTTGTTTACCTTCGAGTGTCCTATGAACTACGAACTGATTTCGCTGCTCGCCAGTTTCAACGGTCCAGACTTTGATCTTTTGGTCTACGCTGGACGTTGCCAGTAGTTGCCCATCCGGCGAGATGTCCAGCCCGTAAACAGGAGCGAGGTGCCGTACCGTTGTTGATTTAGATATTTCTGTGCCGATCTTCCAAATCGTGGCAGTGTGATCGCGACTGGCACTGGCGAGTGTTTGGTCGTTAGGACCAAATACCAGATTAGTAATGACTCCCTGATGTGCCGCCGTTACCGTCTTGTGAAGATGGACGTTCGATGCTCCCTCCGCGGATGAAATCTTCCAAACCTTGATATTTCCGTCCCAGTCTCCTGTGGCCAGCATTGAGTTGTCTGTTGAAACGGCGATGGACGAGAGCGTACGATCAGCGGCTTGTATTACGGCTGCCATTTGGCCGGACTCCAGATTCCAGAGTTTCAGATTTCCACTGCGATCACCCGTCAATGCCAGGTTCAATGAGGGAATCGTAGCTGCCGCAAACACATCCCCCGTTGCGTTTTTGAGTCTGTATAAAAACTCCTGTTTATCCAAATCGATAATTGTGATGGCACCACCTTCGTTGGCAGAAATTAAATGGGAACCGTCATGCGATAGATTCAATGCGGTGAAACGTGAAGGGGCCGCAACATCGCTGGTCCTGTTGGCAGAGGTCGTTGCAAATAAGTGATTGACTCGGGCAAACTTCGCTGGAGTTTCCACAGCCATTTCCGGAGCCATGGCAATACGGCGTCCATCGAGCGATTTGGTTAAGAGTTGAGTCGCTCCTTCTTCCAGCGGCAGTGGAAAGGTCACCCCTTTGTAAATAATGCGTGGATCATATTCATCCTGAACTGGAATGCCGTTTCGTCGCCATTGCCGTACTGCTTCGTCCACTACCTCCGCAGGTTCGCCTAATAACATCAGGATTGTGGCATAGTTATAGAAGTAGCTCGGATCGTCTTTGAAATTGTTTGTTAGTGCTTCTTCCAAATTCTGCTTAGCTGTTTGCAGATCGTATTTCAAATACAGTGCTCGATCGGCTTCCAGACATTTGGAGGAGAGACGTTGGGGGTAGAGTTCGAGTAAAACGTCGGCTGCCGGGTTTGGAGCAGCAATGCCAGCTACAAAGTCAGACGTTGATTCGACGTAACTAAGCTCGTAGGAAGCCCCGCCAACAAATGCCAGCGTCACGATACACAGGATGCGGTACTTTTGTAATACCTCGATCACGCTATAGTCCCTTCTGGACTTTCTTATCTCGTACCTTCCAGATGAAGGAATCGAAATAAAAGTGTGTCATTCCAAATCCGGCAACCAGGATTTCGGCGTAGACGCCCTGCCACATCGCATCGGTCATTCCAATCGCTTTGAGTGACTCAATCGTCCTGTCGACTTCCGAAATTCGAAATACTCCAAAACCGAAGATTTCGAGCGGCTCGAGGAGCACTATTTGGAATAAAGCGGCATAAATTACACTGATCGCAACAAAGATCCAAACGCGTTTTGAAGCCACCATGTAACGTACTATTTTGAAGCCCAGGCCTTCGGTTGGAATCTCCGACTTCGCCTCGGACTCGGCCTTCCTGCGCAGGTACCAATAAACAATCACGATGTATTGCATCCCATGCATGATGCGATGTGCGATACCCCAAACTAAGACGGAGGAGGCATGCCAGGCGCAGAAGTACCACAGGAAATAGCTCGAGCCAATGAACAGGTATTTCACTGGATTAATCTTTTGCCCCTGCCGGATGCCCCGGATTAACTGGAACAGATAAACCACACCATAACTCAAAGTGATGGCCCAGCTACAAGTATGAATTAGCTGTACAGTTTCCGTACTTAATAACAGCCCCATAGCTGCAAGCTGAGCCAACCAGATCGTACTGAATAGAGGGGAGGTGATCAGCATGTTGCCGAAAAAGACCCAATGAAATGCCAGATCGAATTTGCCACTACGGCGAGTCCCCGTGCCGGATTTGAAGTCGTAAATGCGACTAAATCCA
The DNA here is from genome assembly GCA_002348315.1 of Planctomycetaceae bacterium UBA2972. Lineage (GTDB taxonomy): Bacteria > Planctomycetota > Planctomycetia > Pirellulales > Pirellulaceae > UBA721. The sequence continues at coordinate 11,279 of DEAW01000012.1, read as the reverse complement.
TGCTGCTGCATGATGCTGTGTTGGTGATCCCAGAGGATATTCACTATGAAGAAAGTTAGCGGTACATAGATGGCTCCGAGAATTGTCAACGTGAAGAGGATAATCGGTCCGATAATCAGCCGCTCAGTCCAGCGTGAAAGATCTTCTTTGAATCCGTAGGTTCGTAGCCAGGTTGCAAAGTGGTGGGGGATCGTAATCCATAGACTGATCGACGCCAACGCTACCGCAGGTAACCACATTTGACTACTAATGGCAAACAGGACGGCGATGTAGGGCAATCCCAGAAACCAAATTGCGTCTCCGCGACGGTCTAAGATATACCCGGGCTGAAATGTAGCTGATTTCACGATGCTGACTTGTGAGAATTAGTTCACGAAGGACTCGACAGTGTGCTCAATCAATTATTGACGATGTTTGGCAATAATGGCTTCAAATTCACCAACCAATTCCGGATGTTTCGCAGCAATATCCTCCTGCTCGCCAATGTCTTTGGAGAGATCATACAGTTCCAACGCGGACTTATCATTGATCCGCACAGCCTTCCAGTCTCCCTGACGAACAGCAAATTTTTGCCCTGCACGCCAAAAGAGATACTCGTGCTGCGACTGCGTCTTTCCCTGAAGCGTAGGCAGATAAGAAATACCATCGGTATCAACTGGAGGCTTGATCCTGGCGATTTCACACGCAGTCGGCAGGAAGTCCCAAAAGGCAGATGGATGGTTCGACTCGGAACCCGGCTTGATGACACCCGGCCAGCGAGCAATCATGGGCACTCGAATACCTCCATCGTAGAGATCACGTTTATATCCCCTAAGGTCGCCATTGGAATTAAAGAACTCCATTTTGTGACCACCTTCCTGATGAGGGCCATTGTCCGATGTGAAGATAACCAGTGTGATCTTGTCGAGCTTGAGTTCCTTTAAGAGTTTCATCATGGCGCCGATGTCACGGTCGAGACGCGAAATCATGGCCGCAAATCCCTTTTCCGGTTCAGGCCAGTCCTTCCCGGCATATTGTCCGTGGTCCGGAACCTCCTGGCCATTGCCTGTCGCTCGACCTCCTTCATTGTTGGTGTGAGGAATCGTGTAGTGGGCCTGAAGGAAAAATGGATTTCGCGCATTCTCCCGAATGAAATTCATGGCCTTCGTGTGCATGACGTCGTGAGAATAGGTGACGCGTTGAGTCGAGACATTTCGCTTTGGCCCTTCAACGTTACCTGAAAGGATGTATTGCTCCTCGTTTTCCCAAAGGTAGGCAGGATAGAAATTGTGTGCCCGACCCTGATCCAAATAACCGAACCAATAATCAAATCCCTGTCTCGACGGGACTCCTTCACTGCCGGGAGTGCCTAGTGCCCATTTACCAACCCCGCCGGTTACATAGCCGGCATCTTTTAATAATGTGGTGACAGTTTCAGTGCCCGCTGGAAAATGATATTGGGTGTTACCGTGGATCGGAGTATTGCCGCTGTGTTTACCGGTGAGTAGCACTAAACGAGACGGCCTACAAACAGTGTGGCCGGCATAGTGATCCGTAAACCGCATTCCCTCCTGAGCTAAGCGGTCGATATGTGGAGTTTGAATCGTCTTTTGACCATAGCATCCAAGGTCCCCATAGCCGAGATCATCCACCATGATGTAAATGATGTTTGGAAGCTCAGCTGCAGAGATAGTTGAGTGGGACAGGCAGCAGATTATCAGCGTGAGTACGAATGAGCCAATTCTCATGAGATATTCCTTCTAAGGGACAGCTACGACTTGATCGGTTCGTTGATTATAACGCTGTCGAGGAACATCGGGCACTAACGAAAAACGGCGTTGAGAAATATGATCCTCAACGCCGTGGTGTTTGAAATAATTATTATCGCATTAAGCAGCAGTTGGTGCCGCTGGAGGGCCAATGTACTGAGCAGATCCAAATCCGAGAATCAAAAAGAAAATGGGACCAAGGAAGATCAACCCGAGTGTAAATCCGCTACCCTTACCAGATACAGTGGATAGATCGTTAAGCAGGATTAATATACAGATGAAATTGACAATTGGAATGCATAACAAAACTACCCAGACTGGTGATTTGCCACAGATTTCACAAAGTACAACAAGATTCCAGATTGGAACAATTGCGGCGATCCCGGGCTTTCCGGCTTTTGTGAAAATCTTAATCTGCGCAATGACAATTAGCACGAGCAAGGCAATATAGAAAAATAGCATTGCTCCGAGTCCTGCAAGCAAACCGCCTGTAACCAATTCTTCTTAAGTCATTTGAAGACTCCTTGAGTGGCATAAAAAAACTAAAAAGGGAAATACCTATACCTAACTGATGAATTTTCTAGATTAGATAGGCGCAGAATTTCAACTTTTTCCCGAATAGTTTCCCTAGTTTGACAGGAGAGTCTCTATTAATCGCCTTTCTACTTCTTAGCGTAAAGACGAACTACTCATTCGCTGGTACAGTGAATTATCCCCAATCTGTCGTATTCACTTAGAAAAGCACAAATTGTCTTAGGTTTTTCAATGCCCATTCTTGTTACAGGCGGAACCGGCTTTGTCGGTAACAACGTAGTGCGAGCACTGCTCGAACGAGGAGATCAGGTTCGCGTTCTCGTTCGTAGCACCGCCCCTCAACCTTGCTTTGAAGATTTAGACGTCGAATTCGTTGAGGGTGATATTTGCGACTCAGACAGTGTCACCACCGCTTGTGAGGGAGTCGACGCAGTGATACATGTGGCAGCCATGGTACAAATTGGCTGGTCACAATTGGAGCGTCAAAGAGCAGTCAACGTCGGTGGCACAATCAACGTGGCCACAGCAGCGTTGGCCAATGAAATTCGAATGGTGTATGTCTCCAGTGTAGATGCATTAGGCATTGGCTCAGAAGAACAGCCAGCCAATGAGGAATCTCCGCGGACGGGTAAAATTCAATGCTCGTATGTTGTTAGCAAATCAGAGTCTGAACAGGAACTTCAAAAAGTAATCTCAGACGGACTTGATGCGGTAATCGTTAATCCGGGATTCATGTTAGGTCCCTACGACTGGAAGCCCTCCTCCGGGAGGATGTTACTGGGAGTAACTAAGAAACAGCCTCTGATTGCTCCCAGTGGCGGAATGACGCTATGTCATATCAAGGACGTCACGGCAGGGATCCTTGCTGCATTAGAAAAAGGACGAGCTGGCCGGAATTATATTCTTGGTGGAACGACGATGCCTTATTTCGATGCCTGGCGCCTGTTCGCTGAAGTGGCCGGAACGAAGCCACCGAAACGCAGAATGGGTCCGGTCATCATGAAAATCGCGGGATTCGTCGGAGACTGTGTCAGCAAGTTACGGTGTCGGGAATTGGATATCAACTCTGCCGCTATCCAGATGGGTGCTCAATTTCATTATTACGATAGCTCGCGAGCCATCGAAGAATTGGGTTACGTCATTACAGACAGCCGCACAACAGTTGATGATGCCTGGAACTGGTTTCAGACTCAGCCTGCTGTTGCCAGGTCATAAGCAACCGTTGCTAATTCAGGCTGTTCGTTTGAATCTCATAGACGCTCCGTTAAAATATGGGTCACGAGTCTTCAACCTATGGATTAATTATGCGCACAAACACCATCTCTATCGGGCTAGTCGTATTGTCATCTTTGTTTTGTGGCGAGCTCGTCACAGCCGCTCCGGTGATACACGCACTGCAGCTACAGCGAGCTTATCCAGCTTTGATTGGCCGGGAGACTAATAACATCGTCGAATTGAAAGTAACGGCCGAAGAAGAAGGTACGGAAATCAAATCGCTTCGTTTTGAATTCAAAGGGACGGATGACATTCACGATATCGATTCGATGACTCTGTTCGTAAGTGGTCCGGAGGGACAACTGGAGACGAAGTGGAGCATTGGAACGGCTAACAACCCAGCAGACGTCCTGGTTTTCTCTCGACGTATTACTCTTAAAAAAGGGGATAACTGGTTTTGGTTATCCTGCCGACTCAAGTCGACGGCGGATTTACTGCATCACATCGATGTTGAATGTACTCAGATAGAAACTACCGTAGGCAACATTAAGCCGGAAGACAAAATGCCGAGTCGACGAATCCGTGTTGGTTACGCGCTGTGCCAGCAAGGACAGGGAGGTACACATACGTACCGAATTCCCGCGATCACGCGAGCAACCGACGGCTCGCTGCTGGCATTCTATGACATGCGTCACAACCGTACGAAGGACTTACAGGAAGATATCGACATAGGTATGAGTAAGAGTACCGATGGGGGACAAACCTGGTCCAAGCCACGTGTCATTATGGATCGAGGCGAATGGGGAGATCTGCCAGAAGATCAAAATGGTATCAGCGATCCTGGTGTGGTTGTTGATCCGAAAACGGACAAGATATTTGTTTGGGGTGTCTGGATGTACGGCAAGCCTGGTAAGCACCAATGGAATGGTGATGGTAGCGAGGCTGGATTTGAAATTGGAAAGGCCGCTCAGATGCTGCTGTCTGTCTCGAAGGATCACGGTGAAACGTGGTCTGAGTTGAAAAACGTGACTCGAGATCTTAAGCAGGAAGAGTGGGTCTTGTTTGCTCCGGCACCTCAAAATGGAATCACGCTATCCAATGGTACGTTGGTCATGCCAGTGCAGGGTCGTAATGCAGAAGGAGTGTCGTTTTCCACGATAATGTCCAGTCGGAATCATGGTCGCAGTTGGAAAGTGGGGAATCCGACAGGAGCGATTTCCAGCGAATGCCAGGCGGTTGAATTACTGGATGGTTCGGTCATGCTCAATATGCGTTCTGATCGGTCTAAGGCACACATGCGACGGGGCGTGATGATCACTTCCGATTTAGGCAAGACCTGGACGCCGCACCCCACTCATCACAAAACACTGACCGAACCGGTATGTAACGGAAGTACCATTCGTATTCACTATATGGAAAACGGTGAACGTAAAACGGCATTGCTCTTTGCGAATCCTAACTCAGAGACGCGACGTGAAAAACATACGATCAAAGTCAGTTTTGATGATGGAATGACCTGGCCCGAATCACATCACACTTTACTCGATGAATTCACCGGGTTTGGTTATCCCAGTCTGGTTCAGATCGACGATCAGCATGTGGGCATTGTGTTTGAAGGCAGCCGCTGTCATATCATGTTCATGAAGTTCACGATTGCGGAACTATTGGCGGGTCATTAATTACTCTTCAGATAACCATTGTTGGTAATCATCTCGTAGTGCCTGGGGAGCGTCTGCGTCAGGTGCGAATCGGTCTTTTAAGTCTTCTAAGATAGCTGGCTCCATTCCGACGGTTCTCCACCAGTTGGAATTCGAGAAATCGGTATCGAGCATCAGTGCTCCCTGAAAACTAACATTGGTGAGGTCAGCACCTTGAAAAATTGTTGCTTCAAGATTTGCATAATCGAATCTGGCATCAATTAATACGGCGTCAGTAAAGTCAGCCATCATACAGTGGCTCTCAGATAAATCCGCTCCCGAAAAATCGGCTTTGGTTGCTGTAATCTGTTCCAGACTAGCTTGAAAGAAGCTGGTTAATTCCAAACGAGCGTTTTTTAGATTACATCGCACCATGGAAGCTTCATTCATGTTGGCTCCCGAGAGTTGAGCGTCCTGAAGATCCGAAGCGTCGAAGATGGTGCTTCGTAGTGTCGCACCGTTGAGATTAGTGCCTACCAATAACGATTCGCTTAAGTCCGCGTCGTGTAAGTCCACAAGCTTCAACTGTTTCCCGGAAAGCGTCACACCTGACAGGTTTGCGCCAGCCCAGACCGAGTTGTTGGCATCAATTAGCCGCAGGACAGCTTCCGTTCTTTGGGTTCGGTCCGCGTCGTCATGATAAATCAGCCAAAAATCGGACTCAATGGTTTTCGCAGAGGGCGCATTTGTCCGTAAGACAGACACGGCAATAACTAGAACCAGCGTGCTGAGAGCGATGATTGATAAAATGCCTGAGCGTTTATTGGAGTTCATAGATGTAACATACTAAATCCAAGTCAGTGTCGATATGGATAATTCCACCGACGCCTGCGAAGTGCAACTTCACTGAAGGAAGTGTAGCACCCTATAATTGAAGGCAGAGCCTAATTACTCGTCCTACTTAAGCAAGCCGAGGCATCCATGAAAACACTCCCAAAATGGCTAATCACTCTAACTTTCTTACTGCTTGGCGAGATTACATTAGATGCTCAGGAACAAAAAAAGAAAACGTCGTCACTGCCAGCCGGCGTGAAACTTCTTAAGGATATTGAATACGCCAGACATGACGGTATTTCGTTGAAGCTGGATCTCTACTTGCCCTCAGAGATAAAAGGGGAGGTGCCAGTGATTGTATTTATCCATGGTGGAGGTTGGAAAAACGGAAGCAAGGCATCAGGTAAGCGAGGAGCCTGGATGGTGCCTCATGGCTTTGCGATTGCCAGTATCAGTTATCGGCTTACCGATGTTGGCCAATGGCCTGATCAGATCAATGATTGCTATGCCGCCGTTCGCTGGGTTCGTCGTCATGCCAGTGAATATGGATTAAGTGGAAAACGGATAGGATGCTGGGGCACTTCAGCCGGGGCGCATTTAGCGGCACTAGTGGGTACTCGGTCTTATCCTGAAAAGGAAAAAGTCTCGAGTCGCGTTCAGGCTACCGCTGACTGGTTCGGGCCATCAGAACTCTTATCGATGCCACCAAATAATGTTGGTAATGGCCGGACTGAACAAGACGTAGCCAATAGCAACGGAGCGAAACTTTTGGGTGCAACGGTGAAGGATGTCCCCAGGCTGGCGAAAGACGCCAGCGCTCTGGATAATGTCTCTCAAGAGGACTCGCCATTTTTGATCATGCACGGTACGGCGGATCCGGGAGTCCCGATTAGCCAAAGTGAAAAACTACATGCAGCATTGAGGAAAGCCGGAGTGGACTCTACGTTTGTTGCCCTCGAAGGGGCCAAACATGGTGGTCCTGAATTCATCACACCCGAGTCGAAGAAGATCTTTCTGGAGTTCTTTACAAAGAATCTGAAATCATCAAAATGACAGATCAGCCACAGCCAAAACTTTGGACTCCCTATTGCCATCGATGCAGGCAACACGTGGAAGGTGCCGCGTGGTTTCGCTTGAAATGTATTTTGCTTTGGAGTACCCGATGTAAGCAATCTTCGACTCCGAGTGTTCTTTTTCGCAATGTGTTACTCTTACCTTTATGCCTGCTGGCTGGCTCGTATCTCTCAATTTAGGTCAGTCAACAGGGTCCCGAGCACAGTTTGTATCGATGGACCGATAGTTTTGCTCCTGCACTTGCGCTATTGGTCATTGTCGTTTATGTTGTGCCGTCCTGGTTGGGCTGGATTAAGTACTGTAACCAGATGGGCCGGATGGGAAAGAAGCGAGAAGGCTAGACGGGTAGGCAGTTAGACAATTAGATTTGGATTCTGCTTTAGACACCAGGAGTTTATCCGCTCCGCCGTCGTCCTTCGGATTATGGCGTATAAACTGCGTCCGACCAAGGAGGGCGACGGGGGACTAAGGCTACGATACAAAACAGCGAAGGCCGGACGGCCGTAGCCGGTGTGTTAAATCTCAATTAGTTGGCTAGGATTTCGAATCCCAGGGACTCATAGTACACATCGACCGGTTCCACGGGAGATTCCCGATCGTATAGCAGCACATCATGGAGTGGACGGTCATCGGCGGAATCCATAAGTACCAGGACAGGGCCGGTTCGAATCGCACGTACGGGAATACGCGACATTACCATTTCACCAGCCCCGGTCTTTTCGATTCCTGCAAACGCTCCCCATTCATCAAGCTCTCCCGCACTATTGGCAGTGCCGGACTGGCCGTTAATAAAGGGACTCACGTAACTGGCACTACCGGCAAATTCCAGATGAGTAGCAGGTAGATAGAGGTCCACATAAGCAGCGAAAACTCCAGCTGCCTCTGCAGTGACGTCTTCGGTCGTCAGATTGATGTAAAAGACCTTATCCAGCGAAACTGTCGAAATCGTCTCTCCATTACTGTTGGTTAGAAAGAGACCAATCTCCACAGAATGGGATTCAGCATTCAAGGCGTTGATCACACTAATGGCATCACTGGGTGTAATCCAACCGTCACGATTTACATCATAGAACGGGCTGGAGTTCGGTTTACTATGGGGTAGTTCATAGGACCCGGATGTGTTGAGTTCATTGATAATGTGGAGGACATCGACCGGAGTGACCGCTCCGTCGTTGTTTACATCCTGCGGAAGGTTTTCGTTGTGCCAGTTGAATTCAGGCTCGGTAAGTGCTTCCAGATCAAGCTCACGTTCAAAGAAGGCAAACATCTGATCAGAAACTTTGACTCCGTCGATGACCGTGTTTAGTTTTGCTTCTAATCCGTGGCCGGCAGTGGTGATTGTGGGGAATTCATAACTGACGTTATCGTTCTGAAGCTCCGTCACAATCTTCTCGGCACTATCAATCGTGACGACGGTATCATCGGTAGAATGCATGACAAACGTTGCCGGATCGTCAGCGTCGATAGTGTATTCAGTACCCTGTAAACTTCCGGCTCCATCCAGAATGGCGGTTACGCCAAGCTGACTCACATCGAGCTGCATATGTGAGAAGAAATTGACATCCTGTGTATCGAACATACCGGCAGCCATTGATAGAAATCCACCGGCCGAGTGTCCTCCTAAGACAATTCGTTCCGGGTCGATCCCCAGACTGTCGGCAGAATCTTTGACCCATTTAATAGCATGAAATGAATCTTCCACTCCGGCGACAAAAGTATCGTATCGTTCGTCTAAATCAGAAAACGGAGTGTCTTTAGCCGGAGGGACATTGTCACCAAATAACCGATAGTTGATGGAGACGGTGACATAACCGCGTTCGGCAAAATCGTTACTCAGTGAAACAAAGCTGCTTTGAGCTTTATCGCCGCCGACAAAGCCACCACCATGGATCAAAATGGCCGCCGGTAACTGCTGAGGTAGATTTTCTCCAGTCGGTTTATACAGATCTAGCTTGAGGCTTTTATTGGTCACGCCTTCTGATGTTCCGTGTCCCACTTTGGCATCATTCCGATAGACGATATCCGAAGTGACCTGAACATCATACTGAGGAGTGATCCCAAACGTGGTTAACACTCGGCGAGGCTCAAGTGAATCGAACTGTAATCTCCGGCGGGAAGTCTGATGAGTTTGCTTTTGATGGAAAAGAGTTCTTAAAAACTGGCCGATTTGCTTACGCACTGGGGACTCCGGAGGCTGAATATTCTTGGTGGACATGACGTTAGGAGCAGTGTCAACGTAAAGCAATTATTCGTTGCCACCGTGGGAAAAGCAACTAGAGCACGAGACATCAGGAGTTTATTTGGTACGAGGTCGTCGGGTGAACTGTGCCGTAGGGCGAAGTCGGGCCCTTCGGACTATGGCGGCTAAACTGCGCCCAGCGAAGGCGGCCCCAAGTATTCTGAGTAAAAAGGCGACGGCCGAACGGCCATAGTCTGGAGCATTTAGGTGTTTAAACATTTAGGCAGTTAGACAGTGAAACGATCAGAGAGTTAGAATGGAGGCTTAACGAACCCACGTTTTAATACCTTATTGCAGTCTTAAAGCTGTGCTGATGCCAGATTCACTAGCCTTGCAAGGAGTTTCTATGTCGAAGTTACCGGCAAACATTTTGATCTTTTCTCTGTTGTTCGCAGCAACTTCCATGGCCGCACCTCCTGTCCGGCAATACGATGCTCCGGGAGCTCCGCCTTTTACCGTATTGGAAACGGGTGAAAATCCACCGTTGGATGCCTACGACAATTTTGTGATTGGCCCAGAATATGTCACGGCCCCTGAATCTAAAGTGCTGGAAGATGTCCCTCAGGGAACGGTTCAGCAATTCATCATCGACTCGAAAGAAACTAAGATCTTTAACCCGGGGATCGCCCGAGAGGTATTCGGGACGGTTGATCCGCAGAATCCAAAGACTTTGATCGTGGATACTCATGAGATCGACTACAAACGGCAGATCACAGTCTATATTCCGGCACAGCATAAGGCGGGAACCAGAGCGCCCTTTATGGTTTGCCATGACGGCCCCAAAGGAAAACCTAACATGACTCTGCCCCGTATTCTGGATAACCTGATTGCCCAAAAGCGGATTCCTCCAATTATCCTCATCCAGATTGCCAACGGTGGCGGCGATGCTCAGGGACATCAACGTGGCAGAGAGTACGATAATATGTCCGGACTGTTTGCGGAATATATTGAAACAGAGGTTCTTCCACGAGTGGAGAAAAACTATCAGGTGAAGCTAACCAGAAATCCTGACGGCCGCGCTGTGATGGGATCCAGCTCCGGCGGTTCAGCCTCGCTGATCATGGCCTGGTTTCGAACAGACCTATATCGTCGAGTGCTTACCACTTCAGGCACGTTTGTGAATCAGGCCTGGCCCTTTGATCCGGAATATCCGGATGGAGCCTGGGGGTTTCATAAGACCATCATTCCGGAAAGTCCCAGGAAGCCGATACGCTTGTTCCTTTCTGTTGGTGACTATGACTTGCTTAATCCCAACGTGATGCGTGACGGTATGCATGACTGGGTGGAAGCGAATCACCAGATGGCCAAAGTACTCAAGGCCAAAGGTTATGAATATCAGTATTTATTCTGTCGCAATTCAGGCCATGGTATCCGTAACGCCAGGGCGCAATTCATGCCCCACGCGATAGAGTGGGTCTGGGATGGATACCGCTTCAGAGCGGGTAAAAGCAAGTAGGATAAAAAATCATACTGCAACCACGGTTGGCTAAGACTAACTTTGCTCAAGTACTGTGGAATACATTATCAGTCTCAATCTACACGTGCAAATCGTCTGGTTTGATTAAACGCGCTCCATGCGGAAGCAGACTGCGTAAGTTGCACCTTCTTCATCAAGATTCCGTTTGAGAATCAAGTTGTTCTCAAGCAATGGACTTGATTTGATCGGAATTCCATTCACTGACACGGCCAGTTGCAAGATCGGCATCAGCTTCCGTCAGCTTTTTGCGAATCTGATCATCCATTACTTCCTGAAGGTTTACGAAATCCTCCAGTCAAACGAGGTACACCGGTTGAGACCCATGTGTTTTGCACGCTAAGTACGACAATTCTTGTAACGTGATGGTTGAAAAGCAAGGATAGAGTGACCCAATCTCAGGAAGCACGAAGGCAAGACACCTGAATCATTGATCTACCGATAGAAAAACCCTTAGTAGCTACCGTTTGAAGGATAACGACTAAGGGTAGTAATGGGCGATGAGTGGTTGCGAGATTTGCCGC
>DEAW01000095.1:3481-7272 GCA_002348315.1 Planctomycetaceae bacterium UBA2972 | reverse complement strand
GAAGTGATGTTAATTGCACAGCCATTATCACAAGTAAATAGCAAAAGTGTGTTTTCCAGCTGCCCTGTACTATTTAACGTGCTAACAATTCGGCCAACCAATTTATCCAAATAATTAACCATATCAGGGAAATATTCTTCTCCTCCTGATCTGCCGTCATAATTACCGACTTTTTCTCGAGAACCTCCATCGGGAGAATCCGGTGTAGGCACAAAGGGCCAATGAGGTAATGTCATAGGAAAATATAATAGAAACGGGGCTTCTCTCTCTTGCTTAATAAACTCACAGGCAAAATCGGTCATCACGTCAGGCCCAAACGCATCGGAAAGCCCTTCAATTAATTCACCATTTCTGGAGATCCTGGGATTCCAATAACGTGAATCGCGTCCATCCAAATGCCATAGGCAATGCGAATCAAAGCCGAATCCCCGAACTGTATCCAAATCTCCGCCTAACTGCCATTTCCCACAAATACCCGTTTCGTATCCGGCATCCTGTAAATAATTAGCAAATGTCTTTTGCTTTGTGTCGAGCAGCCCGAATTTTACATAGTTTTGATAATTGTATTTACCGGTCATGATCTGCACTCGCGAAGGGGTACAGATAGGAGTCGAATAAGCATGACTGAAATACATTCCTTCCTGAGCTAACTTATCAAGATGAGGCGTTGCATAGGTAGTCGAACCATAAATACTTACGCCCTCGTATCCGAGGTCGTCACACATGATAAGAACGACATTGGGCCGTTCATTGGCAATTGCCATTCTTGTGGAAAGAGCCAAGGCTATCAAAACTACCAACATCCAAAATATGGTTAAATGGAAATGTCGCATCATCAATTCAAACTTTCTCCCAATATTGTCAATTGCTTCTTCAAAATAATATGATACCAGCTAAAACCAATTTAATAGTGCCCTTAGTCGTAACTGTTGTTGCTCTCTGGTTTGTACCGTGTGAGCTATACGCCGAACCGAGTGAGCCGTTTAAGAAACGAGACCTCGATAAAAATGGAGTCCTAACCGGTAACGAACTAAAGGGAATCCCACCACAACTATTTCAACGACTCGATGTCAATCGTGACGGTAAGATTACCGCAGCTGAAGATGAAAAGTACTTTCGTCCCTCTTCCCAAACTCAAAATGAATACACAATTAAATCGTTTCAATATGCATCCAACGAAAACCCCAGACAGGCCGTCGACGTTTACCTACCCAAAGCCGAGCCTAAACAGTTACTCCCGCTAATTATTTTTATTCATGGAGGCGCCTGGCGCAGCGGTAGCAAGGAAAACGGCGCCTCTCACTTACAGCAATACGCCGAGACCGGTGAGTACATCTGTGCGAGCATTGGATACAGACTTTCCCAGGAAGCAAAATGGCCAGCACAAATTCACGACTGCAAAGCGGCCATTCGTTTTCTATATGCAAATGCGAAACGCTTCCATATCGATATCACTAGAAGCATTGTTTTTGGTACGTCTGCCGGGGGACACCTCGCCGCAATGGTGGCCGTGACTGGAAACAATAAAGAGATCGAAGGAAAGATTGGGAAACACCTAAACCAACACTCTAGAGTACGTGCTGCTATTAGCTATTTTGGACCGACCGACTTCCTGAAAATGGACGACTTTCCTTCGACATTCAAACACAACGCTGCAACCAGTCCGGAATCACAATTGATTGGAGCAGCTATTCAGGATGTCCCTGATCGAACCACACTTGCCAACCCGATTCATTATGTCGACTCCAAAGATCCACCAATAATCTGTATCCATGGCTCAAAAGACGCTTCGGTTCCTTTTAACCAATCCGAGTTGCTCAAAGAGTCACTCACCGCTGCTCAGGTACGCTCAGCATTAATCCGAATCGAGGATGGTGGTCATGGCGGTTTCAACAATCCGAAAATTAAACAGCTTGAAGCAGACTTCTTTCACAGTCTGAAAATCCGTTCTCTAAAACTGCCTGCTGATACCGTTATTCCAAACCGGCCCTAGTTTCTGGTGATCTAATTTGCCACACTGCATTACTTCAATGCACTGCCGTGTTTCATTTTGATACACTCCTTAATTCAAACCTTACTAAAACTACTAGACCAACCATTTTTTTCACTTTGGCACGCATTCTGCATAAGTTAATTCGTATTAACAAACTTGGCACACGCCAACTAAATCGGTTCGAATTACGAAAGGAGAGTTGGAAATGGTTAGACTAGATCCCACTCCAGCACAAATCAAAGAACGCTGTCAACAAATTCGTAACGAATGGACCGCTGACGAGTTTCGTCGCCGGTCTCATCCTAAGTCTCTAGCGGTTTGGATGCCTTCGCTTCGGCAATGGGCATTCCTTACCCACGATGAAGTTGGCGTCGTCCATAACAGTTCAGATTATCTAAATTGACGTAACAACTAACGTTTCTACTTAACTCAACAAAAACGCTCTTAGTCCCAGGCTAGTCCCTTGATTAGATTCGACTAAGAGCGTTTTACGTTTGGCATTCCGCCAACGAACTCCAGTATCAGCGTATTAAACTAATCTGCTAAAATAGACCAATCATTTATGATACGATCTTCCGGTTCAAATCATGCTCACCATTCAGGACACTCGTTTCTCATCAACCTGTCAGGGTTTGGGTCGCCGTGAATTTATTCGCATTGGTGGAGCCGGACTTGGTGCAATGACCTTGCCGGCATTACTTGCAGCCAAACAAACTAGTTCTTTTATTCAGGACAAAGCGGTCGTCCTTTTATTTCTTCAGGGCGGCCCAAGCCACATAGAATTCTTTGACCCTAAAATGGAAGCACCTCCTGAGATTAGAAGTATCACGGGAGAAATACAAACCAACACATCGGGTATTACTTTTGGTTCGACGTTTCCTCGCCTGGCGTCTATGACGGAACGCTTTTCTATCCTCCGGTCTTACCAAAGTAAAAATGCCGGCCACACTTATCAGGATGTGATGAGTGCTCGAAATCCTTTCAAAGCCACAATGAGTGCAATCTATGCAAGGGTCGCCGGGACTAACAATTCTGAAACAGGTATTCCCAGCAACATCTTAGTCAAACCAGAAGCCATTGCTCCGGAATTGAAACTTGGTAACAATTTCGAAACCGGAGCCTTGCCTGGTCTTACCTCGCCAGGTTCACTAGGACAAAACTATCGCGCCTTCGACCCTGCTGGTGGTGGCGATTTAAAGGATAACCTCCAGTTAAAAATACCAGCCGGAAGACTGACTGACCGCCGCATGCTCCTGTCGGGACTCGATAATATACGACGATTTGTCGACACCTCCGGCATGCTTGATGGTGCATCAAAGTTTCAACAACAGGCGTTTGATGTCATTGCTCAAGGCGTAGCTAGTGCGTTCGACCTTGAGCAGGAGGACCCATCTACTCTTGCCGCTTATGACACCACTTCTAAATTCAACATGGAAGAACTCAATAGGTACGGCGACCTGCGGAGGACATCGAACCTCTTAGGACATCAAATGCTGCTGGCACGCCGTCTCGTCGAACGTGGGTGTGGGTTCGTAACGGTATCGGATTGTGGTTGGGACCACCACGCAAATGGCAATAGCCCCAAAAACATGACAGCCTTTCCGGCGATGTCTCGACAAGTGGATCACGCGGTTGCTGCATTTATCGATGATCTGCATGCGCGGGGACTGCAGGATCGCGTACTCTTGATTGTTACGGGAGAGATGGGACGAACGCCTCGGTTGAATCGCAATGGGGGAAGAGATCACTGGGGTAACCTCACATCGCTTCTAATCGCCGGAGGTGGGACAGTGCCCGG
>DEAW01000095.1:0-3064 GCA_002348315.1 Planctomycetaceae bacterium UBA2972 | reverse complement strand
TTTGATCTTGGCGAATTACGATTGCAATCACAGTTTCCAGCTGAACTTATTCGATTAGTGGAGCAAACGCCTATTATCTCCCCACTGTTCAGTTAGTCGATACGCCCTAAAGCGTCCAGGAAACTCGCTTACGATAAAGATATAACGCACCAGCAAGCAATCCGAGAAATACCAGATTAAAAAAGACTAGGGGTTCCCACTTGATCCAGGCATCTCCAAATAGGGGCTGAAATACCGGCTCCAAATGCTTAGTCACTTCTGCACGCACTGCCATGCCAAGCGTGCGTTCCACAACATAGATCAATGCGCTACAACTACCCACTGCAATCAGAGGCGTGCTACACCAAACCATTTTCGTGCTTTGACTGATACCTATTGCAAGCGATAGCATTACGTATGCAAAACCACTGACAAGTAATGCATGAGGCGGCGAAGCCAAACTGGGAACGACGGGAATGCCAAGCAGATGCATCGCCAGACTAAGAATCAAGAACAACACCCCGAGTGTACAGAGTTGCAAACCACATCTAACTCGGCCGACACTCGACTCGTGAATGGCTGCTGATGCCATCCCTAAGCATAACAATCCAAAATAAGAAATGAGATTGATTTCACTATAGTGAGCATACTCGCTGCTGATGCCATCGTGTTTAATAGACATCGGCAGGACGCGCGTCAGAATATTTGTAAACCGGCGTTGGATTCCACCTGGGTCATCCCACACAGAGAGTTCTTGAGCTACCTGGACCTCCCCGTTGTCGCCGGTAACTGACATGTCTTTTTCTATCGCGAATCCATACTCAATAATTGCCCAGTGTGACAGGAAGCAAATCATACTAAGTGACAACAAATAGGGGAGCCTTTGGAAAGGTGTCATCAAGATTAGGCGACCAGCAAGGTGTAACAAACCGAGCATTATCAAAGGGGAATTCAGTGGCACGATCGTACTACTACTATCTAGTGACTCCACGAAAACTCCAGCGATGCAAAGACTAAACGAAACGGCAACGCTACGTAGTATGATGGTGACATTACGTCGACCCTCAATGTTGCGCATAGTCAGGAATAGTAGCCCGCCACTGACCAGTATGATCAATTCGATCACACAGTCCCAAACACGTGGCCATCGATTCAACGTAAATCCATCTTCTGTAATCGCTTGGTAACCGTACCATTCGCTGGCTGTGGTTTGTTGATACCAAATCTCCAACTCCGGTTTGATTTCGTGATAGTCGGCGGCCAGACGTTTGATGCCGAAACATTGCGACACATAAACGCTAAGGACCAGGCCCAGTACCAAATAGAACGGAATGTTTTTTTTATCCACCATTTCAGCTCAGCTTAAGCTATATCCCCAGATCCGATATTTCCGGCACCGATTTCATCACCTGTTCGACGTCATCCAATTCGAGCGGAGCATTCTGCGTTAGGTTAAGCAGTCCAGTTTCTGTAATGACAACTGTATCCTCAACACGTATATAAAGTTGCTCTTCAGGAATCCACATCTGCGGATCCAACGCGAACGCTAAGCCTGGTTCCATTGGCCGACCGAAATACTCTCCATGATCGTGTACGGCCATACCGACAGTATGCGAGCAATGTCCGGTAAATTGCGTCACTCGAATCGCCGCGTCACGGTAGATATCTTTAGACCACTCCCAGCGATCTATTAAGGGAAGGGCTTTTTCAGCGACCTTGGCATGGACTTCTTCGGGTATCAGGCCGGGGCAAATCTCGTGAAGCAATAGTTTGTGATACTCAACAATAAATCCGTACAATTCGCGTTGTTGCAGATTGTAACGGCCGCTAACCGGCCACATACGCCCAATATCACTCGTGTAATAATGGATGTCCGGAGCATAATCCATAATGACCATTTCACCATCGCGAAGTGTTGATTGATTTCGGAAATAGTGTGCATTCCAAATATTCGTTCCAGTCGCAATGATCGGCCGATATCCGCCACGACTTGCCCCCCCGGCAAGAAACACACCCTCTGCCAACGCACCTAGCTGATACTCTGTGATGCCGGCTTTGGTACATTGCATCGCCAACTTCACGGCGTTGGCTGTCAAACGACCGGCGGCTTTCATCCACTGGATTTCACATTCATCTTTATAAACCCGCATCGTACGCAAAAGTCCGGGCAACAATTCGTCATGCAGTTTTTCTGAATCTATAAGTTCAAGTTCGGCGAGAACCATTGCCTGCCGTGTCACGGTGGCATCATAAGGATCCGCCGACTGACTATGCAGAGCATGTCGTATTGTATCCTGACACGCCTGTGTGCCTTCCTGGTGTTCCGTAGGTACATAAACACCTTTCGCTTGACGGCAAAGCTCAGTTAACAATTGTCGGGGGGCTACTTTTTCTATTCCGGTTTTTTCAAGGATGAAAGCAGCGTCGTCCAGGCAGAGCATGGGCCCCTCGCTGCGTTCCATCCGATCGTCCCGAGCCTCCAACAATAATTGGCTCTGACCGGTATCGCCTTCAATTACTAAATAACTATGTGGAACTTCCGTACCTGTCAAATAATAGAAGTCGTTGTATTGACGAAATTGGTCAAAGGCCCCTGTGGATGCAGCCCCTATAAACAGAGCAATTTCTCCTGCAGCCAACTGTTTTGCAATCGCCTGACGCCGCCTAATCAAAACCTCCGGAGAATACGAATCTCGATAAAAAGGAGTGCGTTCCATCATTTGCTATTTTTTTGTCCCCAGGTAATACGACGATCGTGATTATTCTCAGTAAAATAATACCACGTTTACAGACAAAACCCGCTCCTTAACAAAGAGTGAATTGCAAATGTGGTACATCAAAGATTTTCGTGGAGAGCAATCAGGCCCTTTCACTCTCGAGCAGTTGGAAATTGAATTTCAAAAAGCTGAGTTGCGAGAAAATGCCACGCTAGTGAAATCTACTGAACATGGTCAATGGAAACCCGTTCTGCTAGCAATGCCGCATCTCATCGAACAGGCATCTCCTACGTCCACCGAGGTGAGTCCCTATCTTCCATACCCTGAAACTCCTACAGGTTCACCCCGCCAGATTCACCATTCAGAAG
>DEAW01000173.1 GCA_002348315.1 Planctomycetaceae bacterium UBA2972 | reverse complement strand
ACTGATCTCATCGCGAGTAAATGTCTCGGTTTGCTCGCCATTAATTCCTAATAGGAGTAATTCAGAGGTGTTGTACCACAATTGGGAATTAGGAAACGTTTCCAGGAATGTCGCAATGACGGATTGGAATTCGGAAACAGCCAGAAACTCCAGGGGCACAAATTGTGACAGAACGCCACCTTCATTTAAGCGTTGACGCGCTCCCTGATAGAATTCATGGGTATAAAAACTTGTCACTCCGGGACGGAATACCTGTCCGACTTCTATAGAGATTACGTCGTATTTCGATTCGGTGTGAGTCAGATAATTGCGACCATCTTCGACAATCATTTCAATGTCGGTATTTTGTCGAGCCGGGCTTCCTTCGGTCAGCCAGTCTCCGTTAAAGAAGCGAATCAACAAAGGTTCCAATTCAGCTTCAATTTCAACTAAATGGAGCTCGTCGATGTCGTGCATTAAGAACCTTTGAGCGGTTTGCCCGGTGCCTAATCCGACAACGCAAACACTCTTAGGATTCCCGTGTACGAGCGAAGGAATATGACCAGCCATAAACTGCTGAGTGCGTTTGGAGTTGCCCTGCCATTGTTTGTCGATGTGTAATTCAAAAACCTCGTTGTTTTCGACAACGGTAATGAATGAATTCACCCCTTCGATTAATGCCAGATTGGTTCCATCGAGTGTAGGGATTTTGCGTCCCTGACTTAGCATGTCAAAGGGCACTCGGGTCCGTTGGATAAACATACTATTGCTCGACATGCGAACGCCTACAAATGCCAGAGCTACAATCAGGATCCAACTAACACGGTTTTCAAGCAGGCGACCGTGTTCCAGTTTCATCCAAACCAGGAACCCGGCACAGACACTGCAAACACTGGTAAAGGCCACGGCATTTTCCAATCCAAGTCGTGGAAGAATCAAAAATCCGATGAGTAATGAACCGATGATTCCACCTAAAGTGTTTAAGGCAGAGAGGCGGCCGACATCCGCACCGATCCCACTGGCAGACGAATTTGCTAGACGGATTCCAAGTGGAAACGCCATGCCTGCGAGGATGGAGGGAATGAGCATGATCAAACCAATTAATAGCAATTGCTGACTTAATCGCCCCGTTCCCACAGACTCCATGAAATTAATCCAGACGACTTCCGCCGGCGCCATGATAATGGCAAAGGTCACGAGGCCGCTGAGTATCTGTAGTACGCCAAACAAAAAAGTGTTGCGTTTGAAATCCGACTTAAGCCGAGTGGAAAATAGACTGCCCAGTGCAATGCCAAGCAGGATGACTGTTAGCGTGAGCGTGTAAGTGTAGACATTGTTGTCTATTAACAGAGTTAGAAACCGAGTCCAAACGACTTCATTTCCCAAAGCGGCAAATCCGGAAAGGGCGAAGACCCATCCCATTGCTTTAGCCTTTTCAGAAACGCTACCCAGTGCACTTTCGTCTTCGATGGCTTCTTCTTTGTCTGCTGTTACCGGATCAGGTAATTTCAGGGAAAGGACGCTGATGCCGATGATCACATTGATCGAACCTGCCAAAAAAATGGATGTGTTGATGCCAATCGTTGGTAACAGCACGAATCCACAAATTGCGGCTCCCAATGTCGCCCCCAGCGTATTGAACGCATACAACCAACTCACAGAATTCAGCACTCCGTGTTGATGGCGTACGAACTGGCGACAGAATAAAGGCAAGGTCGCTCCCATCAGAATAGTCGGAGGAAGCAGGCAGATACTCACTAACCCGGCGCGTACGACGAGCGATGTCATCAGCGAACCACGGATGGAGTCATAGAGTGAAGTGTAAATTGAGTCGACCAATGGAAGCAAAAACACACTGACAATGCAGAGTATTCCGACAGCGATTTCCAGTTTGCCATAGAGTTTTATGGGGCTGGCCTGATTTTTAGTCCGTTTACCAAAGAGGTGGCTACCAATGGCAAGTCCTCCGAAGAAAACTGCCAGCACTGTGCTTACGGCATACGTCGTTCCACCGACAATGACGCTGGCTTTGCGAATCCAGCTGATTTCATAGACGAGTGCAGCAAACCCGGATAATACAAAACAAACCAAGGCGATTAGTTCTGATTTGTTAAGGGAAGTTGATTTGGGGGAAGCGGTTGAATCAGACATGGCTTAGGTCGTTGGAATAGACCAATCTCAATAGGTTTGGAGGAAGGTGAAACAGACTCGGTTTAGTACCTTCGTACTACGTAAACTCAGTGGAATTCGTTCTGTTAAAGAACGACAGAGCCTGAGTAAAAAGGCTTGATCTCGCCATCGATTCTCAGCAACAGAGCGCCATCGGTCTGGACTCCCAGACAAACGCCCTGGTAGTTGTAGTCACCTTGGACGAAATCTACCTCACTACCCTTAAACATACAACGCGGATTCCAGGCGGCAGGGATATCAACGGTTTTTGCAATAACTTGCTCATAAAAGTCATCCAATTCAGCAAGGATGGCCAGTAGAACGTCGGTGAGGAGTTGGGTTGTACCGATTGCATCGATTAAGGAGATGCTCTTGCGAGTGAGTTCGATAGGTGTGTCTTGGTGCGTAAGCGAGTTGTTGATATTGATTCCAATGCCGATGACTAGTGTTTGAGGCGATGCCTGGCTGGTCTCAATCAAGATGCCGCCAAGTTTTCGGTTTTGCAGAAAGATATCATTGGGCCACTTAAGTTGGATTGAGAGGTTCGTTAGCTTTTCCAGAGCTTTACTGACGGCGATTCCCGTTGCTAGCCCGATCCGGGCCAACGCGTTACCAGTGAGTCCGGGAAAGTGTTTGATGAGCGAGAAAGTCAACGCTCCTTCACTTGCGTGCCAGCGGTGATTACCGCGTCCCCGGCCTGCCGTCTGATTCGCAGTCAAAACTAAAACACGATTAAGATCTGGTTGAGCCTGAACGCGATTCAGGGCAGCCGTGTTTGTCGACTCAATGGATTCAAAATACTCAATCGAGTGCAGAAATGATTCCTGTCGCAACTTTTTGAGATTAAACGGCATCGCGGTCATGCAATCGCACCAGAGGAAAAAAGAAGCGTAGAGCCAGTATCCTTTCGCTGGCTTTTATCCAGCCTTACGCAAGGGTAGTGCAGGACCGGCAGCGATGATTTCCTCGTCAGCTTCTACGATATACTGCGCGAAATTATCTCTGAAAAGATCGGCCAGATTTTGAGCTGCCTGATCATAAGCCAGCGGATTATCCCAAGTGTCCCGAGGCGTTAAGATTTCGCTGGGGCAAAAGTCAACAGCTTGTGGTATTGCAAGTCCAAAGACGTTTTCTATATGAGTCGGAGTTTGTGCCAATGTGCCGTTGTGGATCGCTTCGATGATAGAGCGAGTGTTTTTCAAACTGATGCGTTTGCCTTCCCCAAACCCGCCACCGGACCAGCCTGTATTCACGAGCCATGCATTGGTATTATGCTGCCGCATTTTCTCGGCCAGTAAACGACTGTAACGCATCGGGTGATGCATCAAAAAGGCGGCTCCGAAACAGGCAGAGAAAGTCGCTTCCGGCTGTACGACTCCCATTTCCGTTCCCGCAACCTTGGCCGTATATCCGTTGAGGAAGTAGTAGCTTGCCTGCGCCGGAGTTAAACGAGAGACTGGCGGAAGAACCCCAAAAGCATCGCAGGTAAGCAGGATAATATTTTCCGGATGGCCACCGATACAAGGCTCGGCTGCATTGTCAATAAATTCGATGGGATAGGCAGCTCGGGTGTTCTGAGTGAGTTCGGTGTCACTAAAGTCGACCTGACGGCTGGCTGGATCGACAAAGGTGTTTTCCAAAACCGTGCCGAAACGGATCGCTTTATAAATCTCCGGTTCGGAGTCCGCTGTAAGATCAATGACTTTTGCGTAACATCCACCTTCGATGTTAAAGACGCCCTGGTCTGTCCAGCAATGTTCGTCATCTCCAATCAGAGACCGAGAGGAATCAGCAGAGAGTGTCGTTTTGCCGGTGCCGGACAATCCAAAGAACAGAGCAACCGTGCCGTCAGTAGCTTGATTGGCACTACAGTGCATCGAGAGGATGTCCTGGCGAGGCATCAAGTAATGCATGATAGTGAAGACGCCCTTTTTCATTTCACCGGCGTACTGAGTGCCGAGAATTGTGAGTTCTTTGGACTCGAGGTTCAACGCGACGCTGGTCGAACTTGTATTGCCTTTCACTGCGGGATCCGCCAGGCACCCTCCTGCATTGAGGATGGTGTAATCCGGCCGGCCAAAATCTGCCAGTTCCTCTGCCGTGGGCCGAATGAGCATATTGTGCATGAATAAGGCATGGTACGGCCGAGCGCAAATGATGCGTACTTTGATACGGTAGGCTGGATCCCATCCAGCAAAACCATCGACGACATAGAGTTGCTCGCATTGATCCAGGAACTCGATCGCCCGCAGACGATTGACCTGATAGGATTTTTCGCTCAGGGGGATATTTACCGGTCCCCACCAGATGTCCTGATTGGATTCAGGATTGCTGACGACCCGCTTATCCAGCGGACTGCGTCCGGTTTTTTCAAAGGAGCGATTACAGAGTGCGCCGGAATCCGTGATCTCAGCTTGATCGAACATGACAGCATGCTCGTACAACACGGCTGGTGCCAGGTTTCTGTATACGTTTAAGTTACTTATTCCGTGGTGCCTGAGATTCATGTTCTAGACTCCGGAAAACGCTTAATGATAGTAATTAAAACGGTGAAGCTTCTTGGTGACAGTGCATTTTCTCTCTAAACGTCCTGCGTTGAGCTATTCTTTAGGCGAATTGAGTTTTTGGAACCCATGTTTTAGAAAAAAAGCCATCTTTTTACAGTCCGTTTATTAAGATGAAGCATTGTCCCATTCCAGTGACTTCAACAGGAAATTAAGCATGCAGCGGCGTACAGCAATTCAACTTTCAATGACCTCGGTAGCAACCGTCTTATTGCCGCCAAAAATGGCGAAGGGAATCAGTGCTAAAGTGCAACCGGCCGAGGTGATTCCTGTCAGTGTGGGGTATTATAGCGGCTGGCCAACTCTGGCTAAACGAAGCAATGGACAACTCGTTCTGGTCGCTTCAGGGACTCGGGAGTCACATGTTTGTCCGTTTGGTTCGGTACAGCTCTACCGCAGTAACGATGAAGGGAAAACCTGGTTACTGCCACAGACGATTCTTGACACCCCCATCGATGATCGGGATGCCGGGATTCTTGAAACCGATCAAGGGACTCTGTTAGCCACCACCTTCACCTCTAATGCCTACGTTTCGATTTTGGAAAAGGAGCGTGCCGAGCGAAGTTGGGATACCGAACGACTGGCAAAATGGGAAGCGGCTCATAACCGAGTGACCAGTGCAGAATTGGCGGCAACGCTTGGTACCTGGATGACGCGTTCTACCGATGGTGGTATCACCTGGTCTCAACCGTACGACTGCATTCTCAACAGTCCCCACGGCCCCGTGCAGTTGTCCAATGGCAATCAGCTCTACGCCGGGAAACATCTTTGGCGTGAAGACAGCTATATCGGAGTTGTGATTTCCAAGGATGATGGGAAGTCGTGGACAAAACAGGCTAAGATCCCGACACGTGAAGGAGACAACCCGGACTTGTATCACGAGTTGCATGCGGTAGAAGCTCCCAGCGGTAAACTGATCGTACATATCAGAAATCACAACAAACAACATGCCGGTGAAACCTTGCAATCTGAATCAACAGACGGTGGTGAAAGCTGGAGTGTTCCGCATTCGATCGGCGTCTGGGGATTCCCATCCCATCTGTTGCGACTCAGAGATGGCCGAATTGTCATGTCGTATGGTTATCGTCGAGGCTCGATGGGGAATCAGGCGCGGATATCCAAAGATGAAGGGAAGTCCTGGTCGGAACCAATCACCTTGAGCGACAATGCTGACAACTATGACCTGGGCTATACAACCACCGTGGAACTTGCTGACGGAGAATTGCTGAGCGTCTGGTACGAAAAAATGGCCGGTAGCTCCAAAGCGATTCTCCGACAGACTCGCTGGAGTCTCGTATGACCGGTCAATGCGATGTTCCCGTCCTGCAGTTGGGGGAAGAATCCAAACCCAGTCGTATCTCGGGATCGCTGTGGTTTGCCATGTCATACCCGTTGGCGCTTACGGTTGTCTATTTCGTGTTTATGGATGGACAAGATACGGGAATCCAAAACAGCGTTTTCAGTTCTTTGAAAATTGTGCAATTCGCCTTTCCAGCAGTCTTTGCGTTTTTTATCTGTAAAGAGTCGATTGAATTACCGATCTGGAAACGGCCAGCCTTTGCACTGGCAACTCTGTTTGGCATCGTGATTCTGTCGGCTGCCTTAACACTTTACTTTGGCTTACTGAAAGGCTCGCAGCCTTATGAGTTATTGAAAGAGAAAGTTAACTCGAAGGTTCAGGGGTTTGGAATGACCAGTGTCGGAGCTTACGTGGCTTTCGCTCTGTTCTATAGTCTCGTACATTCAGGCTTAGAAGAATACTACTGGCGTTGGTTTGTCTATAAGCGGTTGACCAGAACCATTCCTGATCGCCGAGCCATTGTCTTTTCGAGCCTCGGGTTTATGGCTCATCATGTGGTCATTATGGTTGTGTTCTTTGGTGCGACATCTCCGTTGGCCTATCTGTTTTCTCTGTGCATCGCTGTGGGCGGTGCATTTTGGGCCTGGCTTTACGGAAGATCAGGTAATTTTGCTGCGGTTTGGATCAGCCATGGGATTGTCGACACCGCGTTGTTTATCATCGGGTACGATTTGATTTTTGGCGGGTGACACCGCCATTGCTGTGGATGCTGATTTGATATCTTTCGTGCCTTTGTGGTGATGTTATCCAGCGACACTCTGCGATAGACTGAACACATCTGCCGTATCGCAATTGCCGGTTTGAATTTCTCAAAACGGCCAATCACGGATTTTTCAATGATTAGAGGACCAATGTCATGACAGGTGCTTTTGAAAAGCTCTGTGCTCATTCACGGGAAGTAGCATTACTTAATTCGATCGAGTCATTACTGGACTGGGATGCTCGCTGTAAGCTACCCGAGCAGGGCAGTGCTTACCGTACAGAGCAGCAGGCTTATGTCGCTCGACTTGTCCATGAAAAACAAACCGATGCTCGTATCGGCGATTGGCTTGGTGAAGTTCAGGGTACTGAACTGACATCCGATCCTCAAAGTGACTCGGCCACCATCATCCGGGAAGCACAACGGAATTTTGATAAGCAAACGAAACTTCCGGCTGCTTTGGTCGAAGCATTAACACGTGCCACTAACGATGGACAGCACGCCTGGGTGGAAGCTCGCAAGGAAAATGACTTTCAGAAATTCCTACCCTATCTCGAGACGGTAGTCAGGTTGAAGCGAGAGCAAGCAGATGCCATTGGCTATGAAGAATGTCGTTATGACGCTTTGCTTGACGATTATGAACCGGGTGAAAAAACCAGCACGGTACGTGCAGCATTGGAAGCTCTTAGGCAGGATCTGGTTCCTTTACTGGAATCGATTCAGGCCAGTGGTAAGACTCCGGATCGGAGCATTCTCACAAGAGACTATCCGGTCCAGGCTCAACAGGAGTTTGGTTCTCAGGCGGCCCGGGCAATTGGGTTTGAATTCGAACGTGGTCGGCTCGACGTCACCCACCACCCCTTCTGTACCGAAGCCGGGCCGGACGACTGCCGAATTACGACTCGGTATGACCAGAACTTTTTTAATATGGCCTTCTTTGGCATTCTGCATGAATCCGGACATGGTATTTATGATCAGGGATTGAGAAAGTCTCAATACGGACTCGGGCCCGGGCATTATCTGTCTTTGGGGATTCATGAGTCTCAATCGAGAATGTGGGAGAATCAGGTTGGGCGAGGGCGACCCTTTTGGGAGCACTGGTTTAGCAAAGCTCAAAGTGCTTTTTCGAGTTTGCAGGACGTCGCGCTGGATGATTTTTACTTCGCAATTAATCATGTCGAGCCATCATTGATCCGAGTGGAAGCTGATGAGCTTACTTACAATCTACATATTATTATTCGGTTTGAGTTAGAGCAGGCATTGATTGACGAACAGGTTCGTCCAGCAGACCTGCCAGAGGCCTGGAATCAGAAGTACCAGCAATATCTGGGAATTGCACCGCCAACTGACTCGGATGGCGTGATGCAGGATGTGCACTGGAGTGCCGGCTTGATGGGGTACTTCCCCACGTACTCGCTCGGAAATCTCTATGCGGCACAGTTCTATCAACAGGCCGATAAGGATCTGGGTGGTCTGGATGCATTGTTTCGGCGAGGTGAGTTCCTGGAATTAAAACGTTGGGCGGGCGAGAAAATTCATCAACGTGGGCGAAATGTGACTCCTGCTGAACTTGTCAACGAAGTCACAGGGGAACCGCTTACCCACACCTATTTAATGGACCACCTTAAATCCAAGCTATCTCCTCTGTACGGACTGTAAACTTTCATTGGCCTGTACTTTGTCGATGGCATAGAATTAGTTGGAATTAACAGAGAAGTAGTAAGCGATCTCGTAAGATCCGGGAGACATTATTTATGGCGATTGCCAAATGTCCTGAATGCCAGAAAGAAGTGTCACTGCCAACGGCAAGTGCACAGGCTACCGTGCAATGTCCGTTGTGCGATGGTGAATATGCATTTTCTGAAATCAGTGACTCCTTACCGCCGGCCTTAATTGTGCTGGAAGATCCCCAGGCGGAGTCCGAGGCAGCCAGGGATCTTACGTTGGCACCGGAAGAGCCGGTCGTTAGTAATTCGGCCTTTGCCTTTGATGAAGAAGCCGCCCCGGGGAAGAGCCAGGCAGAACGGACAGCTGCACGTCGTGCGTCGAGTGGATCTCCGCTCAAAACCATCGTGCAGGTCTTTCTGGGAGGAGCTTTAGCGTTGCCACTGGCTCAGCTCGTTTTATGGCACTTACCCGAAGAACCTCGGGATCCCGTTGGACTGGGCAAAATGATTTACGCAGAACAATCTCTCAGTTTTTTACGAGCGATTGTGCCTGAAGCACTCAATGAATCCGGTGAATCGTCTGAGGAGCAGGTGGAAGCTGCTCAGGAAGATGAAGATCGTCCGCTCACAAATCCACTGCAACAAAGTACCGGATTTGATGTAGGGCCGATGGACGAAGTTCCACTCGGGGCGACGAACCCACTGGAAAGCCCGTTTGGCGGCGAGGTGGATTCAGAAAATAATAAGCCCACGATCGATGAGATCGCCGCTCAGGCTAAACCGGCTGGCCCGGCACCATTGTCTCCGACTGAATACATTCGTGAATCGTACGTATTTCAAAATATTGTTATTAAGACGATGTTCGAGCAGGCTCAGGATAGCCTTGCACAATGGGATGATTTGGAGGAGGACGCGAGTGACAATCTGCGGCAAATTGAGCGGAAGGAACTGTTTCTTTCTCTGGGGCAATTGGCATCCGGTGTGACTTATCAGGATCCGCAGGCGAGTGAAAGTTTTGAATCGGTCGAACAGGCCTTTTTGTTTTTCAGTGAATTGGCTGGTCGCAGCGAAATCATGGAAGTCGTGAATGTGGAATTTGAAAATCGTCTCAGGACACAACAAAGTCCACGTACTGGCGTTTTGTTTACAGCCCATAGTCTGGGTGAAGAAGAATCGATCAGTGGATATCAGCGTTTGCTGATTCAGCCTGAAGGCACGGAAATTGAAGTCCCGTTAATCTACTCGCCCGAATTAGCTAAACCGGTCGCTGAGGACACGCCCTGTCTTGTGTTGGGAAGTTTGATTCGAAGGCCTCGTCGGGATGTGAAAAACTTTCTGGGCACTGACGAGTTTGTCGTCGTGTTCGGTGCGGCTGTTCCGTTGGCAACGAGCCCG
>DEAW01000106.1 GCA_002348315.1 Planctomycetaceae bacterium UBA2972 | reverse complement strand
TCCAGTTTACTTGATAGTTTGTGTAGCGGAGCGATTTCGGTATTTGCCAACCGACCAAACGTCGACGCGCCCACCATGCCAACAGCAACCAGAGCTACTAGGAAATAGAGTGTCAGTGATACAAGCAGTGTCGTAACGATAGCACGAGGTATGGTACGGCGAGGCTGTTTGACTTCCTCGCCCAGGGTAGCGATTCTCCCGTATCCGGTATAGGCGACAAACATGAGGGCGATGCATTCGAAAAACCGCCCCGGTTTATCGATTATTAGGCTGGGAAGATCATCAAAGTGCTGTGAACCGAAGATGCTTGTGGAGCGAAAACCGGTCAGAACGAATGCGGTCAACGCGATGATGGTTATCGATACGATAATCGTGTTCACCCGACTACTGCGTTTGATTCCTGTCATTGCTATGGCAGTCAATGTGGTAATCGCGGCGATAGCAATAGGTATGAGATACGTTAAATCGGAATTCCAGTGGTGAAGTGCGTAGGCCGCGAGGCCTAACGCTGCCGTGGCCGCCGAAGCGGACTTGGCACATATGAACATCCAACCGGCGATAAAACCAAGTGTTGGATTGAGCCAGCGGTGACCATATTCATAGGTTCCGCCGCTTACGGGATGATTGGCTGCGAGTTGAGCACTGCTTATACCATTGCACATTGCCAGCACAGCTGCACAGGCAACAGCAAGGATAACCGAACTGCCTGCGATATCCGCTCCGATCCCAATGCTTACAAATACGCCGGTGCCTAAGATGCTTCCGAGTCCGAGCATCATTGCTGCAAAGACGCCAAGCTCTCGCTTCATTACTGTAGGTGCCGGATTATTTTCAGGAGTATTCACTTGGCGGGCATTTCATAAAAAACTGCGTCCGCGGTTAACCGGACGCAGTATTGAATTCAGTGCAGAAGATTTGAATTACATATTGATCTCGTAACCTTTGCGGTTTTCCCGCGCGAGGAATTTATTTGCCTGGGCATCACCAATGACTTCGCGTTTCACAGGATCCCAATCGAGAGCGCGATCTAATCGCATGGCGATATTCGAGAGGTGACAAATTTCTAACATGCGGTTATGCGTCCAAACGTCCGAAATGGGTTGTTTTCGGGCGTTAATAGCTTCAATAAAGTTTGCCGTGTGATTTTCCGGAACGGGACCACCATAGACTTCCTCAATCGCTCCGCTTGGAAGCGGGTTATTGCCAAGGTCTTCCACTGGCTTACCTACGATTTTTCCACGATTAACAAAAAAGCGACCCTTGCTCCCTTCAAACAGGATGCCGTTATCCCCTTCGTTCGTAATTAGTAATTCGATACCACCAGGCATGTCGGCTTTAATGTTGTAATTAATAGCTATGTCGTACTTGTCGTCAACGGTTGGGTGACCTTTCTTGTAGTCTACGTCGAACTTGTAATTTAGCGGAGTAACCTTGCTGGGGCCTGTTTCGCTGGCACCGATTGCCCAGCAGGCAATGTCGACATGATGGGCGCCCCAGTCAGTTAGTTTGCCACCAGAATAGGCATGCCAGTTGCGAAATGCGTAGTGACAATTGCTGTAGAGCGGAACCCCGCCACCATAGCCTTTGCGGATTTCAGGAAGAGCGCGATAAGCAACCTTAGGAGCGGGGCCGAGCCAGGTGTCCCAGTCTAATTCCTGTGGAACCGGTGCTTCTGGAATGACCGGAGACGGCCCGAATCCGCCAATTCCGCAGGTCACTTTAGTGACTTTGCCAATTCGTCCGGCTCGTACCAGAGCGATTGCCTGCAGGAATCGTTGACCTGATTCAGTTCGTTGCATCGTGCCAACCTGAAAGGTCCGGCCGGTCTTCTTGACGACTTGCTCAATTAGCTTGCCTTCGGCTATCGTGAGCGTCAGAGGTTTCTCGCAATAGACATCCTTGCCGGCAAGCATCGCTTCGATAGCAATCTTAGTGTGCCAGTGGTCAGGCGTGGCAATCATGACAGCATCAATGTCTTTGCGATCCAGGA
Source organism: Planctomycetaceae bacterium UBA2972 (assembly GCA_002348315.1). Classification (GTDB taxonomy): domain Bacteria; phylum Planctomycetota; class Planctomycetia; order Pirellulales; family Pirellulaceae; genus UBA721. The sequence goes on along the minus strand of DEAW01000106.1, from coordinate 3,753 downwards.
CTCGACGATAGTCACCGTAAGAATCCGGCTTTTTCCCCTGTCGCGAGGCAAGTTTTTCGACGTTTGTTCCCAGGACCTTGGAATCAACGTCAGCAAGGGCGGCAAAATCAGCGAACTTAGTGGACTTGTTCGTGATTGTTACACCCTGATTACGTAAACCAATTGTTGCAAAGACTGGCCGGTCATTGGCAGATGTATATCCTGCAGCTCGTTCACTTTGCCCAAGCATTAAAGCAGCGGAGCCGGCAGCAACGCCACCGACAAATCGGCGACGATTGGTTTTGGAAGGTGTAGTCATCAAGTGTGTCCTATGTTACTGAGTTAATAGATTTAACGATGCTATCTCGCCAAATGAGGTGTTTTCGGTCGTACTACCTAAAACAGGGAGTATGTCATTATAGTATTGTATGAGAAGCAGTGAAACTATCGGTCGGTGTCCTGTGCAGCGTCAGCGTATAAAGCTAGTCCTGACTGCGGGATTGAGCGAATAGCCAGGTCAATAAATCAGTTTCCCGACTACTTTGTTCATTAGCATAAAAAGTCCTGCCATTAGCACTTCCAGGTATAAATTTTGCCGAGACGCCATGGTTATCACCTTTCCACACCGTCAGTTTGAAATTACCGTGGACCTGTTTTTGCTGTTCGAACACGGTTTGCATTTTTGAGAAAGGACAGACTCCATCCTGATCTCCGTGAAATGCCCATATCGGGTAATGCTTTATCTTTTCCACACTGATAAACGGTTCGGTAGATCTTAGCCCTGTCCCTGCGGACGGCACCGCCGCGGCGAAATAATCGGACTCGAAGTGCAAAAAGATGAAAGTTCCGTGCCCTCCCATGGAATGTCCCATAATATAGATGCGATTTAGATCAGCTTGCGGTAGAGTGCCAATGACGGTTTTGATTTGGTCGTAATGCGTTCTATTCCAAAGTTCCGTTACCTGAGGTGCTACGACATAGCATGGAAAACGCCGGCGAATCTCTGGAGCTGTCAACTGACGATTCCAAACCTTAAGCTGTGCCTTGTTGTTATCACCGCGTCCGCCTGCTCCATGAAGGGACAGGATTACCGGGTATTTGCATGTCTTAGATGACATTTCCGGTTTCATAACGCGACAGGGAATTTCAGCTCCTTTGACCGGTACGTACAAATCTTGCCATTGCTGGGCATCAGCATCACATACAACCGTCATAAGAACCGCTACGAAGAGAGGGGATGTTCTGCGAGAGTGCATAAGGATTCTATTCTTGGGGAATAGGGCGGAGGAAGATCATAGATGACAGTTATTTTAGTTTTGTAATTAGATATTTGCGGGTTTTGGGGTCATATTGCCTGAATGATCTGATACCTTCGCGTGACACTTCGATTAATGTGGTTACGGTACGTGTCGAAGGCTGAAATCCTATACGAGTCGAGAGAATATTGATTTCGAGTTCTCCCATTCGCACTCTCGGCAGAAAGCGACGTTGATTTGGATCGGCGGCATCACGGACGCTCGCTACCACAATGGATGACTTGAAATCGATGATCGGCAAGTCTCCACCCTTAAGCTTTTTCCAGACATCCTTCAATTGCTTATTGTTGCTGATTAATAGCATTCGAGGAATGAAAGCCGAGTCTTCATGGGTCTGCTCAACAGGATATTCACCGAGGATGGGTACGTTCCTAAATTCCTGTGCCTGAAGCGGGAAGAAGATGGCCAGCATCAGGATCGTCAGGATTGATTTATTCACTTTATGCTACCCTTTGCCTTAAACGGAAGGAGTGAAGAGATTACGCAATGAGTGCGTCAACGCTTCCATTGCTTCCACCAAAGGATTTAACATCGACTCCGAGCTGTTGCAACATGGTGACGAACACATTCCCGAGAGGTGTATCTTCTTTTTGAATATCCTTTTGCCATGGCTCTTGCCCACCGTCCCATGGGCCACCCTGTGGATTAGCTCCGGCATTGTTTATGTACTGTCCATGCTTAAAACCCATATTCTTTCCACCCATTAAAATGATGGGGTAATTACGGGAAAGATGAAATGCGCTGGACGCGGATCCAAAGAAGAGCAAGGTGTTATCTAGCATATTACCGGAGCCCGCAGGTTCCGGCGTATCTTTGAGTTTCTGAGCGAATCGCCCTAATTCCTCGTGGAGAAAAGCGCAATAGATTCCAAAACGCTCCCATCCCCCGGGATTTTTGGTTTCGTGTGACAAGGCGTGCGCCAGATTAAAACCAACGGCCCTGGCGAGATAGTCACTTTGCCCTACTCCGTTCTCGCGACCAATTTGATAGGTGGCAACCCGAGTCGAATCGGTACGGAATGCCAAATAGATCAATTCGTACATCGTTTGGATATATTCGCGAGGATCGTTGGGCGTAATATCCAAATTCAGGTGATCCACATTGACTGTTGGCAATGGAAGGTTGATCCACTTTTTGGCCTTCTCGACCTTAATTTCCGTTTCGCGAACGGATTCGAGATACTCGTCAAACCGCGTTTGGTCTTGAATGGACAGTGTTTTACGAAGGGACTTTGCATCTGCAAGTAGATCATCGAGGGCGCTTTGGCTCAGGGCAAGTCGTCGGGCTGCATCCCCATCATTTTTGACAAATAGCATGTCGAAGATACGTTTCGGACGATGCTCTGCAGGAATAGCGCGACCATTTTTATTGTAGGAAATGGTGTGTGCCCCTCTGGCTGTTCCTGTACCGCCGTCGGTGGACATAATCAGTGAGGTAAATCGTGTTTCGTCTCCAACCTGATTCGCATAAAGCTGGTCCAGAGAGATGGTGTTCTTATAATCCATATCTCCCCCGCCCGTAGCCGCTCCGGTAAGAAACTGGTCCGCGTTATTATGGCCGTGCACAATACGCCCTGGTGGGTGGGAATAACCGGAAAGGACGGTGAAGTCGTCTTTTAAAGGAACGAGTGGTTTAAAGCATTTGGTAAATTCGAATTCACGACCATTTCCATGAGGGAACCAGAGCCAATCCTTGTAGGCTGGATCCGCGGGCAATGGCATGGGGACGCCGTCAGGAAAATAAAAGCAAGCTAATCGTTTGGGATTTTGTTGCTGGTCTGCGTTAACAATCGTCCTCGAGGATTCAAACATCGGTAACGCAAGGGCTACCCCGGAGCCTCGTAGGAACCTGCGGCGGTCCAGAGAATTTAAGTTAAATTTCATGGCATCTATTTAAAAAAGGTTATCGTTCTAAGACGCGGGATATTTTTATTATTCTATTTGGTGCGGAATAAGTCACTAGTAACAATCAAGGTTACCATGTCGGCCAGACCGTCCTGTTGTTTCCGGAGTTCGGCTGTAATTTCGTCAATACTTGAATGATCGGAAAACGATAGTGGTCGTCCTAAAGCAAAGGTTGTCATTTTATAGACCATGGCTCGAATAAATTGGTCTTGGCGATGTTCCAGTAAGTAACGCTTCAAACCCTCCATACCATTAAGCGGTTGATTATTAAACAGGAGACTACTTGCATCCACGGGCTTGCCTTCAATTTCGCTACGCCAGCGTCCCAGGGCGTCATAGTTTTCAAATGCAATTCCCCAGGGGTCAATCTTCGCGTGGCAAGAGCGACAAGCTGCATGGTTGCGGTGGTCTTCAATACGTTCTTTTAGAGTCATTTTAGCAATTTCCGGATCGGCTAAATCAATTTCCGGCACAGCGGGTGGAGGTGGCGGAGGCGGGTCATTTAGGACACTTTCCAGGAGCCAGATTCCGCGTTTGAGTGGATGCGAATCTTT
>DEAW01000006.1 GCA_002348315.1 Planctomycetaceae bacterium UBA2972 | reverse complement strand
GACATGGTGAAAAGTGGGAAAGTCCGATATATAGCATGTTCAAATTTCCGTGCCTGGCGAGTCTGCGAATCACTCTGGAAAAGCGAGCAATATAACCTAAACCGTTTTGCCTGCGTGCAACCACTTTATAACATCGTGAACAGAGACGTCGAAGTTGAGTTGTTCCCGCTTTGCCGTGAACATCAACTGGGCGTGGTTTGCTACAGTCCGCTGGCGCGTGGAATCTTAACAGGTAAGTATGCCGTAGGTCAGGAATATCCCGATGGAAGTCGTGCATCGCGAGGTGACAAACGAATGTTGCAGGCCGAACTACGGGAAGCGAGTATACAGGTTGGACAGCGGCTAAACGAATATTGTCAGGCCAAGGGTGTCAAGACCAGCCAATTCGCTTTGGCATGGGCATTGGCAAATCCCATTGTGACGTCAGTGATTATTGGCCCTCGGACCATGGAACAGTTCGATGATAATATCGCCGCGTTGGAGTATGTGATTACGCCAGAGGACGAAGAATTCGTTGATTCTCTCGTGCCACCGGGTGAACACAGTGGGTTTGGATTCCAGGATGATGCCTATCCATTTAGTGGGCGGCACGATTCGGAGATCCAGGACGATCGACCTTAACAATCTTTTATTGCAATACTGTCGATTGAATCGTCCATTGTTGCAGCCTCTGCATGTTAGGGGCTGGAATTTCTGAATAGGTCGCAATTTGCGGATGACCAGTTGCGTCAGTGCTGAGTTCTAACGGGTTGTCGCTTAGGTCCTGCTGATAATATCGGTCACTTGGAAAAATGTCTGCTGCATATGTGAAATTCGGCAAGCATGCCAACGCAGTGCACAAGGCACCTCCAGTAGCGCTTTCTAACATCCCACCAACCCAGCAGGGGATGCCCGCCTGCTGGCATAAATCGTGTATCGTCTTAGCGATTGTGATTCCACCGACACGTCCCGGTTTAATATTTACGTATTCACAGGCATTTAATGCGAGGGCCTGTTCCGCCAGGTGTACGCTGGCAATCGATTCGTCTAAGCAAACCGGCGTATCGATGTACTGTTGTAGCGTTGCATGGTCCACCAAGTCGTCGTTATTTAATGGCTGTTCTATCATCGCTAAGCCATATTGATCCAGGCGTTTGAACATTTCTTTATCAACAATTCGATATCCTGAGTTGCAGTCAATATGAAAGACATCGTTTGGAAATGAGTCTCTTACTTTGGCCAACATTTCTTCATCCCAGCCAGGTCGGAACTTAAGCTTTATCCGTTTGAACTGCTCACCGGATGCGGCGTCAATACTTTCCAACAAGTCATCAATCGAATCCATAACTCCAAAGTCAGCACCTACATGAATTGAATCACGTTCAGCACCAAGTAGCTCGTGGAGCGGTTTTCCCTGAACGGCACTTGCTAAAGACCACCAGGTGTTATCTAACACCGCTTTTGCGAACGGGTTTCCCTTAAATACCGCGAGGTGTTGTTGCAATTGATGCCCGGAGTCAATATTCTGACCTAACAACTTTGGGGCCAGCCATTGTTCGGCCGTTCTGTAGATCCCTCCACCCCATTCCGGGCTATAGCAAGGCGCTGCCAACGGAGCAGATTCTCCCCAGGCTGATACGCTGCCACTATCCATACGACATAGGACACTGTGAATTTCTGCATCCTCTCCATAGGCTGTCCGCCATGGATAAATCAACGGCATCGCCACATGGAACAGTTCAATTCGATTAATCTTCACAGTCCGTTTCGTCCTATTTTTGATAAAGAATTGTGATCAATACGTCTGAGGATGAGAAGCTTCCCATTCCCGGACCGGACAGACTTTGCGGTGCGATATTTCCGAAAATATTAATAATGTTGACATTCTCCGTAGTGATCCATTCATTAATCTCTTGTTCGAGACCGGAGAGCTCACTCTCGATACTCTTGAATATCTTAACCTGTTGCATAATTCCTATCCCTTCACGACTTCGACGAAGCCGCCTTTCTTAGAGGAGCCAATATTTGGTAGTCTATTATATCGGGTACAAGAGTTCTCAAACACAAAAATGGAAAGTAGTCCAACAATGAATAAATTTACTAATGCATTCGCCGTTTTTACAGTGCTTCTTTCTTTCGGTGCGATATCTGATTTACAATCCGCCGAGCTGGCAGAACTAAAGGGCAATTGGAGTGGCACCTGGCGTAGCGATATTTCTGAGCACGAGGGGCCGCTTAAAGCTAAATTCGAAGTTAAATCAGACGAACAAGTAGAAGCCCGATTTTCCGGTCGATTTTTTAAGGTTATCCCCTTCAAATTTATTGTGACCCTAGATGTAGTTTCATCCGACAACGGCGTTATCAAACTAAAGGGAAAACAGAATCTCGGTAGAACGCTAGGTACATACCATTATGATGTCACCTTCAAGGAGAATGAATTTGTAGCAAAATACCATACCGACAAAGATAAAGGCGTTTTCCAGGTTAGCAAGAAATAAGTCGATTTAGATTCATTAGACTAGAGAGCTCAAAGATTTCAGGCCTATGGGCTCTTTGCAATTAAACGGTTCACCATATTTTGCACCAATCATTTGCCCCCAATAAAGCGCATTGACCTCCACGTTATCGATGAAACTAGGACTATCACACTCTTTGCCATGAACAAATTGACTCTGATAGGCTAGGATGGCATCGCGTTTAGCTGGCCAAAAGGAATCAATGTCAAGAATGAAGGCAGGCTGTGCAGCAAGCTTCAGATGCACGCAGTAATAGTTATATATACGGGTCGGATGAAATCGTTCACCAGGCATATCCGTTTTAGAAAGCTTAGCCCAGAAGCGTGCGTCTTCTATTAAACGCAATGCTGCAACGTGGTCTGGATGCGCGTCATCCCAATAAGGAGCGAAAAGCCAAGGTGCCTGACATAGGCGAAACACCGACGCTAAATCTTTTCGAGCTGTGAGCGTGGGCTCGAGACTGCGATTAGGCAATCCGAGATTGCCTCGCCACGTCACTCCGAGAATCTCTGAGGCCTTACGCGTTTCAGCCCCTCTAATCTCCTCACTTCCCATTGGGGTTGGTTCGCCATTAGTCAAATCCAGAATGCCTACACGCATACCCTCTGATAATATTTTTAAGATCGCGCCTCCCATGCCTAACTCGGCGTCATCCGGATGAGGAGCTATTACCAGTACGTCTAATTTAGGTGGGGATAATTTCATTTCTGAGGCGTCACGCAACCATTCTATTTGCATAAACTAAATTGTATTGTCATTTTTTAATTCTAGCTTAGTT
>DEAW01000056.1 GCA_002348315.1 Planctomycetaceae bacterium UBA2972 | reverse complement strand
CGCTCCGGATAAGAATTCCGTAGTACGGAATCCTGCTGATGTGGATACGCTTGTCACCCCTGCAGCTCAACCTCGATCGGATGATAACCCGATGAATCAGGACGGCCCCAAAGTGGCGCCGCTACCGCTTCAGTTTCAAGGTCCTGATGCAGAAGCAAAGCAGCTCAAGGTTGACTCCGAACGCCTGATGGCCAATGGTATTCGCACGGTCACTGGCAGGCGTCTTATCCTGCACACGGATTTACCCTTAGACGACGAATTACGGAATCTGCCGAAGGTATTTGAATTAGCGACGCAACAATTCTGCAAGTATTTCCAATTGGAAGAATCCAGGATTGGCGAATGGCAGGTTCGAGCTTGTATCATCCAGGACATGAAGCGTTTCGAACGATCCGGGTTACTGCCTCAGGTCCTGCCAAAGTTTCAGCATGGGTATGCGTTGGGAGACCGGGTTTTTCTTAAGGAACAGCCTAGTGAATACTATCGTCGGCATCTCTTGATTCATGAAGGAACGCACTCGTTCATGCTGCGATTTTTTCAGGGAGCCGGGCCGCCCTGGTATATGGAAGGTATGGCGGAACTACTGGCCACGCATCAATGGGATGGTATGAATCTAACGCTGCGGGCATTTCCGGTTGATAAGACGGACGTGCCGTTTTGGGGACGAGTCAAGATTATTAAAGATGATGTTGCAGCGAATCGAGCAAAGATGATTGAAGAGGTAATGCAGTATGGCAGTAATGCTCATCTCAATGTGGAAGCCTATGGTTGGAGCTGGGCAGCAGCGAAGTTTTTAGATCAACACCCACAGTTTCAGGAAACATTTCGTAAGCAGTTTAATAAGGCCGGAGATTCTTCTCCCCAATTCTCGATCAACCTCGTGGAAGCCTATGGTAATGAGTGGTTTAAGGTTCGTCAGCAATGGCAGCTTTTTGTGATGAATATGGAGTATGGATACGACATCACTCGGGAAGCCATTGATGACGTGCCACGGCAGCAATATTCTGAGATCGCCAGAGATCAAACATTTCAAATTCAGGCGAACCGTGGCTGGCAATCTACGGGGTTAGCGGTTGCCAAAGGTATGAAAATTCAAGTTGCGGGGTCAGGGCGTTTTGTGATTCATCAGGAGCAGAGCGGGGATGATGTCATGCCAACGCTTTGGGAATCCGAAGCAAATGGAATATCCATCCGGTATCACAACGGGAAACCTATCGGCACGTTATTAGTAGCGATCGACAATTTAAATCAGACCGGCCTGACAGGCCTCGTATCGTCAGGTGCTATTGGAACGGGTGGTGAAATAGAGATACCTCAGGATGGAGTGCTCTATTTTCGTATAAATGACCATCCGGCTGAACTCGCAGAAAACAGTGGAGAACTCGAAGTGAACTTAACTTTAGTGGATGGGGATTAAGGAATTCAGGATAAGCCCGATTGACGAATTATGTTCGGGGTTTAACAATTCTGATACAGTAACGGGCAGATTGGCCCATCAACCCTGAGAGACCTTAAGACAGCCAGAAGATCCTATGAGTATTTTAACTTCCCAAGATCCAGCCGTATTTGCATCGATTCAAGCCGAAGAAGTCCGACAAAGATCCGGACTCGAGTTAATCGCAAGTGAAAACTACACCAGCCGAGCTGTCATGGAAGCATGTGGCAGTGTCCTTACTAATAAATATGCCGAAGGTTATCCGGGCCGTCGTTATTATGGCGGCTGTGTGCATGTGGACACTGCCGAGTCGATAGCGATTGATCGGGCGAAACAATTGTTTGGTGCTGAGGCAGCCAATGTCCAGCCGCATTCAGGGTCGCAGGCGAATACGGCCATTTACCTGTCCTGCCTGGAACATGGTGATAAAGTCCTGGGATTGGATTTGGCGCACGGAGGCCATCTTACCCATGGCATGCATCTCAACGTCTCCGGCATCCTATATGATTTTGTAAGTTACGGTGTTGACCCGGAAACTCATATTTTAGATATGGATCAGGTCGCTCGGCTGGCCAAAGAGCATCAACCCAAGTTGATTGTTGCCGGCGCGAGTGCTTATCCCAGAGAGATACCACACGAAACCTTTGCTCAGATTGCGGAGGACGTTGGCGCTAAACTCTTTGTCGACATGGCTCATTACGCCGGGTTGGTTGCTGCTGGTGTTCATCATAACCCCGTTGAGTGTGCCGATTACGTTACGACGACCACTCATAAAACACTGCGAGGTCCTCGTGGTGGAATGGTGTTGTGTAAAGAAGAGCATGCTAAATCAATTAATCGCAGTGTCTTCCCTGGTTTGCAGGGTGGGCCGTTGATGCACATCATTGCCGGTAAAGCAGTCTGTTTTGGTGAAGCTCTGACCGATGACTTCAAAGCCTATGGTCAACAGGTTGTGGATAATGCCAAAGTGTTGGCTGATGCCCTGATGGCTGGTGGCCTGACATTAGTCAGTGGCGGTACTGATAATCACCTAATGCTTGTCAATGTTCACGCCTCACTGGAAATGGGCGGTCGGACGGCGGAGGAGATTCTGGATCGCTGCGGCATCACGACCAATAAGAACATGTTGCCGTTTGACCAGCGGAAGCCGAATGATCCATCAGGCGTTCGTATTGGAACGCCCGCCCTGACGAGCCGCGGGATGGGTGCAACTGAGATGACGGCTGTTGGCAACTGGATCGTCTCGGCATTAAAGAGTCCGGAAGATGAGGCTTTACACCAGTCGATCCAACAGGAAGTCGCGGCTCTTTGTCAGCAATTTCCAGTACCTGCCGATCAGTAACTAGTATTATTGTCCTTTCTTTGTCGGACAGAATTTATATTTAGTACGATATAAAGAGTTGTTCTTAGTATTCGATTTGAATATCTGGAGCTTTCCATTTACCGTACGCCTTTGGGCCAAGCAAAACCATGTCACAGACCAGTCGCATTCTGATAGCAGACGACAATCAGGCTAACTGCGAGTTATTGGATGCTTATCTTGCAGACCTCGATTGCGAAGTCGATTTCGCAGTGGATGGTCAGGACACTCTTGATAAAGTGCAGTCCTTTCAACCGGACCTCATTTTGCTGGATATCATGATGCCGAAGTATAACGGCTTTGAAGTATGTCAGCAGATTAAGTCGGATCCACAACTAAAGCGAACTATGATTTTGATGGTGACTGCGTTGAATGAACGTGGTGATATTGAAAGAGCAGGGCAGGCCGGGACAGACGATTTTTTATCGAAGCCTGTCAACCAAATTGAACTGG
>DEAW01000058.1:15283-15888 GCA_002348315.1 Planctomycetaceae bacterium UBA2972 | reverse complement strand
CTACTGGAGAGTCGAATCCAACACCTTTTCGTCGAATTGGATGTCGATGCAACTGGATTAACAATCATTGAACGCCTCGAAGCAATCGGCCGCGTTATTTCTGAAGAGGAACACATCCGTGGCGACTTGGTGCAACTCAATAACCAAATACGGAGCAACCAATTAGAACAAGAACGCGTCATTGATAACTTGGGAAATAATCGCAGTGAGCTAGTGCAGATTTATTCCAATGCAGGTCAAACGGATCTTCATACTTATCACTTGGCCGCCACACTCGCAAAACGTCATCGGGACAAGCAACAGACGCTTATGGACTTAGAGCACACAATCAATGCGGGACTCGAATCCTACCAATGCAGCCTGGACGACTTGTCTGTTTATCTTGGCAAGAACGAAGAGGAAGTTGAAGCACGCTGGCATCAAATTGATAATGAAATCGAAATCCAACGCGATCTCGTTAACCGTCACCATGAGACCATCGGTGGCCTCAAACATGAATTGGAGCGATATTCCACCGACTGGTCGGCTAACCAAATCCGTCTACAACAGCGGGTCGACACTGCTAATAGGCGTCATTACGAGCGTCAATGGAGAGTTTGGGCAAC
>DEAW01000058.1:0-14907 GCA_002348315.1 Planctomycetaceae bacterium UBA2972 | reverse complement strand
GAAACCCTTCGTAATGCGAGCCTATGGCTTGAGGAGATAACGGCAGGCGCTTATGTACGAATCTGGACTCCACTTGGAGACGATCTCCTATATGTCGATGACGACCAGTGCCAAAGTTGGACTATTGACTCGCTTAGTCGAGGAACGCGCGAGGCTATTTTCCTCAGTTTGCGCTTTGCGCTGGTGAGGGCTTATAAAGAAGAAGGCGTTAACCTCCCGTTGATTTTGGATGATGTACTTGTGAACTGTGATTCAGAGCGTAGTGAAAATGCCATTCGGGCTATCCAACGTTTTTCTGCTGAGGTTGGTCAGGTCTTATTCTTTACGTGCCACGAACATATCGCTGCCACTTTTTCAGAGCACGGTTCCGACGTTCGCAAGATTAATAAGCGAAATAACGTCATAGCACCTGGTATTGCTCGGCTACCCTGGCGGGAAACCGAGTCAACGGAATCGCCGCCAGCCATAACCGAAGGCGCTTCCACCGGCAACTCTTCAGCGAGTAGTAGTCTCGAGGTAAAAACGGACACCGACACCAGTGCAAACATCGACTATTTGGATCAACCTGATTTAGAAGATGAGCCGACCATTTTCAACCAACCGACGGCTTTCTCAGAAATTGAAATCAGTCCTGACATCGAAGATGATACCGAGTACGACAATGCATCCTCAGAGGGTCTTGAACCTAACGACATCACTGAAGAGCCGGATAGCCACGGGGATGAACTGGCTGCTTAATTTTATAGACTAGCCAACCAACGCGAACTTTTGGAGCCCTAAGATGAACGCGATCAGTTTACTATTAGTCACTAGTTTCTTCGGCGTTGACTATAGCTACGACACTGAAGAAGAGAACACGACGACCTACGTCGTTACAATCGAACCTGAAATCGTCGATCAACTCAAAGACGGCTACATTATTAATTCGACTCTCCCTGCAGATGGGCCACCGATCGACCAGATTCGTATACGTTTCCTTGAACGTTCTAATAGCAGCGAATCAGCATCGGTTTCGCTTTTACCTCCCAGTGAGGAGGCAAGTCAAGAGCTTCCAAATCTCACACCGGATCCTTCTCTAATTCCAACTACAGATGAGGTTGTCATACCCACCGAACTTACAATTTCCCCAGCTCCCGTAACACTGCCGGCGTTAGACGCTGACGATCATTTTACAACGGTGACAGATAGTTTGGAAACTCCCCAAGGACTGAACACCCATGACCTTTTACCCGTGTTTGATCAAGCAGACAATGCTACAGACGCTGAAGCAATCGCTTTATTGCAAACAGAACCAGCAGTGGTGTCAATTGAGACAGCCGACTCCGCAGTTGAAGCAGTTTCCGAAATAGCGGAAGAAGACAACAAGCCGTCGTCAGTAGAAACCGGCCAACATTCCACCATGAATCACAATCCAGTAGAGCCGGACTTGATCGAAACTCATCAGGATGACTTTATTGCGTTAGCATCCAATAATGCTAAGCCGTCGAGTCAGGAATCGCCTGTAGAGATTTCTACCAAGGAATCGACAGGTCAGACTACATTATTTCTTCTGTTATTCTCTGGCACATTGAATCTCTTTTTGACCTTCACTATCATCCGAGGCTACCGAAGCTAAGGTGCTTGCCATTAGGCTTCCGTATCCTCACTCTCCACTTCAACCGCTTCCTCATGGACAGGGGAATCATCTAGCAATTCGTCAAACTCCTCCCCGTCTATGGTAGATAATTCTCGGTGAAGAATATTTAAAAGAGTTTGCAGGAAGACCACCACCATCGGGCCTGTGAGAATCCCGATTGGCCCAAGAGCCTGGACGCCACCAACCACACTCAACAAAGCAAACATCGGATGTAACTTTGAAGCGTTTTGTAATACTAATGGCTTAACGATATTGTCTGATAACGACACCGGACCAACTCCCCAAATAATGAGAAATACTCCGTATCCGGTTTTATCTGCAAACATCATTAGCCAAATGGCTGCTGGAAACCAGACTACTGCCGCTCCAACAAAAGGAACCATCGCAAACAGCGTCGCCGCGAAGGTTAGTAGTAATACGGATTCCATCCCGGCGATCCAAAAGCCTAGGCCGGCAAGAATACCTTGTGCCAGCGCCGACAGAATCGTTGCCAAAACCACTGCGCGGCTAATGCTAACGAATTCATCGATCAGCATTTTTTCATAATCTGCTTTGAGAGGTGACAGTTTTAGAATTGTTTGAACCATCGAACGTCCATCGACCAAAAAGAAATAAACGCCGATCAACATAATTACTATCCCAGCGGCCAGTGAAATGAAATACCCGAGTGTATTTGCCCCGGCCTGCAGTAATTGCTTACGGACATTGGAATTAAGTAGATTATTTGAAAGTTCCTTAAGTTCACCAGGAGTAGGATTAGCGGTGTCGACTAAAGCCTCATTGAGAGTACCGCCTAACAGCTCTGTCCGAAACGCGGCAAATCTTTCGCGCAGTTTTATCCCATTATCCAATGCACTACTTACATTCAGATCATCCTGACGTTTCTGAAGTTCTGTAAGAAACTCGACATATTCTTCAAACCGCGTTGTCGCCGCTTCCTGTACAGGTTCTACAACTATCTGATGACGCAATCGGTCCAATTCGGCAAAAGTCTCTTGCACAGCCGCCACGTTTTCCTGAAGGGCGACATCATCGACCAACTTTTGGAGAAGTTGATCTGTACCAACCACGGCACTTTCACTCGGGATTTGCAAGTCGAAAACTTTTCGGAAGTCGTCGAGCGTTTCTGCAATGTAACCAGGTGTAATGTTCTTAACCAGTTTACTGCCCTCAACTGCTGCATAAGTTCCGGCAATGATTATTGGCAGAAGAACCAACACTCCAACAATTGAAGTTGTAAGGGCTGCTGCGGTTCTAGGCTTACCTTCGACACGTGTCAGGATTTTCTTGTGTAGGGGGGAGAAAATGACGACCAATACAGCTGCGAGAAATAATGGAAGCAGGAATGCTGCCATCACTCGATAAAACAGGATTCCAATAAGAGTGATAATGCCTAATAGGACAAGGAACGAAATGAGCCGTCTAAGTTTATTCGTTTCCATATTTTTAAACCAACGATTAACAAATTGAAAAGGAACGTACGATAAAATATTTATTGCTAAAATAAAAGCTGTATAACAGCCCTAATGAATCTACTCTACCATGCCGGAAAAGCCTAACCAATTCGGTAAATCGACTCTTCTGAACATCGCCAGACTTCTTGTATTCAGCCTTGTCGTTTGGATGATCTATCGAACCATCATCGCTTCTCAACAGGATTTTTCTGAATACGAACTGAGTTTTAGGGACCTATCATTCCAATGGTTATCGATCGCCGCCATTAGCTACAGCCTTGGACTCACATGTTTTGCATGTTTCTGGCATGGAACTCTAAGAATACTTGGCCAACAGCCTTCGCGTACGGAGTCATTAGGTTCTTATTGGCTAAGCCAGCTTGGTAAATACGTTCCAGGCAAGGCGTTAGTCATAATAATACGTAGCGAACGCGTCTGCAGCGTGCATACCAAGCGTAATCCCGCTGTTGCGGCAGTTTTCATAGAAACACTAGGAATGATGGCTGTTGGCGCCGTCATTTCCGGCTTGTTGCTGGCAATCTTTTATGACCGACATCAGGACAACTATCTTTTGTATCTGAACGTTGGCTTGGCGATAGCAGCCGGTATTCCTGCTATGCCTCCCCTGTTTCGAAAAGTGATCAGCATCTTGTCCAAACGCAAATCTAAGGGGTCTCTTGTGGTTGATATAGAATCTCTCACACTTAAGACGATATGGCCGTTTTGGCTGTTGTCTGCAGTTGGGTGGGGCTTTCTGGGATTCAGTCTACATGCAGTTCTTTACGCAATACCATCAGAGCATTCTGTTTCGCAATTAGGTTGGTCTGATTTTCCTATAATCCTATCTACCGTTGCTCTGGCCATGGTAGCCGGGTTTGTCTCCCTGCTTCCTGGCGGTGCTGGAATACGTGAATACGTCATTCTCACATTGTTGACACCGATCGTAGGGGTAGCTTTGGCCGCAGCGTCTGCAGTAATCCTCAGATTGATTTGGCTCTTTGTTGAGCTGTTTTTTGCTTCACTTTTCTTTATATTGATGAGACGCAAACCAAGATCAGCGTTGGAGTGACAATGACATTTATCTCTGCGGTAATACCGGTTTTTAATGAAGCAGAAAGCCTACCGGAATTGCATCGCCAATTTTCTAAGGTCTGTGGCGAACATAACTACGAATACGAACTCGTCTTTATTGATGATGGATCCACAGATAACTCCTGGGAATGCATTAAGGAATTGCATACCAAAGATCCACGCATCAAAGGAATACGCTTCCGACGTAATTTCGGAAAGGCCGCGGCGCTGAACGCCGGCTTCAAGGAAGCAACCGGCAAGGTCGTATTTACCCTAGATGCCGATTTACAGGACGACCCGGAAGAAATCCCTAATTTTCTGGAAAAGCTGGAATCAGAACAACTCGATGTCATCAGCGGATGGAAAAAGAAACGATACGACCCATGGCATAAGGTCGGCCCGTCGCGGATATTCAACAAGATGGTCAGTACATTAACCAAAGTGAAACTTCACGACCATAACTGTGGTTTTAAGTGTTATCGCAGAGAAGTCTTACAGGAAGTCCATCTATACGGTGAACTACACCGATTCGTTCCAGTATTGGCCGCGGCTCGGGGATATAAGGTTGGCGAGGTCATTGTTAATCATCGCAAACGGCAATTCGGCTATTCAAAATATGGTGTCAGGCGGATCGTAAAAGGTTTTCTAGATCTATTGACGGTCTATATGCTAACCGGATATGGTCACCGTCCTCAGCATTTTGTCGGGACGCTTGGATTGATATGCTTCGGTATATCCGGTTTATTGACCGGAGGTTTAGCAACGAGCTGGATCGTCGATCGTATGATTAACGACCAACCTACAATTCATCTGCATGAGCGTGCTATCTTTTATTTTGCGTTAGTCGGTGTAATTATTGGGATCCAATTATTAATGACCGGGTTCCTAGCTGAACTTATCACCAAGCAAACCAGTCGCGATGAGCAGATCTACGCAATTAGCGAATCGCTTTTGGACGAAGACCAAAACTAATTCTATGAGATATCAAAGCATGTCTCCTGCCGAACAACTCACAGCTAAATCCACTAAAGGACTTCCAAAGACTGCCTGGTTGATCATTTGCTTAAGCGTTTTACTTATCGTAGGGCGCACAATTCTTTGGCACGTATATTTCGACCCAACAGATAAACGCGATCAGAAGTTCATCGAGAACCGAGAGGCTGTAACAGGGATGCACTGCGCCAATGACCGCAGTCGTTGGGCAACGGTTGCGACGTTAGTAGAGAATAACACCTTTGTGATTGACGACGTCGATCGCCGGAGAGGCAAGCTCGGCAATTGGGGAACAATTGACAAAGTTTATCATTCCGATAGAAAAGGACGTGAACACTTCTATTCCAGCAAGCCACCTCTATATACCACAATCGTGGCAATTCAGTACTGGCTCCTGAAGCAAGTTACCGGGTTGAATATCTTTGAAGCACCGATGCTTACGATCAAGATCCTTACCTTCATTAATCAGGGATTGGTATTTGCATTAATCCTGATCTTACTGGCCCGAATCGGTCACCAGGAAATCACCAATAACCATCTCTATTATCTCTATCTGACCGCCCTCAGTTTCGGTACGTTTCTGTCGACTTTCGCTGTCAGTCTCAACAACCACCTTCCTGCTGCCTTATTCTCACTACTGGCAGTTCTTGAATGTCGAAGGATCAGCCTGCAACCACACAACCATCCGGCACGATTTGTCCTAATCGGATTCTATTGTGCTATGACGGTAACCTTTGAACTTCCTTCCTTGGCATTTTTATGTCTGGTTGGAATTTGGCTGCTTACTATATCCATTCGAAACACCATTTTCTTCGGTGTACCAGCAATTGCAGTAGTTGCGTTCCTCTACCTCGGAATCAACTATCTTGCACATGACTCCTGGCGACCGCCATACACTCACAGATCGGATGGTAAAGTACTGGAGGTACTGTCCTTAGAAGACGGAGATTCCTTAGTGGCCGGCATCTTACCCGATAATCTGGATTTACTTACGGAATCGATGCCTGGCATGGGTAATTATCGGGTCGAAGAGCATCCTTCTCAGGGAAGGTGGCGAATTTTTGATTACTCGAACAATGTCAGGTATGCATTGGTTCGTAAGGGGACTACTTATGAATTACGCGACTGGGATAACTGGTACGACTATGAAGTAGCTGGTCGTAAAAGTTATTGGTTACCGGGACAGGCCGAAGGAGTTGATCTCGGCGAAACATCCCGTTCAAAATATTTACTTCATCTGACCGTTGGTCACCATGGTTTCTTTTCCCTCACGCCAATCTGGATCTTTGGGCTGCTCGGAATCCTCCTGGCATTTCGTGCTCAACATGCTTTCTGGACACCGTTATCCCGAATCACATTATCAATCACCTTGATCCTATTTCTGTTCTATGTTATGCGGCCGCTGCAGGATCGGAATTACGGAGGCGTCGCAAGTGGATTCCGTTGGATGTTTTGGATTGTACCTTTGTATGCGTTACATTTACCGAGAGGATTAAACGCGGTGTCTAAATCCTTTTTCCTAACGGTACTGTTCATAATCGCCGTAGCTATCAGCATTTATTCTGCACATTATGCCTTTTTGAACCCCTGGCAGAATCCATGGCCATACTAAAAACAGCATATCTTTACAGCTACCGGGCTCCCCGTTGCTGGTAGGAACGCTTCAAGGTACAATGAGATCTTCTTGGGGAATTAAGTCTTTTCGAAACCCCAGTTGTACGCATGAGCAATAGGATTGCTCCTTAGATAATAATTGGAACAATGTCGCACACCACTTTTTTTGTTAAGGAATGCCCCACTTGCGGACGCAAGTTACAGGTTCGCATTGAATATCTTGGCAGAGAAATGATGTGTAACCATTGTGGCGGCGATTTTGTTGCCGATGATACGATTACAACCACCGACGAATATGAGTCAGGCGATGCAATCATAGCTCGTATTGACGAACTACTGTCGGATGAAGGCGTTTCTAAGAAGCCTCGTTAAAGATGCGTTCTTACTAGCTATGCTAGTAACGACTCTAAATCCGAAAAGAATTTCGGATACGTCTTTTCGCAACACATGGGATTCCTGATGACAGTCCCATCGATCAACAATCCGGCAACCGCAAAACTCATAGCCATACGATGATCATTATAAGTATCAATCGCGGCAGGGATTAATTCGCCAGGATGGATTACCATCCCGT
This sequence comes from Planctomycetaceae bacterium UBA2972, assembly GCA_002348315.1. Classification (GTDB taxonomy): domain Bacteria; phylum Planctomycetota; class Planctomycetia; order Pirellulales; family Pirellulaceae; genus UBA721. Next base: position 7,565 of record DEAW01000058.1, on the reverse strand, counting down.
CCTGTCGTTCGACGACACGGGCACCGAGTTTGCGTAATTCGTTAGCCAAGTCAGTAATCCGGTCGGTTTCCTTGTGTCGCACATGCTCCACATTACGAATGTTGGTCGGTCCGTTTGCAAATAACGACACAACACCTAGAGTCGGAACGGTATCGCTGATTCCATTCATATCTACGTCGATTCCGGTTAAAGGCCGACCTTCTACGGTGATCGAATTGGGACCGTAATCAACAATACAACCCATTCTGACAAGACATTCCAGGAATCCAATGTCGCCTTGAATCGCGTCGCGACTAAGACCCATGACTGTTATTTTCCCTCCGGTCACGGCTGCTAAAGCAAAAAAGTAGCTTGCGGCCGAAGCGTCTGGTTCTATCGAATAAACACACGGCCTATATTTAGAACCGCCTTCTATCTCAAACTGGTTATAGGATGATGCCTGTACCACAACACCAAAGCTGCTCATGACACTCGTGGTAATGTCGATGTAAGGCGTTGAAACCAGTTCCCCTTCGACTTCGATTATTATCGCCTGGGACGCCGCAGGCGCCGCCATCAATAAGCCGCTCAGATACTGGCTTGATATATCACCCGAAACCGTACACGACTGATTCACAAAACCAACTGAATCGATAGATATTGGAGGACAGCCATTTGCGTCACATTCGACACTTACACCCAAGGCCACTAAAGCGTCTTTCAGATGTGCAATCGGACGCTCCCTCATTCGCTGAATACCATCGAGTGTATATTTTCCACCTACTGCCGCGAGCATAGCACTTAGAAAGCGAATTGTTGTACCGCTATTGGCGACAAACAAATCCTCTTCGGGATTGCCGATCTGTTCGATTCCTCCGTCTACTACCAGATCCGGTCCATCCCATTTGACATCGATGCCTAGTCGTAACAAGGCGGTTTGCATGACCTGCGTATCTTCAGAATCCAAAGCATCCCGTAGTCTCGTAACTCCGTCGGCCATAGCAGCGCAAATTAAAGCACGATTCGTTATGCTCTTTGATCCTGGCGGTCGTACTTCACCTACTACCGGCCGATTTATATATGGAACCTGATAATCTTCTGACACAAATCCGAATCCGCTTCTTGCAGCCTATTTACTAATTTTCCAAAGCGTACTATCACTTCTGAAAAATAGCGCGTTATTTGCCGCAGCTGGTGTACCAAGTACGGGTTCCCCGACTTCAAACTCAGCGACGATTTCACCTTCTTCGCCGGTCTTGACGATTTGTACGAGGCCATCCTGATTGAATGTGTACAGATGCCCGTTGCTAAGAATTGGAGTCGCCCAAAATCTCCCCTTCAACCTCACCTGCCACAACAAATCGCCGTTAGACGAGTCCGCACACTTAACGATCGAACCGGAAACGATGTAGAGTTTGTCTCCATCAACGATAGGACTAGCAGCATTTGCCGTTAGTCGGTTTGCATTCCAAAGAGTCTCCGGCGTAGTGCCTGTCTCATTCAATTTAAGTTTGGTTGTTCCCCCCGCTCCGAAGTAGATCGCATCATCAATTTTCAAAGGCGATGTGATGTTGCCACAAGAAAGGTCTTTCGTCCATTTTTCATTACCTGTCTTTGCCTCAACAGCATTGAGGCCGGAGGGAGATTGCAATAACACGGTATAACTTCCGTCTGTCTCTTTATACGCAACCGGAGAACTCCAGTTGGCTCGAGGATCTCTGGGAACTCTCCAAAGTTCTTCTCCCGTAATACGGTCGATCCCACTGGCAAACGAATCACCCTGGTTTTCAATTTGCACAATGACAACATCCCCTGCGATAGCAGGAGACGATGCCATGCCAACGTCATTCCCAGCTTTTGGGTAATCATGTGCGAGGCCGCGATACCACATCAAATTCCCGTCTAAGTCCAAACAGACGAGGTCATTTGATGAATAGAATGCATAAATGTATTCACCATCACTTACAGGCGACGGTGCTGCATTAGAACTTGTCGGATGTGTATAAGTTCTTCCAGTTGCCCAAAAACTACGCTTCCAACGTTGTTTCCCTGAAGTCTGATCAAAACCCAACACAAAAAGACGTTGTTGTTTTGAACCGCCGCTAGCTGTTACGACAACTAAATCTCCGACGACGATTGGGCTCGAAACACCCCGTCCGGGCAGCGATGTTCGCCAGGCAACGTTCGTATTGTTTTTCACGTCCCAATTCAATGGTAAGCTACCATCATGAACAGGATTGCCATCTGGCCCTCTAAAATCAGCCCAATCAACACTCAACAAAGGCGTGCAAGTAGTTAGAAAAGCTAAAAGGAGATAGATATTGTACTTGTTCTTCATTGTTTTTTCCTTAATCTACTTGCGATCAGACGACAAAATGGCCGTTCCGAACTGGTCACAAACTCTTAATTGAAACTGCCATCTTTGAGCCCAACTCTCTTCTTGTTCATTTTGAGCAACCTTTACCAGAATTTCATTACTGCCGGCCTTTAAGTTGGCTTTCGCGATGTACTGATCGATAGAAGTATTTGCGTGGTAAACGTGGTTGGACGTAATCATTTTTCCATTCACCCAAATCTTATTACCGTTTACACAACCAAGGCGGATTTCTACATCCTGTGCTTTCACAGATTCGAACGTTGTATATGCGTATGCAATTGCACCTTTGTATTTCTCAGGCATAATTTGATTGAGGTCCATCATGCCATAACGATCTTCTGTCGAATGGGTAAACCACTTCACGTTTCCCATTTTTCCTTCAATGGCATTCCCAAGGTCGATTTTCACCTCAGGACCATAAGCAACGTCAAATCCCTTCGTACCACTGTTGTCAAACGGGCCGATGAGGTGCCAATCCATCAGAAAGCCAAAGTGTTTCGATAGATTTACGGTACCGCCGAGATCTTCGATTGCCTTTGTGATGGTTTCAATTTGGTCGAGATCTCTTGCAGAATTCAGTGTCGTCTTGTAGGCGGCCAGTGCAGACTCGTTATCATCATCAACCAATGCTGCTGCCTTTGCGATACTGTGAGCAACCGCATCGCGTCTGATCTCCAATGAAGGATCCTGTAACGAGGCCAAAAGGATGGCATCGCGATTGCCAGGAGCCAATTCCACAATCCATTCATAGGCAACCCGGCGAGCATTGGCGTCATTATTTCGATCTTCTATAAACTTCAACAAGCTATCTATTGGAACAGCTTCACCGTTGTCCGTGGCTTGTTCAATAATCCCGTCTACAGCAGCACGCAACCAATTCACCGCAAGTTTATTAGAACTGTCAAAACTTGACAGAATCTGAGTTATATCCGTAACATCCGTTTTCGCCAATTCCGCCATGGCACTACGCGCCTTAGCGTGCCCTGCCCCCTTGAGTCCAATCGAGTTGATTTGGGCTGTTAACTCATCGATTTCAGCGCCAAAAACACTAGCATTCATTAGTCCTAGACCAAGCAATACCACCGATAGGCATAATTTTCTTAAATAGTAAATCATCAAGCTGCTTCCATATTTTGGTAACAAACGGTTAAACATTAATTCTGTGCATATGCGTATTGTACTCGGCAAATCCCGATACGTGTTAGTATGGGAAAAGCAAAACATCCCGTAGTTATTTATTATTTGTAATATGGCAGCACGTTTCAAACTACATGCACAACCGCGGCTTGATTTTGGCCTGGGAAGCTACTCCGAATTACCTCGATTTTTATCGCCATTTGAAAAGATTGTGATCGTATGTGGAAGTCAGACCATCCTAAACAGCGGGAGGTTGAAGGAATTATCGCGTCAATTACCATCCTCATTGATTATTCCAACCAGATCCTCCGAACCAACACTCAAGGATGTCGACCTTTTGACAACGACGCTACGCAGTCATGACCCCGATGCGATCGTAGCAATCGGCGGCGGTAGCACTATCGACCTCGCCAAAGCGAGTGCAGTTCTGGTGAACAATCCGAAGGGCGATCAGGTATTGGCGTACCTTGAAGGTATTGGCGAAGGTTTGACCCTAAAGGAACCCGGGATCCCTTTGTTCGCAGTACCGACGACTGCAGGTACAGGGGCAGAAGCAACGATTAATGCAGTCATCGCCAGCCCCGAACACGGAGTGAAGAAAAGCCTTCGCAGTTCATTACTCATGCCACTTCATATTGTTATCGACCCTGAATTGCAAATGACTTGTCCTAAGCAAATTACCATTGACTCCGGTATGGACGCGATCACTCAGTGTTTCGAGAGCTATATTTCATGTCGCGCTAATGAATTCACTCGTCCTTTAGCCCTCCAGGGTTTTAAAATGGGTTGGAAACATATTGAAACAGCTGTCGATCAACCCATGAACAACGAGGCACGTAGTGCCATGGCGTGTTGTGCGTATTTTTCCGGTGTAGCTCTTGCAAACAGCGGACTTGGGCTGGCTCACGGAATTGCCGCAGCATTGGGAGTCACGGCAGAGATATCTCATGGCCGTGCCTGTTCCATATTGCTCCCATTCGCTGCAAAGTTTAATGCATCACACTGCCGACCAGCATATTCCTCTTTGTCTAATGCTATTGGAATGCAACCTGCAACAGATTTACCTAAACAGATTGAACGCCTTTCCAAAAGACTGGGCGTATCTAACAATTTTTCTGAGTTGGGAATCGGCGTACAACAGCTACCGGATTTAGTCGAGCGTTCCTACGGTAATAGCATGCGGGGTAACCCGGTTCTACCCACCCCCGATCAATTGGTTTCGGCGTTAACCGATTACTATTACCAGTAACGTGCTTAGAATACCTTTGCTAAAATAAAGCTGGATACAAAACACGAGGAGACTTATTTTGTCCAATCATAAATGGCTTTGTGGCCTTTCATTATTATATTTTTTATGGACTTTGCCCGCTCTTGGTGACCCAGCTATTAAGTCGGGGGATCGCATTACTTTTCTAGGCGGTACTTTTGTAGAACGCATGCAAATCCACGGCCATTTTGAGGCCGAAATTAGAACACGGCTTGACGGTGACGTTACCGTGAAGAATCTCGGCTGGGCTGGCGATAATGTTCTTGGCGAGAGCCGCGCAGTATTCGGTACCATTGAGAAGGGAATGGAACGACTGGTGAGTGACATGGAACTCACCAATCCTACGGTTATCATCATTTGTTACGGTGCAAATGAAGCTCATGCCGGCCGGGAAGGCATTCCAAGATTCAAAGAACAACTCCATTCACTTTGTACAAAACTCGCTCGATTTGAAGCCCGTCTCATCTTCGTTGCGCCACGGCCTTATGAGACGCTGGGGCCACCGCTTCCTGTCCCGAACGCATATAACAATGTTTTGTTAGACTATTCGGCCGCAATTGCTCAAGAAGCAGAACAGCATAATGCTCACTTTGTTGATCTTGCGAGTTTAGACCCGCAGGTCACAGACAAGATACTCGAATCATCATCCAACACAGGCCCCTGGATTCTTGAAGAGCATACCGGGTTAACCAGCAATGGTGTCCATTTAACATCGTACGGTTACTGGCGACTAGCTGGTCCTTTTGCCGATGCTTTAGAACTCCCGAGGAAAACACTAGCTATTTCTATCAAGGATAATGTAGCGTCGGCTTCTGGTTTTACAGGGGTTACGGCGAATCGATCAGATAATACAATCGTGATTGAGGCGAAACCCGACCAGCTTCAGCTGTCTCCTTTACGTAAATTGAATAATGCACCCGCTCGTTCATTCCGTTTAACGGTCGGAGGTCTACCTAAGGGGAAATACCAAATCGCTTCAGGAGATCAGACCATCGCTAACGTATCCTCTCGGGAATTAGCCGACGGCATCGATCTATCCTACCCGGTAAACGACGCTCAAGTCGACGATCTACGGAATGCCATTATTTCGAAGAATATGATGTTCTTCCATCGTCATCGTCCACAGAACGAAACTTATCTATTCCTCTTCCGCAAACATGAACAGGGCAATAATGCTACGGAAGTACCCGAATTCGATCCAATCGTAGAAGACTTAGATCGTCGCATCTACGAATTAAGTAAGTCGCGTTCCACAAGACTAACTGTATCGCCCTTGAAATAACCTAATCTGCCAAGTGATTTTAACTAGCCGTAACTAATTCAAACAAGAATTCCCAATGAAGTCCTTATACGTTCTGCTATTTTTCTGTGCGATTTCGAACACTACATTTGGCCAAAGAAACCTAAAAGATATTCCGGATCCGGATCCAGCCGTTGAACTTAAGACGTTTATTCTGCCGGAAGGCTTTAGTGCCAATCTGTATGCATCCGATCCTCAATTGGCTAAGCCAATCCACATGAATTTCGATTCAGAAGGACAACTCTGGGTAGCATCGAGCGAAGTATATCCACATATCAAGCCTGGCGCAGACGCGACAGATAAGATTATCGTGCTTAAAGACACAACTGGCGATGGACGAGCCGATAAACGTACGGTTTTTGTAGACAACTTACTTATTCCAACCGGCGTGGCGCCTGGTGATGGTGGCGTCTATGTAGCCAACAGCACGGATCTAATTCACTATCGAGATTCGGATGGCGATGGAGTTTCCGATACCCAGCGTGTAGTCCTCTCGGGATTTGGCACTGAAGATACCCATCATTTATTACACACGCTGCGTTGGGGGCCTGATGGCGCACTTTATATGAATCAATCCATCTATATTCACAGCCATGTCGAAACACCCTCCGGTGTAAAAAGGCTATTGGGCGGTGGTATTTGGAGATTCCGTCCGGAGACAATGGAGCTAGAAATATTCTGCCGTGGATTCGTGAATCCCTGGGGTCATCACTTCGATTATTGGGGCCAGTCCTTCGCAACCGACGGTGCCTATGTCGAAGGAATCAACTACGTGTTTCCAGGTTCCGTGTTTGCTACGGCTCCCAACGAACCTCGTCGATTACTGGGACTGAATCCGGGGAGCCCAAAACACTGCGGCCTTGAAATTCTCAGTGGCGAACACCTGCCTAAAGATTGGCGCGGAACCATGGTTGCCAATGATTTCCGCGGGAACCGGGTTTGTCGGTTTGAGGTGAGCGAAAACGGTTCTGGTTATTCCAGTGACCAGGTAACGGAAGTCATCAAATCCAATCACATTGCCTTTCGACCGATCGATGTGAAGATGGGACCTGATGGAGCTATTTACATTGCCGATTGGTACAATCCCATCATTCAGCATGGCGAGGTCGATTTCAGAGATGAACGACGAGACCACGTTCACGGCCGCATCTGGCGAATTACGGCCGATGACCGTAGGACGTTGACGTTACCTGAGTTTAGTGGCCTTTCAACTCCCAAATTACTGGATCATTTAGGGTCATCTGCAGATTGGGTACGGCTTTTCACCAAACTTGAATTGAAGAAGCGAGATCGAGACACTACTATCTCAGACATACATAAATGGATTGATCAACTAGATCCTGATTCCACCGAATATGACCATCTTCTACTCGAAGCAATGTGGGCTTTTCAGAATGTACTACACGTCGACAGACCACTTGTCGAAAAGCTACTCCAACACGACGACCACCGCATTCGTGCAGCAGCCATGCGATTGGCGAGCGTTCGCAGAGATAAACTTGAAA
>DEAW01000008.1:860-4843 GCA_002348315.1 Planctomycetaceae bacterium UBA2972 | reverse complement strand
CTGACGGAGGTGATCGCATGAAACAGTTTGCCGATGGTATTTTCCAGCGATATGACTCCAACAAGAGCGGCGTCTTTGAGAAGGAAGAGTGGAAGAATTTTCGCACGGATCCCAGCGGATGGGATTTCAACAAAGACGGAAAGATCACTCGGGATGAGCTGACCAAAGGCATGGCACAACGCTTTGGTGGAGGACGTTCAGGCGGTGGCGACAACGGTTCGAGTGGACGGACGACCTATAATGGAAATGGTCAGGCAGGTCCCGCAGGCGGAGGTTCAGGTGAATCGCCAAAATCGTATCGATTTAGAACAGCTCATGAACGATTGCCTGAAGGCATTCCGCAATGGTACCGGGACGGAGATCGAAACAAAGATGGTCAAATCGCTATGTCAGAATACTCCGGCCAGTGGAACGCAAAGACGTTAGCCGAGTATTATGTCTACGACAAGAACCGGGACGGTTTGGTGACGGTTCAGGAAGTAATGGAAGCGACGCAATCCGGATTCGTACGAGGTATGACGCCTCCTCCAACCGCAACGCCTGCAGCAGGCGGACCGGCCAATGCAGAGCAGCCTGCCGGCCAGGTAGAAAAGAAATATATGGACTTTGCTGTGCGAGTGATTGGAAGTAATGACAAGGATAAAGATGGCGTGTTGAGTATCGAAGAGAGCGAAGGTAGCTCGATGGTGAAGCCAGAGTTTGATACCAACAAAGATGGCAAGCTGACACCTCAGGAAATTGCGATCGGCCTTAGCAAGAAATAATTGGACGGAAAGCATTTCGTTAACCGAACTTGACGGCTTATTTTTGCGTATCGTATCTAATCGATGGGTGATGATAAGCCGTCTTTTTATGGATGTGCATGCAGTTACAATCTACGCATGACAGGGATGATTGAAATGAAACAAACGATTTGGATCGCTTTTTTTGCAGCAGCGTTTGGAGCTGCATTCGGTGTATTTATCGCTCAGGACCGTGCCGTTAGTAGGGTTTCGGCGCAACAGACCAAAGAGAATTCAGCTGGTGATCAGGCGGGGACCTCAGTCGCTTCAACACTCAAGCTGGATCCGACCGAACAGTCGCAGTATACAGCTGAAGAGTTAGTCAATTTCAATGTGTACGATTCCACAAACCGGGGAGTCGTCCATATTACAACGCGTAGTGCCCGCACATCGGCATTCCTGTTGTTTGAAACTCCGACCGAAGGCGCTGGATCCGGATCGGTGTTGGATAAGGACGGGCATATCCTCACCAATAACCATGTTGTCCGCGGAGCACGGGAAATTTACGTGCGTTTGTACAATGGAGAGGAATATCCGGCGGGAGTAGTTGGTAGTGATGAACTGAATGATCTGGCCGTTTTAAGAATTGAGGCGCCTGATGATTTTCTACACCCGATTGCATTCGGTGATTCGGCAGCTCTACGGGTAGGCCAGAAAATCCATGCGATTGGGAATCCGTTTGGCCTGGAACGCACCTATACGGTTGGAATTGTGAGTAGTTTAAACCGGCAGTTGCCGACAGCTGATCGCCGCACAATGAAGTCGATTGTGCAGATTGACGCTGCTATTAATCCCGGAAATTCGGGTGGACCTCTACTCAATAACCAGGGCGAAATGGTGGGAGTCAATGTTGCGATTGCCAGTAAAGTCGGTGAAAGTTCGGGGGTCGGATTTGCGATTCCGGCCAATACTGCTAGACGCGTTGTTCCTCAGTTGATCGAAAATGGTCGCGTGATTCGTCCGGATATTGGTATTACCCGGGTGTATAAAACGGAAGACGGATTGTTGATTGCCACGGTGGCTCCGGAAGGCCCGGCAGATCGAGCGGGACTCAAGGGGTTTAAGCTGGTCAAGACACGGACTCAGCGAGGGCCATTTATTTATGAGCAAACACGAGTGGATCAGTCTCAGGCAGATTTGATCGTCGCAATCGATGGGCAGGCGGTCAATAATGTGGACCAGTTCATGACGATTATCGAATCTGGTAAACCGGGTGATGAAGTAGTGGTCACTGTGATTCGCGATAATCAACGCGAAGATGTGAAGGTCGTTCTGGGAGGTGAGTAGTTGCCTTGGCCCGTTAGGCTAAGATAGCTCAAACGGCCAGATGACAGGGATGATGGCTAAAGCACAGATCGCCATGATCGCTGCCAGGGGAACTCCACACTTCAGATAATCGCGGCTACGATATCCACCAGGTCCCATCACCATCAGATTGGTTTGGTAACCGATGGGAGTGATAAATGAGAGTGAGGCAGCGAGCGTGACGGCGATGATCAGCGGGCGAGCGCTGATGTTACCAAGCTGAGCGATTTCAATTGCCAGTGGCAGTAGCATTGCTGCAACAGCGTTGTTGGAAATCGTCTCTGTCAGTACAACGGTGATGAAATAAATTCCCACCAGCAACCAGAAAGGGTTATTCCCGGCAATCGATATCAGGCTATTGGCCAATGCCTCGGCTGCTCCACTGGCTGAGAGCGCTCGACCCAGACCTAGTGCTGCTGCAATGGTCAGTAAAACCTGAATGTTGATGGAATTTCGAGCGTCACTGGGCTTAAGGCATCTGGTTAGTACCATGAGGACCGCGACTCCCAAAGACGCCACGGCAGGGGAGGTTAGCCCCAGTAGTGACTCGTTGGAGTGATATATGGAACCGATTACAAGCCAGCCGATTAATACGAAAAGTAGAGCGGATGCTGTTCTCGCTTTGTGGTGGTAGCGAGTTTCCTGCCCCTCAACACTCGAAACCAAATAGAAGTCTTTGCTATTGCGATAGGTGCTGACAAAGTCGTTTCCGGTTTGCAACAGCAATGTGTCGCCCGCCTGAAGTTCGATATCTCCAACTTTTCCCTGCAGACGCTCACCTTCACGATGTACTGCCACGACCGCAGCGTTGTAGCGTTGACGGAAGCTGGCATCTCGAATGGTGGCATTGAGAAGCGGGAACTTTCTCGATAGTACGACTTCGACGAGATGGCGTTCAGGATGATGACGGAATTCCGATTCAACGGCCGGAACTAATCCCGGTGTTTGCTCCAATTCGACAATCGTATCGACCGCTCCGGTGAAGACGAGAATGTCGTCTGCCGCCAGGATCGTATTTGGAGTGACGGGAGTTATCACATGTCCGGCACGGTCGATTTCAATCAGGAAAAGGCCATCAAGATGACGCAGTCCAGCCTGTTCTACGGTTTGACCAATCAGGAGGCTTTCCGACTGGACGCTCATCTCAATGAGATATTCGCGGCGTTGTTCATCGAGTTGTTTGATGAAGCCGCTGCGAAAAGGGAGAAGTTTTGGCCCGAGAGTGATCAGGAAAACGGCGCCGAGCAGAGCACAGGGGATGCCGACGGCGGATAATTCAAAGAGGCTAAGCGGCGCCGTGCCCGCGGTTGCCAGATCTTGCTGAATACGTTGTTGTAGTTCTCCGTTCACAACCAAAGTCGTACTCGTTCCTATCAGCGTACAGACACCGCCGAGTATGGCGAGATAGCTTACGGGCAAAAGTAAACGTGAAGGCGAGATGTTACGACGGCGGCACCATGAGACGACTACTGGCATCAACATGGCGACGACCGCTGTGTTAAGTAGAAAAGCACTGGCAGCGGTCGTTACGGTGGTTAACCGGAAAAGAGCTTGTCGTTCGGTCGTGGCGTTACCTAATAAACGGTGTCCCAGCCAGTCCAGGGCACCTGATGTCCGCAAACCGGCGGTGATCGCCAGTAAACCGGCGATGGTTAACACCGCTGGATTTGAGAATCCCGATAATGCTTCTTCGGCAGGTAGGACGCCGGCAGCCGTTACCAGCAATAATGCTCCTAGAAACAGGATGTCGGTCGAAGCTCGACGTTGCACCTGTAGAGTAATGAAGACCGCAGCGGTAACTCCGAGCGTGAAATAGGCTTGCCAGGAAAGATCCATAACGATTTATGTATAAACCTAAGTGTCTATGGGGTCGCACTGGTTTAGGTCGATATCCCC
>DEAW01000008.1:0-484 GCA_002348315.1 Planctomycetaceae bacterium UBA2972 | reverse complement strand
TAAGTTCATCTAATTAGTAAACATTATTAAATGGTCTGTGAGGTTATTGTCAGTAAGTATGGACTTGAAGGCATCATTTGGTCGAACTTGTATTTAGTGCAATCATCATAACCGGAACAATCGACACTCGAATTGTGTTTTCGTACCGGAAATTGGAGAGTCCACTATACCGACATAATAGGAATATTCGAACCTAAGACTAAGACGTACTAGTAGTGCGTTCCACAGGATCAGGAGAATCCTGGGCTGTAACTGATAAGGCTTACCAGATTTATCTAAATTGAAATATTTGGTGGTCACACTTAGTTGAGCTGAATAAAATGTAGTTACTCTCAAAAACCTTGATTTTTGAGAGGGAACGAACAGAGAAGTAAATTCAATTTTTGCGTTGGAGTTATTTGGCCATGTCCAAACGCATTGCGCTATCGACCCTGATTTTCACCCTGGCATTATTCGCACTGTCACCGTTGACAATTGCCGCCGA
>DEAW01000107.1 GCA_002348315.1 Planctomycetaceae bacterium UBA2972 | reverse complement strand
CGCCTCTCGCCGACGCCAAAAATCCTTAAGAGTAAGAGGATACTGCGATAGACGGTCAGGTAGGCATGTGTTTTAGGGACGCCAAGGACTGAAGCTGTACCTAATGCCAGTGCGAGTGCGTGACGCGCAATCTGTGGACCGGAGTTGGTTTCCAGGCTTTTTTTAGCCGTGTCATAATCAACGTCAGTATTGATCGTTGCATTAGCAATTTTGCCAAGGTCAGAAGAGGTAAAGTCGAGATTGATTTTGTCCTCATGCTTTCGCACCGTGAAACGCCCTAGTAGCGGAAACGTGTACGTCGCTTTGCCGTCCCCAAAAGTATTAGGAGTGGAAAGACGTAGCCACATTGCATGTTGAATCGACTTGACCGTTTCAAAAGGCAGCCCCGTTTGCATTGAGACGATAGAAGCCAGTAATTGGTGCGTAATGGGTTCATCCTTTTCACTCAGAGCATCATCGAGCAGTTCGTTAAGAGTTGCGTCGGAGTCCGCAGGTGCATCCCCATCAAGAGAGCCCCATGGTTCTTGCTGCACTTGTTCCTCTGCTGCTGGTTCTGTTTGGCTTTCGTCTTTGGCTTTGTCTGTGTTGTCGTCAAGACTGTCGGTTTGTGTTTCAGCGGTAGGTGAGGGAGAGGACGTTGTAGGCGCTTCTTCGACTTCGGGTTTCGCTGTAACGGATTGTTCTGCCACTGAAGGGTTTTCGACAGACTGGGGTTTTGCTGACTCAGCTTCGTTCGACGTCACGGTAACTGAAGAGGCTTCGGAAGGCGTTTCCGCAACTTCCTTAATTACAGTATCCGAGCCTGTAGTGATTTGATCATTGACGTTACCGGTCAATTCTGCAAGTTGAGCCGCAGCCTGTCGTTGAAGTTCGTCAAGCTGATCCTCCTCATTGGACGTGTCCGATATGACGTCGGTTTCGTCCGAGTTAAGAAGAGCCAGTGCCTCTTGTTGAAACTTTGCGAGGGGATCATCCGATGCGGTAGCGGGTGCCGGGGATTGATCGGCGGTGTGGCCTATCGGGCTACCCACAGGTGACGTGTCACTTACGGCCTCAGGGGAGACCTGATGTGCATAAATTGTATTGGAATATCCATCATATTTATTTAGAACCAAGGTGACTTCAATCGATTCGCCAATGGAGGTTGGCTGTCCGGATTCCAGCTGCAGTTCGAGCGTAAGCGTGGTCTCTGGGATAGTAGTGACGACTGTCACTCCATCACGTAAACTTCGAGTTTTGGCATAAGCAATCGTTTTAGAGGCATTTTCAATCTGGAGCGATCCGGTGTAGGCTGTTTTCCCGGTGCTACGGACTAGATTCCGTATTTCGCGATCTGGACGCTTATCTGAACTATTTGCCTCTGAAATGAGTTCAAATAACGTGTTAAGTGCGTGTGCCATATATATCTACTTCCAGTAATTGCGCCAAACACCCTATTCTTACTATTTTAAGATGCCATTTAAGAATAGACAGGGCGCAAATAATAAGCAAATTAATACATTAGCATCGCCAGTTTACGTCTGTATTGATGCACGAGGTCGTCGTCATCAGGCAAGGCTTTGAACGCTGTCAGAAGGAATTTGTGGGCATGAGCACCTATTCCCGCTTTGTCGGCTGAATAGACGTCTAGAGCGGTCTGAAAGGCTTCTTCGTAATTTCCGGCAGCCGCTAAAGCCTCCGCAAAATCCAGCTTCAATTTGAGGTCATTGGGGGATTCAGCGAGACGAGTTCTTAACCGGTCAAGTTGATTAGTATCGTTATTGGAAGCTAGCGAGATCATGGCCTTCACCTTTTCAGCCTCAGGTTCAAGAAAACCTCTCTCTTCCAACGATTCGATAATTCCTGCGGCGGCGGTATTGTCGCCGGCGAGACTTAAGCTGCGTGCTTTTCCGATTTGCAGTACAGGATTGTCGGGGTCGTCTGACAGCAGAGCATTCCAACGAAGGACTGCCGCTTGTGGGTCAGACTCCGTCATGGCGTCCACGGCTAATAATTCCCGATGGCGAAGTAGTTGTTTAATCCAATTCTCGATCTCGTCTGTTTCGATAACCCCCTGGAAATAGTCAACTGTTTGGCCATCCAGCAAAGCGTAAACGGTGGGAATATTTGCTACTTGATATTGTTGGGCTGTTTCGGGCGCAACCTCAGTATTAACTTTAACTAGTCGAACAGTGCCTTCAAATCGGCCTACGGCCTGTTCGAGGTTCGGTGTTAGCATACGACACGGTTGGCACCAGGAAGCCCAAAAGTCCACGAGGACAAGGCAATCATTGGATGCTTCGATCGCATCGGTTTGGAAGTTTTCATCGGTGGTGTCGATGATCCAGGAAGTATTTTCTGCGTCAGTCATAGTGTCCTCGGCTAAACAATATCAAGTTAATACTATTGTAGAATAACGTGAGTCTATGGGCATCCATAGAAATCAGAAGTATTTAGCTCCCGTGAAATATCGGACTCCACGATGAAAATTAAAAGTATGACCGCCTGGCAGCCAGGTTTTAAGAATGCGCCTGGCGATTGGCGTATGAGTTTGGGGCAAATCCTGGTTGAAGTGGAAACTACGGATGGTACAGTCGGCGTCGGCGTGGGGGGCGGAGGCAAGGCTGGTATTCATGTTATCGACACCGTGCTGAGTGAATGCGTTCTCGTTGGTGAATACGAGACTCCCAACGGATTTCATAAAGCGATGTGCGACCATACAAGTTTCTATGGACGTAAAGGCATTGTCCCAATGGCAATTTCGGGGGTCGATTTAGCCATTTGGGATGCTTATGCAAAAACAATGAATAAGTCTGTGTATGAGCTACTGACCGACTTGCCAGCTCCGGCGGTACTTCCGATGTATCAAACTGTGTTTGACGATGAAGAAGCGGCACAGGCAATTGAATCGGGCAAAAAAGCGGTGAAACTGCACGTGGAACGATTCGGCGATCGTCCGGAACCATGTGTTATCGGTGATTTAGTACGCGCGACCCGCAAACGATTAGGTGCAGACAAAGCCATTATGCTCGATGCCTTTGGTAGATGGGATGTTGAGACTACATTACGAATTGCAGATGAGATTAGCGACGCCTCAGTTGACTGGATCGAAGAACCTGTACGTCCTGACCAGTTGGACGAATACGCTTATCTAAGTGCCAATTCCTCCATCCCCATAGCCGGTGGCGAACATGAATACCTTGCTGAGGGCTTTGATACGCTTGCAAATGCCAAAGCTGTCAACGTGTTTCAGCCAGATATCAACTGGTGTGGAGGATTAACAAGCCTCATAGAAATTTACAACATTGCGAAGCGAGCAGGGATCCGCGTCGTTCCTCATCGGGGCGGGGAACCATATTCTTTACCGGCGATTGCTGCGTTGGATCGGAATTCACCTCTGGCCGAGTCCGCTCGGTCCTGGTTTACTTGTTTAGATGGAATGCCTGTTGTACAGCAATCCGGCGTAACCTTGAACGATGGTCCCGGATTTGGGGTGGCGATCAAACCGTCATACCGTTGATAGTTAACCGAGGAGTTCTTTGACAACACGTGCCGGCTCAACGCCTGTCAAGGATTGGTCCAATCCCTGGTGACGGAATGTGAGACGATTGTGATCGATGCCGAGTTGGTCGAGGATGGTCGCATTTAAGTCGCGAATATGGACAGGGTTTTCGACGATGTTATAGCTGTATTCGTCTGTCTTACCGTATTCAAATCCTTTACGGATTCCGGCGCCGGCGAGCCAGGTCGTAAAGCAGCGTCCATGGTGATCGCGTCCGTGATTGTCTTTGGATAAGGCTCCTTGTGAATAGATAGTTCTTCCAAACTCACCGCCACAGACGACCAGGGTTTCGTCAAGCAGTCCTCGTCGCTTTAGGTCCCTGACTAATGCGGCAGCGGGTTGGTCGATGTCTTCACATTGTAGTTTGAAGAGTCGGGGCAGGCTGCCGTGCTGATCCCATCCGCGATGAAATAGCTGGATAGTACGTACACCACGCTCGACCATTCGACGGGCAAGTAGACAATTGGCCGCGAACGTTCCGGGAGTCTTCGCACTCTTGCCATATAACGCGAATGTATCTTCAGTTTCATCGGATACATCCATTAAATCTGGTACAGAGGTTTGCATTCGGAATGCCATTTCATATTGAGCAATCCGAGCCTGTGTTTCGGGGTCCTGAAACTCATCAAACTCCTGAGAATTAATTTGGTTTAAGGCATCGAGCATCTTACGGCGTGAGTTTCCTGTGACGCCGTCCGGGTTGGAGAGAAATAGAACTGGGTCCTTTCCGGAACGGAAGTTAACTCCTTGGTGACGGGAAGGTAAAAAACCGGCGCCCCAAAGTCTGGAATATAGGGCCTGACTTTGCCCGCGTCCTTTTGAAATCATCACCACATAAGCTGGTAAGTTGTCATTGGGATTGCCCAGTCCATAGCTTAGCCAGGCACCGAGGCTTGGTTTGCCTGGTTGCTGCACACCAGTATTAATATAAGTGATGGCGGGATCGTGGTTGATGGCTTCAGTGTGGATGGATTTAACGATGGTGATTTCATCGGCGATACTGCCGATATGAGGTAGGATTTCATTCACGTACGTGCCGTGTTCGCCTTGTCGTTTGAATTTGAACATAGGCGCTACGCATGGGAAAGACTTTTGGCCACTAGTCATGCCTGTTAAGCGTTGACCATTACGTATTGAATCCGGTAGTTCTTCGCCGTGGAACTTCTGCATTTCAGGCTTGTAGTCAAACATGTCAATGTGTGACGGTCCGCCGGAAAAGAAGAGGTATATTACATGCTTGGCCCGGGGTTCGTAATGAGTCCTGAGTTTGGGATCAGCAGCAGACACTGATTGGATGCCGGCTCCGCTTAAGGTCGCCAGAGCCGCAGCACCGATGCTTTTGCTGGCATTCTGTAGCAAGTGTCGACGGGTAAGATTGAGCTGCAATGATTCTTGTATGTTGTTCATAGTGTTTCATTATCCCCGCGTGATGGTGGCATCGAGATTGAGCAAGAGATTCGATAACAGGGTGTATGCCGCCTGTTGGATTTGTTCAGTAGTAAGCGTGGGGGTGTCATCCTTGAGTGACAGAAATTTACGTGCAGCCTCCTGGTCATCTCTAAAACGAGTGATTTCTGAGTCTAAATAGTCATTGAGGATTTGCAATGTCTGTGGGGTCGGTGTTCGTCCCGTAGCCAGCCGATAGCCATACGCCAATTGCTGCGGTACATCTTCGCTGTGTTGTAACATTCGGTTGCCCAGGCCTCGGGCCGCTTCGAGGTATTGCGGATCGTTAAGCGTTACTAGTGCCTGAAGTGGCGTGTTTGTTCGGGGCCGTTGGACAACACATTTTTCTCGAGTTGGAACGTCGAAGATGGTCATGGCAGGTGCTGGTGCAGACCGTTTCCAATAGGTGTACATGCTACGACGATAATTATTAGCCCCTTCATCCTGTTTGAATCTCACGTTACCGCTCAGGCTAACCTCATTCCATAATCCAGCAGGCTGATAGGGTTTGACGCCGGGGCCACCAATGTCATTTAATAGCAGGCCTCCTGCAGCCAACGCCGTGTCCCTTATGAATTCTGCCTGTAGCCGAAATCGTGGTCCCCGTGAGTAATAACGGTTTGCAGGATCAATAGAAAGTGCATGGTTAGAAGCATATGACGATTGTTGGTAGGTCGCGGAGGTGGCGATGAGATAAATTAAACGCTTAACATTCCAGTCGGATTCAACAAAATCGACGGCAAGCCAATCCAATAGATCCGGATGGGTTGGCATTTCGCCCTGAGATCCAAAATCTCCTATGGTTTTTACGATGCCGTGACCGAAAAACATTTGCCATATTCGATTTACCGTCACGCGGCTCGTTAAGGGATGTTGAGAATCAGTTAGCCACTGTGCAAGGCCAAGTCGGTTGAGTGGTAGGTCGGTTTGGCCTAAGTCTAAGGTTGCCGGGATACTAGGAAGTATTTCTTTGTCTTTGCGAGGAGTAGCATAGTTACCACGATCAAGAATATACGTTGTTCTCATTTGCTGAACATCGCCCATGACCATTACGCTCGTTAGCGGTTTGTTTAGATCGTCGATTTCCTGTTGCTTTGCCTGAACTCGTTTTGTCAGAGCCTGGAACTGTTTATCCTGGGCAAAATATCGCTCCTTGAGGACTTTAATTTCTTCGGCAGTCCGGTCTTCCGATGCTTTGACAAGGATCGGTGTAATCGCATCCTGTCCAGCATCCAGCTTGACTTCTTCGGGACCGAGTTGCCTGGCGTATCCTGAAATTGAATAGATCAATCCTTGAAAGAAGAGTGAATTGTCGCGACTTCCGACCTTAAAATGGGTATCGGCCTTGATCGTATCCTTCAAACTGTCCTGTTGAATAGTGAGTTCCTGTGCTTTGCCATCAATGTAAAGCGCTATTCCTGAAGCTTTCCGCGATCCGTCGTAGGTCAGCATGACGTGTTGGAGTTTATCCGCGATCACTGAGTCTTTACTGGTTACTTTGATCGCATTCGCGGGCCATTGACTGATGATGTGGACTTCAATTTTGCCACCTGAAAGCAGGAAGTCATACCCTTTGAAGTTGTTACTATCTTTCATGCGACTTAGAATCGCGCCCGAGAGATTCTTGGTCGGCTTGATAAATGCTCCGAAGGAAAATGCCTCTGTGCCTTCGTAATTTGCTAAGTCTTTTGCGTATTCGACGAAGCTTTTTCCGTCCAATTGAACCGCAGTGCCTGAATCGTCCGAAATCCACTGAGGCGTCCCTTTAAAACTCCCAATTGATGCAGGTTGGTTGTTCGCTGCAACGGACGTTCCTTCCTGTTCGGTGAAATCAATGAAGAATTGCCTTCCTTCTGGTAGTTGGGGGCCCTGTTTTGCTTCTTCCTCGACCGTGGTTAGCCAGTCGTTGTATGCATCTTCGGCGGAAATACGGTACTGTTCTACGTCGGATTTGTGTCCCTCCAGTTGCGTGTTAGCCTGAGGTAGTTTTGCCAGATTTTTGAGATTGGGAACCTGGACAACCGGTGGTTCGTTACCTCGTCGGGTTTGCATCCCACGATCAGATGCCTGATTAAAGTATGCAAACAGTTGATAGTATTCTTCCTGGCTGAACGGGTCATATTTGTGGTCGTGGCATTGTGCACATTCCAGCGTCAGGCCAAGCCAGACGGTGGATGTGGTTTTTATTCGGTCAACGATATATTCGACACGGTATTCTTCAGCGATTGCTCCACCCTCATCGGTAGTACCGTGATTCCGGTTAAAACCTGACGCGACGAGTTGATCGACTGTTGGTTCTGGCAACAGATCGCCGGCTATTTGCTCCATGGTGAAGGCTTTGTAGGACTTATTTGAATTAAAGGCTCTGATGACCCAGTCTCGCCAGGCCCACATATCGCGTGGGCCATCCGCGTGAAAGACACTTGAATCCCCGTATCGCGCTGCATCCATCCAGTCGACGGCCATCCGCTCTCCGAATCTAGGGGAATTGAGAAGACGTAGTACTACCGCTTCATAGGCGTCGGGTCGCTGGTCACTCAAAAAGCTATCGATCTCGGCAATCGTAGGTGGCACGCCGGTAAGATCCAGAGTTATACGACGGAGCAGTATTTCTTTTCCAGCTGCGGAATTGGGGGACAATCCCAATTTCCTCATCTTTGACAAAACAAACTCATCGATTGGGTTTTGTGTCCACGTGGAATCATTGTTGGGTATGGCTGGGCGATTTGGAGTAATAAAAGCCCAGTGGTCTTCATAGTTTGCACCTTCAGAAATCCAACGCTCCAGCAAGTCGATTTGAGTTTGATTCAAGTCCTTTTTGAGGTCGGGAGGAGGCATCCTCAGGCTATCATCCTTTTCAAGGATGCGATGCATGAGAACGCTTTTAGAGGGATCCATGGGTACAATGGCGGCTGATCCGTCGCGCTGGGCGAATGCACTGAGTGGCTCATCAAAACGAAGGTCAGCTTCCCGATGTTCCTGATCAGGTCCGTGGCATTGATAGCAATGATTGGTAAGGATCGGCCGAATGTCACGATTGAAGGAGATAGGTTCGTCGGCGTGAGCAAAGGGTGTTGTCGACAAACTAGTGATTAGAAGACCGAGTGCGAATCTAACGGCGGATGCCGGATGTGACGTGTTATCCATCATCTCTTCAGTAAGGTGTTGGGAATTCAAATTGATATTATATACTAGAACCCAACAAATCAGTTAACAGACTTCGGCTAGAAGAACAGCAGATATCAAGGAACCGCCGTGAATATTCCCTCTCACTTACTGGATGATGAGAAACCGCAAATCGACTATCCCAAATCGCCTTTCACATGGATTAGTGTTGGTGCGGCATGCGTAACACTTATTCCGTTCGTGCTTTTCGTGATAGACTTTGTAGACCGTGCATCAAACAGATCCAAATTTCTCGAATTTTTAGGCGAAAGCACCAATGGCGCTCTTAATGGCACACAGGACTTCCTGGCCTACGTGTTAACCATCTTGTTAGCAGTAATCGTGCTTGGCACGTTAGGTGGATTGGTGGGAGCGATCCTGATGGTGGCGAATTACAATTCCGAACAGGGGTTTAAAGTCGTGCGTTTTGGGATGGGGGCCGCATTGGGATGTCAGGGTATTTTAATAATCTGTACCTGTGTCATTTGGGTTGCCAACGCGCTCGCGCTTTACAATGGCGACAAGGTCGATGAGGATGGGGTACGGATAGTCGCTACCGGCGAATTGTTGGCAGAGATGTCGTTGAAAGTATTTGCTAATAGCGGGATGTTGTGGGGTGTTTGGGTTTTGTTGCCCACGCTATTTGTCACGTTGTTGTTTGCAGAAAAAGACCTGGGCCGACGTTTCATAAAGCATATGTAAACATCGCCCCAAGTGTTGTTGGTTGTAATCACGTCGCTTTTATTTCGTAGGGACGACCTTAAAGGCTGTAAGTGTATTGTCTTTCATGTGTGGTAGGATCAACAGCCTTTTGTGAGGTAGGTATGCCAGGTCAGCGGAACCGGTCTCATATTTCATGATCTCAGTTACGGCCCCGTCCTTTGTGATATGTAGGACGGTACCGGCGATCCAATCGGTTAGATAAAAACCGCCCTTGCCGTCGACTTCGATGCCATCAAGATGCCCTGTAGGCTTTTCGGTAACCAGGTGTTTTCTCTTGGTTTTGATGTCGACGTAGAAGAATCGCCCCAGTTCTTTGGTGGTAAAGTTGGATGGATCAAATCCCGTTCCCCAACCCCCGCAATAAAGTCGATCTCCAACTACCAGGAGGCCGTTTGGATGTTCCAGATGCTCTCCCTCAGCGAAGATGGATACTTTTGAATTGGCGATTTGGTAAACACGGCTATTTACCATGTCTGAAACGTAGACTGTTCCATCGGGGCCTGTTGCCAGGTCATTCAGAAAGCCGGCGTCTTCAATAACATGTCGTGCTACTTCCTTGCCCGAGGAGATACTCACGCCTACGACTGTGTTAATGTCTGAGATCCATAGTGTGTCCTGATAGCTGCGAAGGCCCTTGGGAGCATTGAGGCCATCGAACCATTTTTCCGAGACAACCTCGCCTTTGAGAGTAATTTTAGAAATGAATCCATTGCCGTCTTCTTCCGCACCGGGACCATTTACGTGCGATAGAAAAATAAACCCGGACTCGGCATCGTAGTACGAGCTTTCGGGATTTTGGAGCCCTTCGCTGATTTGCCATCGTACAGGATGGTTTGCTGCGGCAAGGCTGATATTAAAAAAGACGATGAGTAAAAGGGTAAAGAGACGAGACATCTTAGTGAGCATGCTTTCGTGTTGAATAGGTGATAGTAAAGGCTTCTCCTATCTTACCAAACCTATTAATCAGAATGCTGGACGCGCCATCGAAATCGCAGCAATTCAAGGGTTGTTGCGGTTCTTTAAATACCAGTCGGGCAATTTGCGTGGGTTTTGTTGTGGTGCAGGCATGTAGTTCGCGCGTTGGACACGGCTGTGATGCGTATTGTTATAACCATATGGCTGCCGATAAGCATTGGGCCGATAGTAGTTGCCGTTACGCATGTTGTAGTTGTGTATTGGGCCAATGGAAGAGAATATTGGATTCAAATTCATACGAACATGACGCCTGTCTGGACTTACAACGGCATTGGCGTTGAATTGCACACCCTGTCGAAACCACTGGACTACAGGAGCGTAATAGACGCGAGGCTGATTGAATCCCCAGGGCATCATGCCAAACGGGAGATTGGCAAATGCATTTTGTTGCATCCAGAAATGTTGTTGTAGCCACTGTTGTCGGACCCACTGACTCACCCATTGCTGTTGCTGAAATAACATTTGACGTTGAGGGGCATTGAGTATGTTAAGCAACCCGTTTAGTTGCTGGGGTTGCATTGAATTGACCTGATTTGCCCATCGCTGCCAGTCATTCGCATTATTGAACATCTGTTTGCCAGCGAATTGAATGGCCTTTCGCTGCACCGTGATTTGGGCATTGTTGATAAGCCGATCAAGCTGAGGATCGTTGGGTTGGTCCGCATCTAAACCCGTACCAGTTAAAGCAAGGGTCAGTAGGAATATGGTCTTTATAATCGCTTTCATAGTCATTGCTTTCGCTTTGCTGCAGAGGGGCTTGGATACTATGAATGTGATGCGATTTTCATGCCATCCTGGCATAAGTAATAAAAATAGGTATTACGCGACGCCAAACGAAAAACA
>DEAW01000195.1 GCA_002348315.1 Planctomycetaceae bacterium UBA2972 | reverse complement strand
GGATTTGCCCTGGCACATTTCGGCTGATCTAAAAAGATTCAAAGCGTTGACGATGGGACACCACATTGCGATGGGCCGCAAGACCTATGAGTCGATAGGGCGTCTATTACCCGGACGCACGACCGTGATTATCACCAGACAATCCGATTATCAGGTGGATGGAGCAGTCGTAGTGAATTCCTTAGCAGCAGCACGAGCCGCTGCTGTGGACGATTCCGAATTATTTATCATCGGTGGCGGGCAGATCTATGAGCTCGCACTGCCATTGGCCGATCAATTGCATGTGACTCGAGTGCATACCTCTGTCGACGGCGATACGCATTTCCCCGAGGTTGACTGGAGCCAGTGGCAACTGGTGAGCGCAGAACGGCATACTGCCGATGAAAAGAATGACCATAATTATACCTTTGAGTCTTATCAAAAAGTGTCCGGCTAAGGCCAGTAATTTCTATCCCTCATGTTTCAATTATGCGGGTAATACAGGCAATTTAACCCCACTTTCAGCTGCCGTGGATTCAGGCCCGTATTTTTTGGCCGGTTTCTGAACCAATGGCGGTATCATGCGTATATCTATACATACTCATGCATGAAACATCGGTGACACCCATGACGGGTACAGATTACTCTGACGAGCAGATTCTCGCGATCTATAAAAGAGAAGGAGATCGGGAGTTGTTTGCGCACTTAGTGCGACGTTATGAGCGAGAGCTATACAGTTATTTGCGTCGTTATATGGGTAATGCTGAGATGGCTGAAGACGTGTTTCAATCGACCTTCCTGCAGATTCACTTAAAGTGTGAACAGTTTGATGAAGGCCGTCGCTTTCGCCCCTGGCTGTACACGATCGCCACTAATCAGGCGATCGATGCTCAGCGGCGAAACAAACGTCATCGCATGGCAAGTTTGGACCGATCTACAAAATCGGATGATTCTGTAGATATCGGTGCTCTGGTAAATCTACTCGAAGGTACCGAAGGTGACCCGCTGGATCATGTCGCTCAATTGGAACGAGGGCAGTGGGTACAGCAGGCCATCAGTGAATTGTCCGAGCAAATGCGAAGCGTCATTAACCTGATTTATTATCAGGGCATGAAATATCGGGAAGCTGCTGAAGTGTTGGAAATCCCGGTCGGTACGGTAAAGAGCCGACTGCACGCAGCAGTTATGAAACTCCATGATGTGTGGCAACGCACTCATACGGAAGAAAACGAAGTATAGATAAGAAGATACGATGGAATTTGATCTAGTTGGATTTGTAATGGGTGCTCTCGATGCGGATGAGCACGCAGAAGTAAACGAAGCAATCGCAAACAGTGCCGAGCTACAAAAGCAGGTAGCGTTGATCCAAAGTGCTTTAGGGCCGTTGGAATCCTATCGTTACTGCGAGCCTCCTGCAGGTCTGGCGGACGCAACGCTTGAATACGTTTTTGAGCAAGTGGATTTGCACAAAGTACAGCCTGCCAGCACACAGTCGTTTTCGGCTCTGACATCCGCGGAACGAGTCTCAGGTAGAAGCATGAGTTGGCGAATGACAGACTTTCTTGTCCTCAGTGTTGTACTGCTCTGCATGGGGATGCTGGTAGCACCGGCACTTTATAATAGTCGATTTGTCGCCGGACAATTGGCTTGTCAGGATAATCTGCAACATCTATATCAGGGAATGAATCAGTATTCACTGACAAACAATGGAGTCTTTCCCTCAGCCCCAATCACAAACGTCTCCGTTTCGGGGTTTCAGGCTCCGATTTTGAAAGCCCAAAGCTTTGTTGAAGAAGAACGGTTTTTTTGCCCCACAGCTACGGAAACACTGGCATGGCGAGAGCAGGGGATCCCGGCTGTGCAAACGGTCGTCGATGCGTCTCCGGAAGCACTGGACAAACTCTCTCATATTGGAGGCACTTATGGCTACAACAGCGGACATCAGCAAGAGGGTAGATTACTTCCCGTACGAAATCAAAACCGCTCCTACTTTGCACTTGTCGCCGATCGACCGACTGGAGACAGTATCGGGCGTCGCAGTCTGAATCATGATGGCATTGGGCAAAACGTTCTATTTGAAGATGGTCATGTAGTATTCCTGCGGGATACTAAGGAACGAACATTGGGAGACCTGTATTTCGTAAGTGATCGTGGCCGAGTTGAGCCGGGAATGCATAGTAATGACGCTGTCATTATGGAAAGTGGCGTGAGGTTATTGTCCAAATAACGTTTCGAAAAGACTCTAAAGCCCCTGCTACTTCTGGTCTTTAACCAGGGATGACAGGGGCTTTTTTTTGGAATAATTCGTCCCAATCGAGTTTGCGCGCGAATAATTCCTTACCCCAATTATTTCCATACGTTTGTTTTGTCTACTGCTACCTGCTGTGTTTTGTTACGAACAAGTTCGACTTGCCGGATGGATTGCTTTTTCCAGCAATGAATTAGTTAATTCGTTGCAGTCATTGAACTCCATTCATGCGCGACAGTATCACATCGCTCAGCGTCGACGTCACCAATGGTATCTCCGGCAATTCCTGGAATCAGAGGCCGAACAACAGCTGGCGTTAACCAAGAGCGTCATGATGTCCGAAATCCTAACTCGGATTTGGACAACAGCGGTCAACTCATGGTATTTGTCGACGCCTGATCTGACGATCGGTTTGGAAGCTGAGCCAAATCGAAATCTCTATCTGGCTATGCAGGCAGATCACCATGCCCTCAAGCAAAAGATGCTGGAGGAAACTCCGGGAGCGCGAAATCAATTTAAGCTAAAGGAATTCAATCGCCAGTGTCAGCGTTGGACGGATTTGCTGCTCGCTTATATGGGCAATTTGGCAGGGTCTCAGGCTTTTGGCTATCGTCGTGACCGCATCGACAATCATATCGAAGACCTGCAGTTCCAAATAGAATCCGATCAGGAACATGCCGCTAGAAAGTTCACCAACCTATCCCTAAAGCAGGCGTTTCATAAGAGCCAACAACCAGTCATCACCGATTTAGAATCGCTCTATGATTTAAATAGTCGTTATGCGACAACGATTCTCTCAAGTGTAGAGAGCCATCTCATTCAGATTCCGGATCGCTGGCAGGGCTACTGGCAACCTCGAGTAGGTCAGGACATTACGCTGGCTGAGCGATTGCTGCGGCAGTGGCAGCGAGTCGATCGCGGCGAACAGCACTACTGGAATTAACGACTTCGCAGTTGGCTGCGATGATCAACCAACCGTCGAATGTTTTCTAAATCATCGCACGGTGTCGCTTCGATGAGCGTGCGAGTGTACTCTTCCTGTGGTTTTTGATAAATCGCTTCGGCCGGGCCATACTCAACGATCTGGCCTTCCTTCATAACGGCCATCATGTCGGCCATAAACTTGACGACCGATAAGTCGTGACTAATGAAGATATAGGTCAGCCCACGTCGTTCCTGCAAGTCATTAAGTAGATTGAGGACTTGAGCCTGAACCGAGACATCGAGTGCCGAAACCGACTCGTCACAAATAATAAACTCGGGCTCAACTGCTAACGCCCGTGCAATACAGATTCTTTGCCGCTGACCACCAGAGAACTCATGAGGGTATCGTCTTAAGTGTTCAGGCAGCATACCAACTTCTTCAAGTAGTGCTGCCGCTCGATCAATACGATCCTGCTTTGAAGTTCCATAGTTTTGGATTTTCATGGGCTCGGTAATCATCGACTGGATTTCCATTCTGGGATTCATCGAGCCGAATGGATCCTGGAAGATG
>DEAW01000068.1:6367-10995 GCA_002348315.1 Planctomycetaceae bacterium UBA2972 | reverse complement strand
ATCAGCACCATTCCCGGTGGCTTACCGTCAAACTTCTCAGGAAAGGCTTTCCCATCCAATGCATAGCAGATAGTCAATTTATCTTCGCCATCAAGACGGTAGATTCCGCGGAACTTCATACCAGCATTCTCTCCCTTAACACCCGTAATCACAATCTTGGCGGGGGACTCCTTAGGTTGCAATGCAAACGTGCCTTCGTCAACCACTTCTCCCAATCGCGAGGTCAGATAGCGATTCCCTCGCATTTTGATCTGCATCATTTTATTGAAGTCTACCGGGACTTCATTGCCTTCAATAATTGCTCCGGCAACTTCCCAATCGCCTGTGAACGTCTTGGCATCATCTCCGTGCACAGACGACACTGCTAGTAAACAGAAGTAGAAAAATGATAATTCGTATCGTAACATTGAATTCTAAGTCCGGTTGATTTCTAAAACGTCGTCGAGCAGGTATTCATCACTAACAGCAAAACAGTTTTTTTGAGCATTCTGGTAACCACTGCTAGCCATTGTTCAAATCCTACAAAAGAATCCGGCCACAGACAACTTTAGAAACCAATCGCACGCTAATCAACTCGAACCGAAATGGTATTCACGAACCTGCTGCATAAATCGCTGGCGCCCTGTTTCATCCTGAAGCGCCATCTCGTCAACTAACGGCAACTCCGGCCACTGCTGCGTAACTCGCTGAACAAACCGGCCCCGCCCGGCGGCTACTGGTTCGCTTCGCCCCTCTTGCCAAATCGGAACGTCTTTAATTCCACAACTTGGCGACTTCGACTTAAAAATATATCCACTGACGTTTTGCTGCTGGAGTTTTGCAATCCAAACGCTGGCCTGTTCATCCATGACAGCGGACCAATCCTGCCGAGTGTCAATCGACATAAGCTTGAGCTGCTGATGATGTAACTCTAAGTGAATCTTTTCTCGTGGCACTCCCATCCCTGCCTCAACTTCCGGACAGATTGGAATCCAACGAACGTCTGCCATAGCATGAATCCAGGTTTGCTGCTTGTGTTTGCCGTCGTAACGCACTTCTTCCCCGAGTAAGCAGGCAGAAATCGCAATCGGGATGATTTGTTCAGGCAAAGCGGGATCACCTTCGAATCAGAATGGTCTAGTTGATATCATTGTATCAGACATGAATTTCCAGCCATTTGTTTTGACAAGCTTCTCAGGTTGTGTGCTTAATCGTTCGAAGCGATAATAGGTGCTTAGCCAATCGTTGAAGAGTTTCTATGTCACCGAAAAGCACATCTTTATTAGTTTTGCTTCTATCGTATGGGTATGCCATCGTACGTCATAACGTCATGGGAGACGTACCTGGTGAAGATATCCCCTTATTCGTACTGAACAAAGCATTGGCCTATGCCGGTTTACTAACTTTGGGCATTGCCGGTTTACAATCCAATGCCAGGCAACGCCATCAACTCGGCATGGGAGCCATTTGGTTGCTCATGCTTCACGTCATCATCTCATTGGTACTCTTTTCACCCTCGTATTACCCTAAGTTTTTCCACGACTCGGAAAACTCTCGCCTTACCTTCAACACCAGCCTCTCTTTGCTCGCCGGGGCAATTGCCTTTGTCTGTCTGCTACATCTCTTGAGAACGTCCATTACTAAGCATCATGGGACTGAAACGAGCCTGATTCGCGGGTTAGGTCGAATTACCATCCTGCTCGCAGCGTTGCACACAACTTTCATGGGATACAAAAACTGGTTCTCTACAGAGCAATAGCCCGGCAACTTGCCACCTATCACTTTGATTGCCTGTGGCACTGCAATCCTACTGCTGGGACTAACCCATACGAAGTAAACGACCCAATACCACCATAGCCGAATAAAGGAACGAAAGTGAGACTCCCATTTGATTGTGTGGTCATTGGAGCTGGCGCAGCTGGACTCCTGGCAGCTTCCGAAGCATCCCGCCGAGGCAAGCGAACGCTGTTACTGGAAAAAAACAGAAAACCCGGTGTCAAGATTCTGATGTCCGGCGGAACACGCTGTAATCTCACTCAAGATACAGACACTCAGGGAATCATTTCTGCCTTTGGAAAGGAAGGGAGATTCCTTCATTCGGCATTATCTGTGTTTTCCAATGATGACCTTGTCCGGTTTTTTAATCAACGAGGAGTCCCCACCAAGACCGAGCCCACAGGAAAAATATTTCCTCAGAGCGATCGTGCTAAAGATGTACTGGACGCTCTGGTACAAGACGCTCTGGAAAATGACGTCAAACTCAACCTCGCCGAACCGGTGATTCAAATCGATCAGGAAAATGCCCGCTTTCGAGTCCAGTCGGAAAAGGCCATTTATGAAACACCGCATGTACTGATTACGACCGGAGGTAAGTCTTTCCCCGGCTGTGGAACGACCGGGGATGGTTACCAATGGTGCAAATCCTTTGGGCACTCCATTGTTTCTACTTACCCCGCTTTAGTACCTCTCAAAACTCCTGAAAACGGCTGGGCTCGCGCATTACAGGGTGTCACATTGCCACATGTTCGATTGAGTATTGTTGATTCCAACGAGACGCCTCTTGCTACTGCCACCGGATCAACCCTGTTCACTCACTTAGGTGTTTCCGGACCGGCGGCTATGAATATAAGTAAAGCAGTAACCACGTATGAACGAGGTCGGCAATCCACACTCAGTATGCAAGTCGATCTGTTACCTCAATTCAATCCATCACAAAAAGCTGATGAAATTGAGAAGTTGCTTCGTAGTCACCCTAAGAAGCAATTGGGGACGATCCTGAAAAACCTACTTCCCGTCAGTGTGGTGGAAGTGGTGCTGGCCGAGTCCGAGCTAGCGGGAGAAACTCGCAATGCCGAAGTTAGCAAAGTGAAACAAAGATCGTTGGCTGCGATACTACATGCACTCACCACTCCGATTACAGGATCGTTGGGATTTGCAAAAGCCGAAGTCACTGCCGGTGGTGTCGACCTCCTTGAAGTCAATTCCAGCACGATGGAAAGTAAGTGCCAACCGGGATTGTTCCTGGCAGGCGAAATCCTAAATCTGGATGGTCCTATCGGTGGGTATAACTTTACAGCTGCCTTTGCCACAGGCTTTCTTGCCGGGCAGAATCTTTAAAGATACGAATACACCATTTGTGAGGATTATTCCTCGGCGCAAACCGTGGATTATTTAGTCTTAGCTGAGTTTCATCCTCCATAATTCAATAGACTTTCCTTCTTCGTCTTTTGAATCTCTTTTGGCTACCCACGTAAGTTGTCTCAAGCAACCAAAATCACGATCGCGTTTGCCATGGCAAACATCGCACTTTTCTGTTGGTTCAGCGGTTTTATCGCAGAAGATGCATACATTGTGTATCGATACAGCGAGAATCTGGCGAATGGAAACGGGTTGGTTTTCAATGACGGCGAATATGTCTCTGCCCTGACCTCCCCACTTCACAGTCTGATTGTGAGCTTGCTTTATACTCTGACTGGCGAATCAGCATACACAAATCGAATCTTCGCGTTGGGACTACACTTCGGGGCGACCTTGTTGGCATTTCGCTTAATCCACCGTGATCGCAATCCGACTTTGTTTGGGCTGCTGGTTTGGATCAGCCCTTTTGCAATCTTCTGGACTGCGGGTGGCCTGGAAACCATGTTTCTTGCCAGCTTTCTAGTCCTTGCCTATGCTGCTGCCTGCCGCTGCGTTGAAAGTGTCCACAACAAATTCCAATTGCTGTTCTCCATTTGTCTGGGGTTGGCTTTTCTTACAAGATTTGACAGTTGTCTGGTGACGCTGCCAATGTGGTTTCATGTTGCTTATCGGCAATGGAAACTTTCAGACCGAGAAAAGATCTTCACCATCCTGAGACTGTGGCTACCAGGATTTCTCATCGCACTGAGTTGGTTAGCAACATCCTATTGGTATTACCATGATATTTTCCCAACATCTGTCTATCACAAGCCAGCTCGCTGGGACCACCAACGAACCAACGTCCTCTATATGATTCAATTTGGATTGCTGACTGGCTTGATTCCACTGCTGTGCTGGACAATCATCAATCATGCCAAACATGAAGGATCGAAACTCTCCTACTCCCTCAAACAAACCGTGCTGAAAAACCGGGGCGTACTCATCGGGGGACTAATCTTTGGAGGCTACGCGACCGGGACTGCCACAGCCCATATGATGTTCTCGTATCGCATGTTGCTTCCTTACCTACCTATCCTGGCGTTACTCATCATCCAACTGATCGACAGTGTCCACACTGAAGGATATCAGGCAGGAAGATTTGGACGAGCCGGATGGCGAGTTGTTATTATTTTTGCCATCGTCATCCAGGCTGCTCAGTTCTACTACATTGACCAACACTCCGTGAACCCTGGTCGCTACGGAGAATACACCAATCTCTCACGTCAAACCTACATGCAATTCATGACACTGCTTACCGAACAAGCCGAATCCATTAACAATCACTGGTCTCAGTATGGAGAGGACCGCCCGCCACAAGTTCATGTCTATGCCGCTGGAATTCTACCTTACAATTTAGAGCGATCCCGGGTCGTTGACTGGGGACTTATCTCCTATAGAAAAAATGTGCCCGTCAATGCGGCACAACGAGGACTGCTATACAGTTCAGACTACATCATCACGTTAACTCCCAG
>DEAW01000068.1:0-5975 GCA_002348315.1 Planctomycetaceae bacterium UBA2972 | reverse complement strand
TGGATTTGATCACGCAGATGATAAACCCGAAGTATTTTCTGTATTCTTTAATCCCAATCCGATCGAATACAACTTGCCGAACTTCGTTGACGGACCTGAATTGAATTCCATACCCGATAAGATTCAATAATATGGCAATAGATTGCAATCGCAAACTTTCTGAGCCTTCTGAGAAGAGATTGACAGAATCTCAATCTGCCAGTCTGGCCATTGGCGTGGCATTGTTGATCGTCATCGCGACGGTCTCTTATATGGGATTTCGAACGCACCGATCCTTTTTTCATGACGACGCCTATATTACGCTGCGGTACGCTCAACACTGGCAAGCCGGCATCGGCCCGGTCTGGAATCAGAATGAACGAGTTGAAGGATATACAAGCTTCCTACATCTCGCCTTACTCTCACTGATTCAGCCATCAGAAGATTCACCTGAGCCCTCCGCCCGCCTGATCAGCCTGATCGCTTACGGCGGAATCTGGATTTTCTTATTGATCTATAGTTGGCGTCGACATCGCACGAGACACTTACGGCTTAGCCAGTTGCTGATTCTTCTTTCAACGCTTGCTACTTCATTTCCGATCGTTGCCTGGACGTTGGGAGGCTTAGAGACGACCCTCTACACACTGCTAGTTATGTGCTCAGTCTATCTCTTTGCCGATTATTCCATCCGACTGAATGCCAGCCGGATCTTTATTGTCGGTCTAATATTTGCACTGGCGATGATGACTCGGCCAGAAGCAGCTATTTTCGTAGTCGTCTCAGTCCTGACCTGCCTACTGGTTACGAAATCTCCTAAGACAACTCTGCTACTAATCCTCAGTGTCGCAGTATTCTACGTACCGTATTTTCTATGGCGATGGAATTACTATGGTGAGTTACTTCCCAATACGTACCACGCTAAACTTGGCACACCTATGATCAAACGACTACAGGATGGATTCTATTACCTACATACCTACGCCCGCTCAGCGCCGTGGCTGACATTGCTGGCAATTGCTTGCTGGCTCCACACACTGATCATGCAAAAATCTCACCGCACAACTGCATGGAAATATATGACGGCAATCTGTATCACCGGATCTCTCTATATAGTCTGGACTGGCGGAGATCATATGCCGGCCTATCGATTTTGGGCTCCTATGACACCACTTTTTGCCTGGCTCGTCGCTCACCCATTTATGCAGGATAAAAATCCTAACCACAGACGACCGTTGTGGATTATGCCTACTGTTCTGATCGTTATTAGTGTCTTCCAGTTTGCATCCGTTGATCAATCAATAGTCAATGCCAGGCGTCCAGACCCGGCAGGAGCCGTCGGCAAGCAAGTTGGACGCTATTTGGAAGCCAACTTCCCCAAAGGCTCTCTGGTGGCAACGAATTCTGCCGGAGCCGTTGCCTTTTTCGCTCCCAGCCTGCGGTTCATAGATATGCTCGGTCTCAATGACAAACAGATTGCCAGGCGTAGTGAATTCCCGTGGTTAACCCACTGGCAGCAATTCCCGGGGCATGCTAAAGGCGACGGAGAATATGTCCTTGGTCGCCAACCCGATGTCATCATTCTGGGACCTGCTGAAGGAACAATCGCTGATTCGGCCAATCAATCTAAGACCGACTTGGTTTGGTTTCTATCGGACCAGGAATTAGCGCAGAACCAACAGTTTCATCAGCAATATGAATTGCAGACCGTCCGCATTAACGACACCGTCCTGCTGACTTATTATCAACGCAAATAAGCGTTACGATTAGTCTTTCAACACTTGGTCAAACAATGGGAAGGCTACCTCACCGTTCCATCGATGGCCTCCCTGAAAGTGGTCGTAATGAAGATTGTCAGGTTTTTCGTAGGCTGCGTAAATTCGCTCGAGTCGGTTTTTAAACTTCTCATCCCAGCCATTTTTTACAATCAACTGATCTTCATCTCCCATTTCCCACACAACGGGACGCGGCGCGATGAGGCTACCGATCTCACTGTAATCACCATATTTCAACAAGCCCGGAATGATTTGCAAACCACAGCTGTATCTCAGAGAGGTTCGTTCCTGAAGCAAATTCAAGGCACCGCTAATGGCCGCCACCTGGATTCGATCATCCAAAGCTGTCGCCATCATCGTCATACGTCCTCCGTAGGATAAGCCGGCACAACCGATCTTTTTGGGATCGACTTCCGAGCGACTCTGAAGAAAACTCACAGCCCAGCGAATGTCACGAACGTTTTCGGCCAGAGGTACACGCCCTGCAGCCATCATCCGAACAAACGTCACTGCACAAGGATCCGATCCGTATTTGGCTGCGTCGACACGATCGCCAAAGGGGATCAGGCATGGGCAAACAACGACATATCCCCTTCTTACGAATTGCAAACCATAGTCATAGTTCGCTTTTTCTATGGCCTCCGAAACTCCCTGCATGTCATGCCGGCCGGCTACCGAATGATGACCATATTCGCCATGCCCGTGAATTGCGACAACTGCCGGACGCCCCCGGGATACTCCGTCTGATGGTATCAAGAGATACAGAGGTAAGTCCGGGACGTTTTTTGCCTTCAATAGGATTTCATATCGAGTATGATCTTCCAATTTCTTGCCACTGACCATCACCGTTTCCCACCGTTGAGGCGGATAGGTCGAACCGAGTAGATGATTTATTTTAGAATGAAATTCATCATGCCACTGCTCCGCTTCATGAATCTCTTTCCCATCAAACTGCATATACAGTTTGGCTTTACCAACCTGTTGCTGAATGACATCATTAATCGTCTGAGCATCCTGGCCTGTTAACGATCCAGAGAATACAAGTAGCAAAAGGAATGTTAATAAAAAGCAAACTATTCGGTTTTGCACGGTATCGTACTCCGAGAATCTATCTAGCTGTCCAGCCGCCATCCACAACGAGCATGCTTCCTGTCATATAGCTGGAAGCATCACTAGAAAGAAAAATCGCAGCCCCCTGAATCTCTTCAAGCTCTCCCCAACGCTCCAGAGCGACAGCACCAACGATAGACTTCTTGGTTTGCTCGTCATCTTTAATGGGCACATTCATCGGCGTCAAAAATGGTCCGGGGCAAATCGCATTACAGGTAATACCAAAGGTCGCCAGCTCCAATCCCAGGGCACGTGTCATTTGAGCTACTGCGCCTTTACTGGATGTGTAAGGAGTTCGGTTGGAGAGTCCAACCAGCCCCAAGGTACTCGCCAGATTAACAATCCGTCCATAACCAGCTTCTTTCATATGCGGAACAACCGCTTGGGCCATCCTCCAGACTCCGTTGACATTGACGTCCATGACCTTTTGGAAATCTTCAAAGGAAAGCTCATCAATGGGCCCTCGAATATTGATACCCGCGTTATTAATTAAGATGTCGATTTTCCCGTATTCGCTGAGGCATAATTCGATCACTCGACTAACATCGTCCGGGCAGGTCACGTCAGCCTTGATACCGATCGCCCGAACTCCATGATCTTCGACGATTTCTGCCGCTGCAGCATCTGCTTCTTCCTGATTTCGACTCACCAAAACCACATTCGCTCCGGCAGAGGCTAAGCCAGCGGCCATGGCCTTGCCTAAACCTTTCGACCCACCCGTTACAATGGCAGCTCGACCGTTCATTTCAAATTGCTTGATACCTGGCAATGCCATATTTAAGACTCCATCTATAAAGAAAAACCGCAGACGCTCGATCAATTCAAAACGCCTGCGGTTTTTCCGTTGCTTGTTGTTTTACTCTTGTTTAGCTTCTTCGGCCTTCTTCGCTTCCTCTTCAGCCTTCTTGGCTTCTTCGGCTTTCTTAGCTTCCTCAGCTTTTTTGGCTTCTTCTTCAGCCTTCTTCTTAGCTTCCTCTTCTGCTTTTTTCTTTGCTTCTTCCTCAGCCTTCTTCTTCGCGGCTTCTTCTTCGGCCTTCTTCTTAGCAGCTTCCTCTTCAGCCTTACGTTTTGCTTCAGCTTCTGCTTTGGCTTTTTCGACGACTAAGTCGGGAATGATCTTGAGGTCCGGACGAGCTTCCTTGAGCTTGGCAACACCATCGATTGTTATCTTGGTTTCCCAAATATAAACCTTCTTGAGCGATTTGATTTTGGCCAAATCTTCGATAGCCGCATCCGTTACTGCAGTGCCATAGACGTTGAGATAAGTCAGGCTTTCAAGACTTAGTAATTGCTTAAGACCAGCATCAGTCAAAGCTGTCTTCTCTAAATGCAGACGTTCGAGTCCTTTCAGACCTGTCAGGTTGACAATACCCTGATCATCAATTTTAGTACCCCGCAGATTAAGTGAAATAATGAATGGCAGGTCTTTCACTGTCGCAATTTTATCGTTGCTAATCTCTCCTGAAGCCAGATGAAAAGCGACATTCAGACGGTTGTCATTCTGAGCAACTTCCAGTACAGAAGCTCCGGCTTCTTCGATTTGTACAATACGAGCTTTATCTGCATCGGTATATTCAATCGCAACGCCTTCTTCCT
The DNA here is from genome assembly GCA_002348315.1 of Planctomycetaceae bacterium UBA2972. Lineage (GTDB taxonomy): Bacteria > Planctomycetota > Planctomycetia > Pirellulales > Pirellulaceae > UBA721. The sequence goes on along the minus strand of DEAW01000068.1, from coordinate 1,518 downwards.
GACCGTGCACGAGTGCTACGGAAAAAATCGCTATGAATACGAAACTAACGACATTTGAAACGTATTTCATTGGTACTTCTCCTATTATTTTTTACACAGAATAGATCTGCTTACGGGCGAGATTATTCGATTCTATCAAATCCCATTGACGCTTCAATTAGAGAAGCTAAAAAGGCGGGGCTTACAATTCCCAACCTTTACGATATTCCTTGTGAATCAAATTTTGAGCTTCTTTCGAATTGGTAACCTGCAGTTTTTTGGAATTCCATTCCAACTCCACTCCACTTTGATATGCCACCGTACCCAACAGTACTGATTCGGTTAGTCCTCCCGAGTAATCAAAATTACAAGTGGTCTCACCATCTTCCTTAATGGCTTGTAACCATTCGTTGTGATGGCCGATAGATTTCGGAATCCAGGGATCCGGAGCCTGATGTTCAACCTGTTGACCATCGACTAATACCATATGGCTACTGTAATTCGACAGAATCATACCCTTGGAGCCAATAAACAACTGCCCACCACCCCAGGGCGCAATGGGATTACCCTGTAAGTCCTTAAGCCCGTTGAGTAATTCCGGACGTTTCCCACTGTCATACCAGGTCAAATGTACAGGTGGTTGTTTACGTCTGGCCGGATAATGGTAGTCAACGATGCACCAGGCAGGAGTGCTGACCGAGTCAACCTCAGGACCCTGAGCCTTAACTCGTTCAGGGTTCTGTAATTGCAATGCCCAATGAGCCAGATCCATATAGTGGCAACCGAAGTCTCCCAACGAGCCTCGGCCATAATCCCAAAAGCTACGCCACTTAAACGGATGAATATCCGCACAGTAATGACGTTCAGGAGCAGGCCCCAACCACAGATCCCAATTCACATTATCCGGTTTCTCCGCCTTCACAAACTTAGCACCTGTGTAGACAGCTCCAGCCCAAACATGAACTCGATCGATTTTTCCAATGGCTCCGGATTGTACCAACTCAACGACTCGACGGTAATTATCACCCGCATGAATCTGAGTTCCCATTTGCGTCTTTAAGTTATTTTCCGCTGCCAGATTCGCTAACGTCCGGGCTTCGTAAACGGTATGAGTTAGAGGCTTTTCACAATAAACGTGCTTTTTCAAACGCAACGCCATGGCAGCCGCAGGAGCATGCGTGTGATCCGGAGTACTAACAACCACACCATCAATCTTCTCAGCTTCTTTCTCCAACATCACTCGGAAATCATTGTATTTACGAGCATTCGGAAAAGCCTGACTTCCGGTTTCCAATAACTTGGAATCAATATCGACCATGGCAATCAAATTCTGAGTCGCAACGCCTTTGATATTGCCCGCCGCTCTACCAGTCACTCCAATCGCCGCCAGATTGAGACGCTCATTCGGAGAGGTGGACTCCTGAGCCGGAGTCGGATTTACAAACACTCCTGACCCAATGGCGGTAACGCCCAGGGCGGACACAAAACTACGTCGGTTGAGTTTAGCAGACTGCTTTGACATAAGGATGATTCCTCGAT
>DEAW01000098.1 GCA_002348315.1 Planctomycetaceae bacterium UBA2972 | reverse complement strand
AGCGCTTCAACGTAACGATCCTGCATATAGGTAGCCCGAGTAATTTCCAGTACTTCCTGAATACGTGCTTTCCGTTCTTTCTTCGGAATCTTAAAGGCCGCTCCGAAGAAATCGAGATACTCACGCACTCGCATATTCGGATAAGGTCCGAATTTATCCGGCATGTACCCAACAAGTTTTTTGATCTTATGGGCTTCGGTAACACAATCAGCCCCGGCGATCATCGCTCGACCAAATGTGGGGCGAGCCAGTCCAACCAAAATCTTGATTGTGGTCGTTTTACCGGCACCATTTGGACCGATAAAACCAAGAATCCGTCCACGATCTACCGTCATCGACAATTCGTCGACGGCAGTAAACTCGCCAAACTGCTTGGTCATATGATCAATTACTACAACCGGATCACTCATCGTTTCTTGTTACTCCCAGTCTTGATGACTGTATGAATTATTGTGTTTCCAATTAAGGAGTGGTATTTACTACCCCTTCAAGCGATACATCGACATCATTAATCTGCCATGTGTAATTCGCTTCTCGTTCCCGCTGTTGCTCTAAAGTCTCACCAGGCAACAGCTCTAAACCAATATTGATCCCCAGATACACGTGGCCGTTTTCATCCACCTTCAGATGTTCCGGGTCGTCAAATATAAAGACTTCCAAACCATTAGGACTGGAACGAGTGTCAAGGATGACCGGTTCAAAGAGTCCCTGTTCGTTGGTGATTCGCCCAACTGAGTTGACGATACGTTGCCCTGCCTGAATGTCTACAGATACTGTCGCTTTGGTAATCGTCGCTGGCATGACGGCATTGGGCACAGTCACTTTTAGCCACATTTGATGGGAGGAGTTGATTTTCTCATCATTCCACTTTTCTTTGAAGAAGTCATAAGCAATCGACGCCCCTAAACCGCGAATGTCATTGCTCGGACGAAACGAAGTCAGAATGGAAGGCACCAGGAATTTTTCCCCGGGAGCAGCCTTTTGAATTTGCAGAGGTAGCACTGTTAACGCGGACCCAATTACCTTCTGTTCACCAGGAAACTCAATTCCCAGATCTAACGGATCGCTCCACACAAATATTGACGGAACCTGAGGATATTTCAGGACTTCAGCATTCTCTCGCTTCAAAAGCGCGTTTATAAAGTTGATGCGGTTGCCCGTTTCTTCATCGACAATCGAAGTCGTCGTATCAAACTGTGAATCTGCCAATTCCTCGGAACCAACAATGAGACGGCCATCGATAAACTGAACGGCAACACGTTCCCCTGACGGATTCACCAGCAGGCCGTGTTCCAGATTGGTTAATGGCCCCAACTGGTAGTTACCCTGCAAGCCGGATTCAGTAAACGAAGCTGCTGCAAAAACTGCCTCGTTAGATGTAACGGTTTTTTCAAATGGAAAATCCCGTACAGTCCCACCGGGAATTTGTAGTCCTTCCCAATGCCATGACTCTAAGTCATCCCAAACCATACGGATATTCTGGCCGGTCAATTCTTCGAAGTTAGGCCAAAAAATCGTACCATTGGAAACCTGAATGACGTCATCAACCGTCTCTTCGCTGTACACTGCTCCGAATCCACGTACCGCCAACTCCCTTGAATTATTCTCGACATTGACAAACTGAATAGAGGCTAGCAGATTCTCGAGCGTATTCCGCTTGGATGTCCCTACGACATACAGATAAGCACAGACAATCACGACCAATACAGGTCCACCTATCAACATCAATTCCAGACGCCCGTGGCGATGAAGTTTGTAGCCGAATCCACAAAGCAATATAAAGAATATTCCGAATACACTCGCGATATGTTCGCGAGTGACAATTTCGAATCCGACTTTAGCTCGCAAATAGTCGCTCATCTCAGAAACCCGGCTTGTCCCCTGATGGACTTCCATGGCGAGTCGCATGGCCTGAGCTTTCTCTGATTCATCCTGAGGATCCGGAGTCATTTCAGCTAACTCCAATTCGGTAACAGAAACATCTGTCATAGCTTTTTCTGTCTGTTGGAAGAAGCGAATTCCCAGTTCCTGTAATGGAATCAAAGGTAGCAGTTCATACGACGTCGAAAACGGTTTGGGATGTGTTAAGCCGCGTGATTCCAGCGTGGTGAACAGTATTTCTCCATTACCGAACTTCTTCCAAAAAGCAGCGGGCAATCCATTGAGTTCATAGTAGACTTCCACACCTTCGGCATAAACAAGTGCATTACGAACAGGTTTGTCATAGTCAAAGGAAACCGGAGGCTCCGTGTTATGCACTGCCGTGAGTTCAATCGTCGTAAGTTCTTCCGTACCTAAATCCGTAAGTTGAATGGAATCCCCAAACAATCGCTGTGCAAATTCCACTCCGGTCGAATCCAGCATTACCCACAGGCGTCCACCATTGGCAACCCAGTTGCGGATTGTTGCCATCATTGCAACATCATGCATGACGCGAGGGTCTGCGACCACTAACTGATCGAGGCTATCAAGAGCGATTGGGGAAGCAGGAGTACCAACACCCTGAGGAACGAATACCGAGATTCCTGTATTTTGATCCTTCTTGACGGCTTTGATCATCCGCAATTTGATACTATCCACGTTCTCAACATCAACACCTTCGTTGGTGAGACGTAATTGCAATTTGAGTAATTCGGAAGCATCGGGACCCATATAACCCAGAGCTGGCTTATTAAAGTCGGTATTGATTTGAGCTTTATCGAGCGGCGTTTTCAAAGGGCTAAGGACTGCTATCTCCTGCCCGTTTTCCATACGCGTAATCCTGGAATTAAGGATTAACACACCGTACTTAAATCGCTCCTGATTGGGTTTGTGATCCGGGATCCTAATCGGGTAAGACACGACACGTAACGTCATTGGAGGGATCGTGAAATTTCGAGTGAACTGGATGGCGTTCTTCGTCGGATCTTCTGTTTCCCAGTTTGCTCGAATCGTCATGTCATGTGACTTCGCTGTCGGATTCCACACTTCACAGGAGATGATTCCCCAGCGGCGAGGCACATAGGCCGAAAATCCAGACTGCACGGCAATACGCTGAACAACAGGTTCATTGAGATTCTGCTTTTGAGGTCCCGGATCCTGCATTTCTCCGGAAACCGCGGTATTCGTCGAGTCGGCTGCTGTGCCGGAATCCTGAGCAGGTTGACCAAGCAAAGGTAAACTCACACCCAGCATCATTGCCACGACAGTCATCAGCCTTACGGCCGGTCGAAAGATTAAACCAAGTGAATGAAATGCCATATACAATTCCGCCTTTGACGTCGTGTGCTTCTCTGTGGCAATATAGAAAAGGACGTGTTGCTAATTTGAAAACCTATTCAGTAATGACTACGTTTGGAAGATTATCCCGTAATGCCTGCTTTCCAGTCTCTCCCAAACTACTGCAAAATTCCACATTGAGATCTTCCAAAGCCTTGAGCGTAAATAGTTGATTGACTCCGTCATCCGTTATCTGAGTTGATCGCAGTACCAATGCTTTGAGTCCTGTCAGTTTTCCAACATGTTCTAAACCCGCATCTGAAACGCCGGTTTGGTCAAGGTTCAGTTTTGTCAGGCCGGCTAACTGAGTAAGATCTGCCAAACCTGCATCGGTGATCTGAGTGGCCCACAAATTAAGGTCAGTTAAAGATGACAATTCCTTGAGACTTGCCAATCCAGCATCTCCAACCTGAGATTCACTTAGGTCGAGTCGAGAGAGTGAAGTCATACCAGCCAGAGCAGCCATGCCTTCTGAACCGACCAAGGTGCCTCGCACTTTGAGATATTTCATCTTCTTTAGATCGGCAAGATACTGCATCCCCTCACTGGTAATCGCGGTTTGATACATTTCCAGATTTTGCAGATTCTTCAGTTGCCCGATACTCTTGAGACCTTCGTCACCGACTCGAGTGTCATCCAATCCCAAATGCACCAGATTGGAAAGCCCGGTAATATGAGCCATTCCGGCGTCGGTGATTTGTGATCCCCAAACTCGCAGGAACTTAAGCGATTTAATACCTGCAACATGCTCCAATCCTACATCCGAGATATTGATACACTCTTTGAGATCCAGAAGTACGATGTCTGTGCGGTCTTTTAATAGAGCCAGACCTTCGTCAGAGATTTTACAACGCACTAGCTTGAATCGCTTGAGATTTTCTATCGCCAACAAGGTCTTCAATCCTGCATCGGTTACATCGGTTCGTTGCAGATTGATTTCCTGAACACTGGGAACATCCAACAATGCTTCCATTCCGGCATCCGACACTCGCGTCTCTCCCAAATCGAGCGTTTTCAATGAATTCAGTTCTTTTAGGTGAACCAAATCTTCATCACTTACATCAGCGCCATTCAGGACGAGTTTCTCGGTATTCGGTACACCTTTGAGAACGGTGAGGTCCACTTTTTCTCCAAAGGCTCCGCCAAAATCGACGGTGGTCACAAAACCTTCATCGTCGGTATAAACTTCACCATACATATCTTCAATTTTGGTGATCGCTTCTTTGTCATCTTCCTGCTTTGGCTCGACAACTGGCTCTTCAATTCCAGGATCTTCCTGGGGCACAACGACTTCAGCAATCGGGTCAGTCTCGGCACTGTTTTGCTCATCTGACGAACAGCCTGAGGACAGGATTGCAGCCAAACCAATACAAAACAGGGTTGCAAATCGAGTTAGATGCATTGAGAGTTTATTCCTTGAAACAGAAATCTGCACGGAGTGTCTACTTTGTAATGAGTTCGTATCCTACGAACAGTCCCTAGAGCCACGACAAACAGTGCCAATAGCTTCACTATGTAGATAAGTTTCCAATAGTTCAGATTAATCCAGAACCCATAGTTTCACAATGACAAGATGAGATGCCGGAGGTATATATAAGGAAACAACCAGAACTCAAACTCGGAACAAAAGAGTACGAACGTAAGTGGATTTAGGCATCATTTTAGCCGGAATTGCGACAATGTTACTTGGCGTAGCATTTGGCAAAATCAAAACGACGACGCTGTTAGCTCCCTGGTGCTGGCTTTTAGCAACGATTTGGAGCATCGCTATATCACACGCAATGATGCCAGCTTCGGATGCTGCTGGTGATCAGCATTGGATTGATGCCCTTCAGTTTAGTGCTCATGCCATGGTCTTTTGCCCGTTTATGTCTTTGTTAGGAGCTCGTCGACCTCAGAACAAAATGTGGGAGTTCATCGTTTTCTCACTATGGCTTGTTCTGATCCTACCAGCTCTGGAAACTGTATTGCTGAATCCGGGTCAACTCGCAGATACTCAGGGACTACGAGCATGGTTTATGCTTATTCTGATTGCCGTCTCCGCTTTGAACGTAATCCTCAGCCGATTCTGGATCAGTGGTATTTTCATCGGTGTTTCTCAATATCTATTGGTCAATCCGAATCTCCCTCACTGGGCTCGGTTGGATTATTCCCACACAGTGGAATTAGGACTGGGTTTTGCAATTGCCTCGTTCCTCATCGTATTCATTCTGCCCAAACCTGATCGAGCTCATTTGCGTGAGGAGGATCGAGTTTGGCTGGATTATCGCGACATGTTTGGTGGCATGTGGGCATTGAGGATCAAAGAGCGTATTAACTCATCGGCAACGATGTACCGCTGGGATCTGCGGCTGACCTGGGACGGTTTCGTCACAGCTGATGGTTCCGCATTACCTGACGAGCTTCCAGAAAAAACTCAGAAAGTACTGCACAATCATTTCTATAGTTTGATGAGAAAATTCGTACCTCGCGTCTGGATCGACAAACGACTGGGCAGAGAGACGGCTCGGCAGTTAGACAATTAGGCTGTTGGGCA
>DEAW01000131.1 GCA_002348315.1 Planctomycetaceae bacterium UBA2972 | reverse complement strand
TGGCTTATATTTCAGCAATGTCTGTTTCAGCAATTGCTCATGCAGCAGTGGTGAGTAACTCAACATTCCAGCATTCAGAACTGCCAGGTCTGTGATCCCTTCGCTCCTTAGCAACGCTTCAAGTTGTTCTGGATAGGATTCGCTGGCGTCCACCCAGGCGCCGAAGGTAAACGAGTCGCCAAGACAGACAACTCGTTGCTTATGGCGTAAAAATGTAACACGATCATAGCTTGTCCGTAGGCGATCTTCGTTTGTCCTAACCGTAAGGTTACGCCCTTCAAAACGACCAAGATCATATTCGGTATTACTCATCAGGACATGATGTTGTGTCGACGACCGCAGAAATCCAAATTCCCGTAATGCAAGATTGGGCCTTAAGAATCGTAAACCGATCTCTAATACACCCAGGCAGATCAAGAGAGACCCGCCTAGTAGGACGAATTGTTTTCGATGTGTGCGATAAAGGGATAGGCACCAACAAAGGCATGCGCCGACCACCCAATACAGAATAATAGACTGTATGGCTACTGAAGGATCTGCTGCGCCGTCGTTTGACAACGAATCCAACCTGCCCGAAAGCACAAGGCCGAGGGCCCCGAAGGAAAGCACGGTGCCTATAAAAAATAGTAACTTCGCTACACGCCTCATTAGGCTAATCCATCATCAGCGTTTCGGAATTACTGCGACAGCGCGTTCCGCACCGCAGATAAAATATCCTAAAGCCTCGTTGTTAACATCTGTAATCAGCCAGGTATTGTTCTCATAAGAGTTCTGTACCCGTGATTTACCGGCACCAATCTCACCGTATAGTTTGGGTTTGCCATCGTATCCAATCCAGACAAGTTTTACGGTTTGCTGTGATCTATTTTCAAATACGACTTCTATATTTTCTCCATTGCCTGAACGAGGGGCATCCTCCACGTTATTAGCAGCCACAAATGCCAATGATATTTTGGGCCGTTGCTGGGGAGCATTAGGGTCCGGAATCCTGATCAAATCCAAATCAATACCTAACACGACTTTGAGTGTTGGCCGTACCGCTAGAATTTCGTCAACGCCTTTTTGTGTTACACGGGTTTGCCAAACGTACAAATGTGTAAGTGAATCGAGCTCCTGCAATTGTCGCAGACCTATGTCTGACACCTTCGTCCCATACAGGTTTAGGTAGGCAAGATGTTTTAACCCCAGTAAATGTATAAGCCCCTCGTCACTTACCTGTGTGAGCTCCAGATGAAGTTTCCGCAGTTCCTTCATTTCTGAAATCGAGCTAAGTCCTTCGCTGCTGATTCCCGTTCGCTTTAGATTTAGGATTACAACATCACCCAAAGCAGCAACATGCAACAGGTCGGCATCACTAACTTTCCGTCGGCCTAAATGGAAGGACACTTCACGCCCACCCACGACCCTTGATACTTTTCCGCCTACTGATTCAATCGCCTTTAAATGCATTGTCTCATCGGCATAACTCACGCCGCAGCACACCACTAGCAAAAGAATATGGCTCACAAAGGGTTTAATGAACATCGGGTGATTTAGAAGAGAGGTAACGGCTCACCATCACAAATCTGAAATGGCCTATCAAAATGGTCTGTTAATTCAGAATGAGGGTCAATTCCCATAGCCTTCAGAGCCGTGGCGTGAAAATCCGCAGGAGTACAAGCGTTGTCTTTGGGCTTGGCACCGTTTGAATCACTACTTCCATAAACCTGTCCTCCCTGAATACCACCTCCGGCAAGAGCCATCGAATAGACTGCCGGGTAATGATCACGACCTGCGTTATTATTTATTTTTGGCGTGCGTCCGAAGTCCGTCAGAAAAACAACCAGAGTTTCTTCTAGCAGCCCTCGCATTTCTAAATCCGTAAACAACGCAGAAACACTTCGGTCAAAGACCGGAAGTAATTGAACCTTCAACTTCTTAAAGTTATCTCTATGCGTATCCCAGTTTTCTCCATTACCTCCGGCAAGGTCTCCGGCACCCGCACAAACCTGGACGACGGGCACGCCTGCTTCGGTGAGTCGACGCGCTAATAACATACTCTGACCGCCAATATGATCACCATACATAGCCCGGATTCGTGGATCCTCATTTTCCAGATCATAGGCTTCGCGAACATCGGATCCCAAAAGCATATCAGCTGCCATCTGGCGAAAACGATCCAGACGATCGTATTCCGCGGTTTCACCGACCTCTCGCTCAAGTTGCTCCTGAAGTGTCTGCCGACTAACAATCCGTGATTTTTCTAAATTCAAATTCAGGTCCAATTCACGACTAGTGTAGCGAGAAACACCACGAAACGGTTTTCCCGCAGGAGTGCGCATAAGAATCGGATCATAGTCAGAGCCCAGCCAACCACCATATTCTCCGGCCATCAATGTTCCGTTGTCATACATGTTGTAAGGAACACGAATTGCATTTGGCGTGCCGGAATTGGGATCTTGAAAACGTCCGATCAAGGCCGCCAACGACGGTGAATTGGTCCTATTGAGTGCCTTTATTCCTGGTGGAGGGGCATGCCCGGTAATGCTGTGGTACATGCCCTGTTGATGGCCACCCTGTTTATGATAAAGGCTACGGACAATTGCCATTTTATCGGCATGTTGCGACATCAACGGCAAGTGTTCAGAAAACTGTATTCCAGGAATGTTAGTGTCGATCGCGCTGAATTCGCCACGTAATTCCGAAAGAGCACCTGGTTTGGGATCCCATGATTCATAGTGACTAATTCCACCCCAGCAGTAGATTACTATGCAGCGTTTCGCCGGCATCGATGACGCTGCTTGCAATTGCAATACGGTGGGAACGGTAAGCCCCGCCACGGCAATTGAGCTTTTCAGGACGACTCGACGACTGTGATTAATCAACAACAGAGTACTCGCAACATTGGTATCGCATTTTTTTGACTTGGCATCCTATGCCATTCTAAGCAAAACCGTCAATGGATTCATTCTTCACTATCGGAATTTGAGAAGGACTCGGTAAATTGTAAATATCAATAAATTAGTTTTGTTTCTTTTCTGTAGCTACCTTAACGGAAACTAACAGATCAATGTCATTCGTGCTGCATTCTTTCACCGCGGTGACCTGCTTTATCAGTCACATAATCAAAACCAAAAAACATGCAAGCCAGGCATAATAGCCACTACGGACATCAATTCGGTTTCTGTTACTTCCCAACACCGGAACGCTGCAGATCGCCGAAATCAATACCACGAACATCGTATTGAGCCAAATAACGACAAATCTATGCGTCGTACGATATCCGTTCATGAAAAGAAGGGCCAGCACAAACAAAGTCAAAGGTAAATTCGCCAACATTCCGAGTATTAACACCAATGCGCTCTGATCTTAACTCCACTCAATAACAAACTGACCAAATCCGACCGTCGCCAGCAACCAATCTGAATGATAGGCCGCCGCACCCAAAATACGATCAGAATACGGTTTCATTCGCTGAATTAAGTATCCCATATCCAATGCAGGCAACATGCATGAGACAAACAATAGACAGAAAACAGGAACATAATATGCTTTTGGAGCGTACAGTGTATTTACTTGACAAACAAAGGCGTTCATTTTTTTCCATCGCTTTTGGAGTTAGAGATTGTACTACTTCTGAACCATTGGTTTAAAATAACAAAATGGTTTATCACCCCATCTTCCAATGCCTGTTGCTTTGCATATTACTGACCGCCAGGTCCCTGAATGCAGGGGAATTCACACGCGCTCAGTTAGACTTCTTTGAGAGCAACATTCGTCCGTTATTAATAAAGCATTGCATCGCCTGTCACGGTCCTCAGCGACAAGAAGCCGATTTACGTTTGGATAGTCGTGAATCTATACTGTCCGGTGGAATTCGGGGGCCTGCCGCGGATCTCGGTAACCCGAGCGTCAGCCTGTTGCTGAAAGCTGTTCGGCACGAAGACGATCTGGCGATGCCGCCGGATACAAAATTGTCGACTTCTGAAGTGAATGCAATTGCCCGTTGGCTTAGGACGGGGCTGGCATGGCCCAAAACGTTTGAATTGCCAGTAAATTTGGATCCTTCCAAACATTGGTCTTTTCAACCAGTCCGGAATCCTAGTCCGCCCACTGTCCCCGACGGTATTTTTCCTTTGACCGAAATCGATCGATTTATTGTTAACAAGCTATCAGCACACCAACTCAAACTTAATTCCATCGCATCTCGGCATGTATTGGTACGACGCGTTTACCAGGATCTGACGGGTTTGCCACCTACGATCGCTCAGATAGACGCGTTTACTGAGGATGCCGCCGACAACGCTTATGAAACTCTTCTCGAACGTGTTCTCGAGGATCCGCAATTC
>DEAW01000086.1:23756-26883 GCA_002348315.1 Planctomycetaceae bacterium UBA2972 | reverse complement strand
CCAAATATCGAAGTCGACGGCGTACCGGCGTTCTGGGAAGACCGATTATTCGACAATCAACTCCCTTTTTCCATTGGGAATGTGCAATTCAACGGCACCAATCCCTGCCAACGTTGTGTCGTACCAACACGCTGTCCTGATTCCGGAGAGGTTCTGCCAGACTTCACTGCAATCATCCGGGAAAACCGTCTTAAACACTTTCCAGAATGGAGCGATTCCAGCCGATTTGACCACTATTACAAACTTGCGACCAACACTAAACTCGCTGACAATTGTATGGGTGGAAACATCAGTCTGGGAGACGAAATCGTACTGGCAAGCAATTAGTCTTCACAAGTTGATAATCTATACAGCCAGAGGTTTATCCACGTATAATAGACGGAATGATCAACACATCAGCCCCACGGAAATGAACTTGAAATGCTTAGACTAGGTGAATTCAAAAGTCGAAGTTGTGACGGCGTCTCCAGACGTGCGTTTGTACAGGCTGGAGCTGCATTGCCGTTGACAGCGATGCTGACTAAACAACAAATAGCCAAAGCAGCAGCGCAAGCCCGAGCCAAGTCGATTGTTTTTGTCTGGCTTTGGGGCGCTCCAAGTCACCTCGACACTTTTGATCCCAAACCGGATGCGCCACTGAATTTCCGTGGACCTTTTGGAACTATCCCAACTACGTTACCAGGGGTTCGGTTCACCGAATTGGTACCAAAGCTTGCAGCAAGAACCGATAAATTCGCCTTAGTTCGCAGTAACATCACCCATGACGGCGGTCACCCCGGAGCAGGCACGTTTGGTTACACCGGAGCTCGGGAAGGTCGAGGAATTACGATTCAGCCCAGCTGGGGTTCGATCGTTTCTCGACATCACGGAGCAGGTGAGGGGCTTCCACCCTACGTCATGCTTTCGCGCGGCATCCCGCGTGACGTGGTTAAAACTATTGATGGTTATGGCGGAGGTGATTGGGGGAAAGCCTATGATCCGTTCCTGATCCAGTGCGATGAAATGGGAACCATTGATATTCCCGCATTGAAACTTGTCGACGGAGTAACTCCTGACCGGATTGCTCATCGCCGTAATCTGCAGGACCAGCTGGATAAAATCAAACGTAACGTCACGGCAGATTCCTTCGATGCCTGGGACAGCAAAGCGAAACAGGCCTTCACCTTGCTCACTAACAAGCAGGCCTTGGAGTCTTTAGACCTGACACGTGAATCCACATCACTGCGTGAAAACTATGGCCAGTCATCCTTCGGTCAAAGCCTGATACTGGCTCGGCGACTCGTCGAAGCCGAGGTGCCGTTTATAAACGTCAGCTGGAGTGAATATGTTGAGGCCTTCAGTCCCAATACTGACTTTGGCTGGGACACGCATGTGAAAAACTTCGACTTACTGCCGAATCGCCATTGCCCAACACTCGATAATGCCATGTCCGCATTCCTCGACGACATGTACGACCGGGGATTAATGGATTCCACACTCGTCGTTTGCATGGGTGAATTCGGCCGCACACCAAGAATTAATAACCGCGCGTCCCGGGACCATTGGCAACACAACTATTTCTCCATTTGGGCCGGAGCCGGAGTGAAGTCGGGACAGGTTGTAGGTGCCAGTGATGCCAAAGGGGAACGCCCGGTGACACGGGGTATTGAACCAACCGGAGTCGGAGTTACCATGCTCGACTGCATGGGAATCGATAGTATTGCCCGAGCAGAACTGAATGTACTTCCGGAAGGAGAGTTCATTCATGAACTGTTCTAAGTTGATTCATCAATTCGGTTTGCTCTTAGGATTCATTGGCATCAGCTTTTGCCAGCAGACTTTTTCTGCCGAGCCAGTGCGTCTTACTGATGACGGTAAGATGAAACAGGATTTAGTTTTCACATATGACACTCAGGAATTAATCTACTCCGTCCTGAAAACGCCTCTGCTGATAAAACTACAACGACTCAACGTCGAATCCGGCGCGGTCGAAGATTTTCATACAAGTGCCAACACGAATGAAATCTACGTCGATTTTGCGAAAGACATGAAGCATTATGCTTACATTCGCAACGACGGAAACCTGCATACGGCACTTCAGGTTCAGGACGTTGATAACGGACAACTCTACAATCTGAACCCTGGAGGAGGATTTGCTTGCGTGCGAGCTTTAACGATCAGTCCTGATGGACAGAACGTCGTCTATTCCTTTCCGGAATCCAACGGCTCCCAACAACTCTGGCAAACCGACAACAAACTGGAAAACAAAAAAGAATTAACCAAATCGGATTTCATCGACGCCTACCCCCGGTACTCCCCAATCGGAAACGTGATTGCTTTTACTTCGACCCGAAGTGGCAACTTCGATATCTTCCGTATGTCTGCTGACGGGACAGGTATTTTTCAATTAACGGATAACCCCGGCATCGATACACGTCCTTCCTTTTCACCTGATGGATCGAAAATCGTTTATACCAGTCTGAGGCAGGGCAACTATGAGCTCTTCATCATGAATGCCGACGGTTCAAACCAAAAGCAAATCACCAACAACCCCGGGAAAGACGACTTTGCCTGCTGGCATCCGGATGGGAAACGTATCTTTTACGTCGGTGATGTCAAAGGTAAGAAGGATATCTATAGTATCTCCGTCGAAGAGTTGCTGGACTGACCTGCTAAGCCGCTTACCCGTGATTTTTCAAAGCCGTCAGTAAATTCCTCAACGAATACAGACTGTTGCTGAGCAAGTTTCCATTTTGTGTTTCATGAGAAAAGCAATGTTGTCCCAGCCAGACCCAAGTTTAACAATTGAGGACACCGTCAACTCAGGAAACTGGGAAGCGATGAGTTGACTTGCCAATTCAGCTGAAACTTCGAACTGCGCATCCCAGGGCTGATTCATCCGTTTCTCTCAGGGTCTACCTCAGTGTTATTGGATGTTAGCATTGAGTGGCTGAGACGGTGGCGAGGCAACATTGACTGCCGGAGCATTCGGAGTGGGTGGCAGTCCTCCTGCTTTGATTACAACTCCATCTTTCAGTACTTCCAATGCCAGGACGCTATCCCGTGCATCATAGGTGACCTGCGCTGTAATGGTTGGGAAATTAGCCTCCGATTCAATCGGATAGGTTAAGACTTCAGAAATCCCACC
>DEAW01000086.1:7966-23376 GCA_002348315.1 Planctomycetaceae bacterium UBA2972 | reverse complement strand
CATTCCCTGCTTAAAGACAAATACATCGACTCGTTGTCCATTCCGATATTCTGTCATGACAGGTGTTCCTACTTCAGAAATCAACTGAAGCCGAGAAGTACCGGACTGAAACACGTTAAGGTTTTTCCGGTCCGGAGCCTTCATCGCTCGGTCTACCGAGCAACCTGTAATTGCCGCAGCTAATAGTAATAAAAAAACGGTCTGTTTGATACTCATGACTCGGAATCGGCAAGGGAATGGGGATCGTTTTAATTGCCGGAATTGTAAGAAATTCACGATCTTTGCCGTAATACCAGTTGAGTATTAGAGAAGAAGCGACCGCTCATTTCAGCTATACTGAACGGGAACTAACTCAGGGGAGAATGACTAACTATGTTGCGACGATCATTGCTAGTAATGGCATTGGTAACGATAGTACTCCAGCCTCATCTGGAGGCCGATGAGGTCGATTACACCACTCAAATCAAGCCATTGTTAATACAGCACTGTGGAGATTGCCACGGTCAGGATCTGCAGGAAGGTGGATTTCGAGTCGATACTGGCGGGTTAGTAATACGTGGTGGCGACCGTGGCCTGGCGGTGACTGGTCAAAAACCTGAAGCGAGTTTGTTAATCAAGGTACTCAAGGGCGAAGGTGAAATCCCTCAGATGCCCCTCGATTTAGACCCTCTCACCCCGGAACAGATACAACTCATCAGCAACTGGGTTGCTCAGGGAGCAAAACTTTCAGACGCCGAAGCTTCGACAGACCTTGCACGACGCAAAAGCGATCACTGGGCTTTCCAACCGATTACGCGTCCGATCGTCCCGACCTTTGAAAACAATCAGTGGATCAATAACGGGATCGATGCCTTCGTCCTAAAAAGGCTCGTTCAGGAAGGGCTAACGCCTGCCTATCGAGCAGACAAGACGACGCTCATTCGCCGAGTGTATCTGGATATGTTGGGAATCCCTCCAACTCCTGAGCAAATCACCGCTTTCCAAAACAATGACGCTCCCAATGCCTACGAACAGCTTGTTGAAGAAGTGCTCTCGTCACCTCGCTATGGCGAGCGTTGGGGCCGACACTGGCTCGACCTGGCTCGTTATGCTGACTCCAATGGCTTTACCATTGACGGGCCACGAGAGATCTGGAAATACCGTGACTGGGTTATTAGTGCCCTTAACTCGGACATGCCTTTCGACCAATTCACTCACGAACAGATGGCCGGTGACCTGATTGGTAATGCCACCAATGACCAATTGATTGCAACCGGGTTCCATCGTAACACCCTGATTAATCAGGAAGGTGGGACAAGTGACGAGCAGTTTCGAGTGGAAGCGGTGGTGGATCGAGTGAATACCACGGGAGCCGTTTACTTAGGATTAACGGTCGGCTGCGCTCAATGTCACCAACATAAATACGACCCCATTTCACAACGGGATTTTTACCAACTCTACGCGATCTTCAATAACACTACAGACAACAATGATGCTAGTGGTTCAGGTCCGAAGATCAGCGTCCCTTCCGTAAGACAACTCGAACAACGTGAGCAGCTAACGGCTGAATTGAAAGCCGCGGAACTACCGCTGGCTGAACATGATGCGGCGTTTATGGCCGGCTTCGATGACTGGAAAGCAAAGCTCCTCTCAACCGCGGAAGTGAAATGGCAACGACTCGCTCCCGCTGAATGGACAACCGATAAAGGGGCAGTACTGAACAAGATCGAAGACGATCAGTTACTTGTCGACTTTAGCGTTCCGGCAAATGACACATACATTGTGCATTACGATCTCGACATTGATCAGCTGACGGCCATTCGGCTGGAAGCCAATACTCATGAAAGTCTTCCCGAATCCGGCCCCGGAAGAGCCGCCAATGGGAATTTTGTGTTAAGCGAGTTCAATGCTTTTCTCACACCGGCAACTGATGAAAAGACTGAAATTAGCTTAGACCGAGCGATCGCTGACCATTCGCAAAGTGGTTACCCCGTCTATCATTCGATCGACAGCAAGGACAACACCGGCTGGGCTATCAACGTCAAAACCGGCTCACTCAACGTCGACCGGCAAGCCATTTTCCTGCCCGGTAAACCGGTCAGGATAGATGGAAAGACTCGCTTGACCGTTACCATGTTCCATAACAACACGGCGCCGAATTACCTCGTCGGTTGCTTCAGTTTAAGCGTGACCAACGAAGATCCGGCTTTGTTAGATACTCCGGCGAGTATCATTGCCTTATTGAAAAAAGACGAACGCACCAAAGAAGAAGACGCTCAGATCGTGGAGGCATACAAGCAAACTGACTTAACTCGTAAAGAACTCGTCGCCCGCGTCGATTCACTAAAATCGCAACTGTCTGCGTTGGAGAAGTCGATTCCCACCACGATGATTCTGAGAGAGCTCGAGACACCACGCACCACGCATATTCAGATTCGAGGAGACTTCCTCCGTAAGGGGGCGGAAGTCCGGGCTGACGTTCCCGAAGTCCTGCCTCCGATTTCCACACAAAGCGATTATGTTACCCGACTGGATTTTTCCAGATGGCTGATGAGTGAGGAAAACCCACTGACAGCACGAGTCACGGTAAACCGTATTTGGCAACGACTCTTTGGCATGGGAATCGTCCGTACGGAAAACGATTTCGGCTTACAAGGGGAGTTACCTGAACATCCTGAACTATTGGATTGGCTGGCTTCTGAATTCCGAGATTCCGGATGGAGCACAAAAGGCTTTCATCGTCTGGTGTTAACTTCAGCCACTTATCAGCAATCTTCGAGCATGACCGCTGGATTACTGGATCGAGATCCGGACAACCGCCTGCTTGCTCGCCAATCCAGGATCCGGCTTGAAGCGGAAGCAATCAGGGATTGTAGTATTCAGGCGGCCGGCATTCTCTCGACCAAACTAGGCGGCAAAGGAGTTTATCCTCCGCAACCAGAAGGAATTTATATCCTGACACAACAGAAAAAAGCCTGGCCTGAAAGTAAGGGCGATGACCGCTTCCGTCGTGCCATGTATACCTATTTCTGGCGCAGCAGCCCTTATCCGCTGATGCCCACGTTCGATGCTCCGGAGGCCAATACCACCTGCACGCGTCGATCACGAAGTAACACACCACTTCAGGCATTAACACTGGCCAATGACCGGGCATTTTTTGAATTTGCTCAAATGTTGGCTGAACAAGTATTAAAACTGGAAGGGGTCAGCGAATCTGATCGAATTGATGCTACATTCCAACGTGTATTGATTCGCCAACCAAGCGATTTTGAGCAAGCTCGATTACAGGAATTCCTCGAACAACAAAAACGCTGGTACGCAGAAAACCCTGAAGATGCAAAGGCCGCAGCCCCCGGATTTATTCCGGATAATCAGGACGTCGCCGAGGCAGCCGCCTGGACTGCATTATCAAGAGTGTTATTAAATCTGGACGAGTTTATTACTCGGGAATAAAACATGTCACTTGAAGAACTCATCGTAAGAGAACAAACTCGCCGTCATTTTTTCTCCAATGCCGGACTGAGCATTGGCTCGCTGGGCTTGGCATCGCTGCTGGCAAATGGCGATCTGCGCGGCGAAGAAATCGATGACCGTAAGACCAATCCGCTCGCACCGCAACAGCCACACTTCGACGCCAAAGCCAAACGAGTGATCTACCTGTTCATGGCTGGAGGGCCGAGCCAACTCGAACTGTTTGATTACAAACCTAAATTGCAGGAAATGGACGGCGATGTTATCCCCGAATCCTATGTTGAAGGTAAGAACTTTGCCTTCCTGAAAAAAGACGCTCAGCTATTAGGTACAAAACGAAAGTTCCAAAAGTGGGGAGAAAGTGGACAGGAGATGTCCGAGTTACTTCCAAATCTGGGAGAATTGGCTGACAAAATTGCTATCATCCGATCGATGAAAACGGAAGTTTTCAATCATGGTCCGGCCAAGCTGTTTATGAATACCGGCTTCCAGCGTTTTGGACGCCCCAGCATGGGTGCCTGGGTGACCTATGGCATCGGTAGTGAATCCAATAATCTACCCGGCTTTGTCGTCATGCATTCAGGCCCACGAGGGCCACGTGGAGGAACACCGCTTTGGGGAAGTGGATTTCTGCCCACCACTTATCAGGGTGTTCCGTTTCTAAACGGTGCTGATCCGATTCTCAACCTTGCGACCCCTAAGGGAATTAGTTCACAGGGGCAGGGTGACTTCGTCAATGCTGTCAAAGACTTGAATTCCGCTCGTCTAAAACAAATTGGCGACCCGGAGATTGCCACTCGCATTGCAACCTATGAAATGGCCTATCGCATGCAATCCAGTGCACCTGAGTTGATGGATTTAACAGGTGAAACACAGGAAACGCTTGATATGTACGGTATTAGCAATGCCGGAAAACCCTCATTTGGTCGTAACTGTCTGCTAGCCAGACGACTGGTTGAACGGGGTACTCGCTTTGTTCAGCTCTATCACACTGACTGGGATCATCATGGTAACGCGGGAACCAACCTCAACGAAGCCCTGGATGCTCGCTGTGGTGAAGTGGATCAACCAGCCGCGGCCTTAATCAAAGATTTGGATTCACGCGGCCTGTTGGAAGATACGATCGTGATCTGGGGCGGGGAATTTGGTCGTACACCTCAGGGTGAACCCCGGGATATGCTTGGTCGCGACCACCACATCGAAGCTTACTCGATGTGGCTTTGCGGTGGTGGTATTCAAGGTGGAGTCACCGTCGGTAAGACGGACGATCTGGGTTACTACAGTGTGGAAGATCAGGTGCATGTCCACGATCTACAAGCCACCGTCTTGCACCTGCTTGGTCTGGATCACGAGAAGTTAACCTATCGATTCCAGGGGCGTGACTTCCGATTAACTGATGTGGGCGGGCATTTGGTAAACCAGATTATCGCCTAACTTGAGTGGCAAGCTACTTTTCAGTCAACTCGATGTACTTTTCCGCATAGCGGCGGCCGAGTTCCAAAATACTCTTGCGATCAAAGTGAACTCCATCAAAGACCGTTAAGTCTGTGGATGAAACATAAGCTGTGTTGGGAATATGTTTCGCGATCGACCGAATCTTTGCATTAACCGGAGCGTCACCAAACACTTCACCGGCAATAAACAGCAAGCTCGGTTGCTTTGTCTGCTTACGAATCTCATTGACTACGACTGTTAGCTTCTCCAGGTAGTTCGGATCCTTAGCATTGGCTTCTCCCTGATGCCAGATGACTGCCGACAGTTTTGGACTACCAGCCGCTTTCCAACGTTTGATCGACGTCAAAAACAACGGCATTTCCGGCTGCCATTGGTCCACGGACGTGCCACCCCGGGCATTTACAATCAAGCCAATGGACTTGGTTTTATAATGAGCCTGTAATGTCGGTGCAAAACCTGCACTGGGGCCAATTCGTTGCATCGAGATATCTTTGCGCAACTCGGAATAACGATTTAACGGGTTAACTGCCTGTTCCCATTTAGCATCGCTATTAAGGAGCTGAACACCGACGAACGGTTTCTTATCCTGCTCTTCCAACGGAGCTCGTCCTGCCATATTGGATTGGCCAATCATGAGAAACACTTTGTCAGGTTGTTCTGCAGCAACGAGGGCAGTCTGTAAAACCAATAAAAGAACAATCGCACGAATCGACACTATCAATACTCCTCTACGTCGGGTTAGATTCACTTCGCTATAGTGTATCACTTTCATGATCTGAGATTCTGTCCTCTATTAGGTTTGATATAATGAGGATACTTCGAACAGATTCTCCAATACTGTTTTTAGTCTATCAGGCTAACCGTATATCTTCATGAAACACTATAACATTGCATTGATCGCATTCCTGTTTTTGCCGTTTGGATCACTACAGGCCCAGCCGGCTAAACCCGAGTTTTCGGCAGCTCAGCTTGAATATTTCGAAACTGAGATTAGGCCAATGTTAGTCAAACACTGTTACGAGTGTCATAGTAGCAAGTCCAACGAGATAGAGGGCGGCCTGCGAGTTGATGGGAGGTCGTTGCTGATTAAGGGTGGTGATACCGGTGCCGCGATCGAACCTGGAAATGAAGAGAGCTTGTTCCTGGATGCCGTCAATTACGGTGATATCTACCAAATGCCACCGAAGTATCGACTGGCCAAAGAAGATGTGGAGAAATTCGCAAAGTGGATTCGTGAAGGAGCTGCCTGGCCGAACGAAGAAGTTGCCATGGTCGAGGACGGCGAACATTTCGATTTAGCCGAACGGAAGAAAAACCATTGGGTTTGGAAAGGGCCGCTCAAGCACCGTACTCCCAAGGTTGAAAATCAGAATTGGACGCAACGCAGTCTGGACAACTTTGTCCTGCACAAACTCGAAGAAAATAACCTTACTCCTAACGAGGTCGCGTCACGTCCTGCATTGATTCGTCGAGCTTATTTTGACCTTGTCGGCTTACCTCCAACTCCGCAACAAGTTGAAGCATTCCTCACCAATCCGGCAGCAACACAAACAGCATTTGAAGAAGTGATCGATGACCTGTTGGCTTCTCCCCAGTTTGGTGAACGGTGGGCGCGTCACTGGATGGACGTCGTTCGCTACAGTGAGTCCTACGGGCATGAATTCGACTACGGGGTCCCACATGCTCATCAGTATCGTGATTATTTAATTCGGGCGTTCAACGCGAATGTTCCCTACGACCAATTTGTCCGCGAACATATTGCCGGAGATTTAATGACTCAACCACGACTGGAGGAACAGGGACACAATGAATCGCTTAAAGGGACTGGATTTTGGTGGTTAGGCGAAGCCGTACACGCTCCGGTCGACGTGCGGCAGGACGAGGCGGACCGTATCGACAACCAGATTGATGTTATGGGCAAAGCCTTTTTGGGAATGACCATCGGGTGTGCCCGTTGCCACGACCATAAATTCGATGCCATCACCACAAAAGATTACTACGCTTTAACCGGCTTTATGCAAAGCTCGAGACGTGACATTCGTGCTGTCTACCCCGAGCCGGTAATGAAGACTCTATTGGAAAAAATGTCCGCCTTGCAATCCGAGCTTTCAAGTCAGGTGGCGACCAGTATTTCATCGGACAATGTATTGACCTCGGAGGATTTTGCAAATTACCTGCTAGGTGCACGTGAAGTCAT
Source organism: Planctomycetaceae bacterium UBA2972 (assembly GCA_002348315.1). Taxonomy (GTDB): domain Bacteria; phylum Planctomycetota; class Planctomycetia; order Pirellulales; family Pirellulaceae; genus UBA721. The sequence continues at coordinate 16,274 of DEAW01000086.1, read as the reverse complement.
TACAGGGACACCCACCGACGGCGAGATACCGGATTCGACTGTCTTGTTTGAAGATTTTGAAGAGCCTAATTATGAAGGCTGGACGATTGAAGGGACGGCATTTGGAAATTCACCTGTCACTAAAGAAACTCAGGCAGACTATCAGGGCGATCAGAAGGCTATCGGAAAAGGTTGGGCGAATTCACATAACGTTCGGCAGGCAGGTGACGTCAAAGCTGGAGACGGTCATCGAGGTAAGCTGATTAGTGCTCCTTTCAAAATCGATCACCGTTTTATCCATTTCATGATTTGCGGAGGAAATCACAAGGACCTGACCTGCATTAATCTGGTGATCGACGGAAAGACAGTCGTTTCGCAAACCGGCTTTGCAACCAACGTCTTTCGCCCGGTTCGCTGGGACGTTTCGGAACATGCCGGGAAGATGGCTCAAATTGTGGCCGTCGATGATAAGGCCGGTAGCTGGGGGAATATCGGACTCGATCATATTGAATTCAGCAATTATCCAACTTCAACTCAACAGGGGCGATCGGCACAAGTGGTCGCTAAAGAACTCGACCTGGACGCAGCTAAGTTGGCTCGTTGGGTGGTTGCCCTTACAGCCGAAGAAACCAACAACGTCCAACATCCATTGCATGTCTGGCGACAGATCATGAGTCTTGAGCAGGACGCCATCGCAGGTCGTCTCGCAGCCGAGGCTCAGCGTAGCTCTGACGCACTCACTCAGACAGCCGACGTTTTGTCTCGTAGCCCTCAACTCGATGGCTTAAACCAATGGACAACTGAATGGTTTGCCGATGGTGAAGCATTCCCTATCAGACCAACGCCCTCCGGCACACTGGACCTTCGCGGGGATCAACTCCAGCTATTTAAGACCGGCACGATTCATTCCGGTCGGCTTTCAAACAGGTTAACCGGGTCATTCCGCAGCCCGACGTTTGAGTTAAATCACGATGCGGTCCAAATGCGACTGCAGGGTAAAGACGTTACCGCCAGGATGATTCTCGATGGCTTCTTTATGTATCGCTATAACGGACTACTGTTCAGCGGATTTTCAACCACGGTCAATTCCGAAAACCAGCCTCGTTGGCATCGACTACAAGGTGACGTGCGTCGATACAAAGGACACAAAGCATTCGTTGAATTCCTCGACACAGGCAACGGGAGCGTCAGCATTGAAGATTTGCGGCAGACCAGCGAAGGTAGCCCTGGCGAAATCCCTAACACTCTGATTCTGGATCTTGTGGATGACTCGATAACCAGTCATGAGTCCTTTGCGGCAAGCTATGGACGGCAATGGAGGATCGCTCTTCAGGCCTGGCACGAAGCCGGATTAAATGCCGAGCAGGTCGGACTGATTAACTGGGTGCTGGGAAATCAATTAGCTGAGTTGCCGGAAAGTATTCGGGAGACCGTGAAAGAGCAACGGAACGATTTTCGTGAGCTGGAGAATTCGTTACCTGCCGCTCAACACGTGTTAGTCATGTCTGACGGTTCGGCTGAAAATGAGAAAGTATTTATTCGTGGTAATCACAAGGCTCTGGGGGAAGAGGCACCTCGACAACTTCTCTCCGCCATCGTTGGAGATGCTCCTATTGAAAGCCATGGGAGTGGTCGCATGGATTTAGCCGAGGACATTCTAGCCGAGGATAATCCGCTCACCAGTCGTGTCATGGTCAATCGTCTTTGGCATCACTTGTTTGGACGCGGGATTGTTGCATCCACCAATAACTTCGGCGTTCTGGGGTCACGGCCCTCTCATCCTGAACTGCTCGATCATCTAGCTATCCGATTCGTTAACGAGCACCAATGGTCGATCAAAGGAATGTTGAAGGAGATCATGCTCAGCAGTACCTACCAAATGGATAGTACGCCTAATCCGGATTACGCTGAAGTGGATCCCAATAACAACCTCCTCTACCGACAGAATATTAGACGATTGGAGGGCGAAGCAATCCGGGATAGTATTTTGGCAATCTCCGGTCGCCTCGACAAAACCCAATTTGGTCCGAGTGTTCCTGTTTTTATCACTCCGTTTATGACAGGCCGCGGGCGTCCCGGATCCGGCCCCCTAGACGGAGCAGGACGACGCAGCATCTACGTTAGTATTCGTCGAAACTTCCTCAGTCCCATGATGCTGGCATTTGACATGCCTGTCCCATTCAACTCAGTCGGTCGGCGAAATGTCTCCAACGTACCAAGTCAGGCATTGATTCTGATGAACGATCCGTTTGTCGTGGAACAATCGACTCTGTGGGGGCAACGGATCGCAGCCCTGGAAAACCTCAGTCCTCCTGAGAAAATCAGCCAAATGTATATGGAAGCATTTTCCCGTTCACCGTCAGCGGACGAACTGGCCGATGCCACTGAGTTTTTGAAAATCCAGGCTCAGGAATATAACATTCCTGAAGAGAATCAGGCTAACGACCAACGGCTGTGGTCCGATCTCGGACACGTCCTTATCAACACGAAACCATTCATCTATATCCAATAGTAGATCGAAATAAACGCATGTCTCATTGTAGAAATTTCCAACCTCGTCCGATTTCCCGTCGCGAAATGTTGCGTCAGAGTGCTATGGGTTTTGGTACCCTTGCTTTAGGGCATCTGCTTACCAGTGAAGGGCGAGCCATTGAAGAAGGGCGGCGTGACAGCAAGAAACCCTTTTTGCCGCGCGAGCCGCACTTCACCGCCAGGGCCAAAAGTATCATCTACCTCTATCTCGACGGTGGACCGTCCCATGTCGACACCTGGGACCCTAAACCCAGACTGACGAAAGAAAATGGGCAACCGTTTTCCATGAGTATTGAACCCACTCAGTTCAATAATATTGGTAAAACTCTGGCGAGTCCCTGGAAGTTTAACCAGTACGGCGAGAGTGGAATTCCCTGCAGCGACCTGTTCAAAAACATTGCTCAGCACGTCGACAAAATGGCCTTTATCCGGTCGATGACATCTAATTTTTCAGAACACACCAACGCGAATTACTTCCTGCATACTGGAATCGGAGTTCAGGGGAGGCCAAGTATGGGCGCCTGGATGGGATATGGCCTCGGCAGTGAATGTGAAAATCTACCAGCCTTTGTTGTGCTCAACGGTGGGCTAACTCCCCCCGGTGGCCTCGATAATTTCGGCAGCGGCTTTCTACCGGCAAGTTATCAGGGAAGTGTCTTTGGAGCTTCTCGTGAGCCGGTCGCTTACGTCAACCGAAAAGAAGCTAGCGATACTCTCCAGCGGAACAAGCTGGCATTGCTGCAAAAGCTCGATCGCAGGGAAGCAGACCGGGTGCATCAGGAGGACCAGATCGAATCAGCCATCGCTAATTATGAATTGGCGTACCGCATGCAGGAATTCGTACCGAAAATCACCGACATCGAAAATGAAACGCAGGAGACCTTAAACCTGTATGGTTTCGATCGAAAGACCAAAGGGACGGCCATTTACGCCCGGCAACTACTTATGGCTCGCAAGCTCGTACAGGAAGGCGTCCGCTTCATCGAAGTCACATGCCCCAGTGTCGGGCATGATCGTTGGGATCAACATGTCAATCTACAAAACGGACACCAACAAAATGCGGATGCTGTCGATGTCCCTATTGCCGGACTAATCACCGATTTAGAACGACTCGGCCTGCTACAGGACACCCTGATCGTATGCTCCGGAGAATTCGGACGGACTCCTTTTGCGCAGGGATCCAACGGCCGTGATCACAACCCGTATGGCTTTACAATCTGGACATGCGGCGGTGGAACGAAGGGCGGAACGGTATATGGTGCGACCGATGAATTTGGGTATAAGGCGGTCGAGAATAAAGTCATGATCCACGACTTACACGCCACCATGCTGGCGATGATGGGGATGGACCACGAACAGTTAACTTTCCGTTTCAGTGGGCGGGATATGCGGCTTACAGATGTCCATGGTGAAGTGATCCACGACATTATTGCCTAAGCAATATCCTGTCGTTAGGCAATCACAAACGTCGCATCGCCCTCACGCACCATAGAAAACGTGTGCAGCACAAGAATCGTACCACTCTGTCCGGCAATCAACTCGGCAGACTCAGAACCGTCAATCGATCGTACGCTACCAAGTACATCTCCTTGATTCACCTGATCTCCCAGACTGTAGTGCGGAGTAAGTAATCCATCGAACGGAGCCGGGTGACAAACCTGCATATGCCCTGAACCTTCGCTCGGATCTTCCACCACCGTTTGGACTCGGGATGCTGGTTGCTCACGATCAATCATCTCCAACATTCCCAGAACATTCAGACAACCGTCGATGTAATCGATGACCCCCTGAGGAGAACACTGAGCTCCACCTAAATACTCTGCATAAATCGCCGGAATGTTATTCTCACAGGCAATCGACATGCTGCGACCCTTGAGCCGCCAGTCTGTACCCCAGATAAACGGTAGGTTAAAGGCCTTCGCCAATTTCCGTGAACCTTCCAATGCGTCTGCATCAGGATTCAATGGATATCCGGTAAGCGGGAGGACGGAAAAACGAGTGCCACCTGTATGCAGATCTATATAGTAGTCCGCTGACTTGATGAGATTGGTTAACGCATGCCCAACCTGCATCGTGATGGAGCCCTCGGGATCACCGGGACAAATTCGAGCGAGATCCAAATCATCCGATGCCTTACGCTGGCCCAGCAAAAAGGCTTCGATATTAACACAGGGAACTAACGAGACTTTACCAGACAGTAATTGCTCGCCAAGACCATCGATCAGTGCATGAATACACTGCATCGGTTCGAATTCATCGCCATGAACTCCGGCGGTAATCACCAAATGTGGACCTGGTTTACCGCTGTCGATAACTTCAGTCGTAAACAAACTCATCTCTGCGCTTTCTTAGATTTCTTCAAACGGATACATCGGGACTCGCCGATGCTGATAATTCAAGTGTCCCATATCGGCCGTTGTCACACCCGGTGTATTCGCTCGGATTATCTTTCGACAAACCGGCTTGTAGGCTGCAATCGGAGCATTCACGCCCTTGGTAATAAGGATATGGAATTCGGATGGATCCACATTAAATGTCGTTAGTTGTTTGATGCTAAACGGTGGCTGCCGTTTAGAGGTCAGCATCATTGTCAATCCGGACTGGTGACGTACGACGACAGTCGTTCCCTGATCACAGTGCGTTGCCCCACCGTGCCGGGGCTGTGGTTCATAAAACAAACCGTCGTATTTGCCTAAAACTTCAACCGTTCCCTGCCATGGTTCCCCGTGAAGATCGTCCGTTTTCGCTCCCATCCTTAATTCGATCTCTTCCCCAACTTCAGCATCGTTGCAATCAAGTACGGCTTGGGGGTCATAGAGGCAGACGAAGGTGTTATGCAGTCCCTGTCGTTGGCATTCATGCATCAGAATGGTACTGTCGGCAGGTGAACCACCGCCGGTATTATCGCCCATGTCCAGTAAACAAATGGGCCCTTCCAGATCACGACACTTAGCCACAGTCGTTTCAATCGACTCCAGGTCTGCCTGAAACTCCTCACGGTGCTCCACGAGATAATCTGCTAACTCGTCCACCAATTTCTGCGCTTGCTCCTGATCGTCATCCGTAACAACCATGAAAGCTGCGCCCATTTCCTGAACATCTGAGTACGGGAATCCAAGCATAATACTGTTGGTTAGCACCGCTTCATTTTGGAGTTGTTGATTGGCTAGTTGGTAAAGAGGCAAACAGGGTTCCGCGGTCGTCTCTTGTTTTTGAATATTAATGGCAACCGCAGGCGTGGCAATCGCCATTGTCGGATTCGCTTCGCCCCGCAAAGTAGCAAACAACAGTTCAGCGGCCTGTTTACCAACCTGAAATTGATCCAGATGAGGATTGCTTCGATAAGCGATCATGGCATTACAGGCAGCCGCCATTTTAGGAGACAAGTTCCCATGGGGGTCTAACGTAGCGAGCATCGGTACGCGGGGTCCGATTTTTTTACGAACGGCACTAAGCCAATAGCCATCTGCATCCGGATGTTCTTCCGATACTGTCGCGCCGTGTGGTGCGGCCAAAATCCCGTCGAGCGGTCCTGCTGCTTTTAACAACGTCATGATTCGTGAGACAATCCGTTCATAGGCATCTGCTGTGATGGTGCCGTATGGCATCGCTCGAGCAAGCATAATCGGGACCGCTTCAAACTCCGCTTCAGCATCCTTCAACGCAGCAAAGAACCCTGCAGTTTCATGATGCGTTCCACTGATGGATTGCTGGAATGCGGGCCCTTCTAAAAGCCAGTCATTTTCAAAGGCTGCATAGGTTGTGGGCGTGGAAATAAATGTGTTGGACTCGTGTAAAAATCCAATTACGCCAATACGCTTACGCTCAGACATTCGACGGACCTCCTGTTAAGCTTCGTTCCTATTAAAGAACACCGTATTTCTTGTATGCTTCAGTGGCAAGCATGCCATTGATGATCGCGTCCCGCGTCACATTTTCGTCGTGTACCTTCTTCCAGGCATTTTGAATCGCTTCCGTTTCAATTTCCTGAGGCACAACCACGACTCCATCTTCATCCGCAATGACGAGATCGCCGGTACAAAAGGTGACGCCATCGATCTGTACTGGTTCATCAATCGAAATCACTCTTTGCCTGTTCATGCTGTCATAGACACACCGACTCGAGGCGTAAACTGCAAATCCGAGTGCTTTGATCTTGGAAATATCCCGAACTGCTCCGTGAATGATCGCGCCAACACATCCCCGATTTTTGGATGCCGTGGAAAGTAATTCCCCCCATACTCCTGAATTCGTTGAACCATTGGCGGCACAGATCAGGACATCGTCGGGCTGACAGGCATCAATCGCTTTCAACTCAAGCTCGTATGGCGAGGGATCTTCAAAATCAATATCTTCCCACTGCGTCGTTTTACAGCGGCCCACCAGGACGCCTTCACTGGTTTGAGGCGGCAACGGTACCCGGGGCGATTGATGTTTGTATCCCAACGCATCCAGAGCGTCCGAGACGACCGCGGCATAAAGATTCTGCCGCATCATTTCCATTGTGATTTCAATTGCATCTGTCATCATAATTCTCCTTAGCTTTCATGTTCAGCTTGTGTGGCATGCATCAAACCTCGCATATATCCATAGGCGAATAACCGGCCAAGCTGCGTATAGCCAGGTTCGCCTGCATCTTCGCCGTACAGTTGTGGTACGTGATCCGGACGGATCGGGCCTTCAAAACCAATGTCGTAATATGCTTTGACAGCCGCCGCCATGTCTGTCGGTCCGTTATCGTGAAACGTCTCGGTAAAGTTTTCTTTCGTCCCGCGAATGTCGCGAAAGTGCACATAGCGAATATGAGGGCCCAATTCATAGATGGCTGCGGGAATCGATGCTCCCATCTCAACAAACGAGCCCTGACAAAAACAGATCCCATTTCGCTGGCTTGGAACCAACTCAACCAGACGCTTAAACCCCTCCACACAGTTCATAATCCGGGCTCTGCCCATAAAAAACTCAAGTGGCGGATCATCCGGGTGCATTGCCAAATCAATTTCTAATTCTTCGGCAACTGGCAATACTCGTTCCAAAAAGTACTTGAGGTTTTCCCACAGTGACTCGGCGTCCAGGTCTTCATGCTCCAATTGTTTGGAGGAATCATCTAACGAGACGGCTAAGTCGATTTCGCTCAGATTAAACTGAGTGACTTTGGCACCGGCTCGATCTATCACGTCCGTTTTGGTCCGCACCCAATCTGTACCGGCCATAAAGTTGTAGCAGAGAACGGGAATATCCAGCTGTTTCATGATTCGTAACAGAGAGATAATTCCGTCAATCTCTTCATCACGTCCCTGAGTACCGCGAATAATATTTTCCATCGCGATCGCATCCTCTACCGCTGCGATCTCCATCCCGTAAGAACGGATACGTTCCACTGCCGGTTTCCAATCTTCCAGTGTCGGTCCCTGATAACGAATCGTGACACATTCGACCCCGGTTTGTGCGGCGAGAGCTAAGTTTTCCTCTGAAAGTGGAGTTAACACCGATGCTAATTTCATGATTCTTCCTCTGCTACTTCCATTTGTCGTGGTGATAGATTCATCGCATTGATACAGGCCTGCGCGTCCTGGCAGGAAAATGCATACTTCTTCGTTTTGGCTCCCTGCGTTGCTTCAATATGAACGCCATCACCAAAATTACAAATGTATCCCCACCGTTTCGTCTTAAAACCGTATCGAATTCCCAATCCACCGAATTCCCGCATTTTACATTCTGTAATCCGAACACTGATGATATCCTGCCTGATAAATTTCTTGCCAAGGATTCCGCGAAAGCCAAAGCGAATCCCAAG
>DEAW01000086.1:4935-7591 GCA_002348315.1 Planctomycetaceae bacterium UBA2972 | reverse complement strand
CCAACCACACGCAGGAACAAGTGATTAATGTAATCAACGCTTCGTAGTTCCTCACTTCGTTCTCTTTATCATGACGTACATCCGGCTCGCCCTGTCCTGGTTTAGCAATTCGAGCCGGGGCAGCCGTGAGCTTACTGGCACTACGAATGATCACTGGTGTAACGATCACAGGAGCAATTACCAAAAAGATTGCCCACCAGGGAAATTTTGCTTCAGAATACACTGGCTAATCATTCTCCTGACAAGGGCCAAGTTGTTCGCGTGCCAAATTCAACGCAGTGATACAGGCTTGAGGATCATGACATGAAAATGCGTACTTCTTACCATTGGTTATTTCCAGATGCACACCGGCACCAAACCAACAAACATATCCCAGTCGTTTCGTGCCAAGCCCCCAGCGAATCCCGAGTCCCAAAAACTCTCTGAATCTACATTCGGTTGGACGAATCATTGCGATCTCCTGCCGGGAGAAGTTTTTACTCCAGATTCCCAGATACCCAAATCGTATTCCCAAATCGCTGGCTTCTATGCGAAATAATCGCGTCGATAGAAAAATCCAAAACATCACCACGGCTGTCACCGACAGGACTGCGATTCCAATCATCTGACCTGTTTTCTCCTCCGCCAATTCAGTCGGAGTTAATTCACGTTGTTGAATCTCGCCCTGTGCGTTTTGCTCTTCGACCACAGCAAAATCGGGGTCCAGCAATGATTGGCTGAGTTGCAAAATCCCAAAGCCCATAACACAGGGAGCGATCAAAAGAATCCAGGACCACCAGGGGCGTTTCGTTTCTATAAACATCGCTAACTCACGTTCGCTTTCTGGCAGTAAGTAAAGTCCACAGCACATGCTTCCAAAGACAGTCAACTTCGATAAATCCAACCTCATGTAACCACTTCATCTGGTCATGAACCGTTGCATGAAAATCATGTTGTTCCTGATGCTCCATCCACATTTGCCATTCTTCCGGCGGAACTCCTTTGGCATCTGCAAAGGTTTTCCAGACTTTCATATGCTGTTGATAGATTCCCGGCGTTTCGCCTCGAAACTGATCGACAAATGTAAATACACCGCCTGGCTTGAGGCTCTCAAGTACACATTGAAACAACACCTGTTTCGTTAAATCATCAACATGATGAATCGCAATCGAGGACACCACCAAATCAAAGCTATTGGCTGATAACTGTAAGTCGCTGAAATCCTGTTGTAGATAGCTGACTCTCTGTTCACCACACTGTCGACGGCAGACGTCTAAGATTTCTTGTGACAAATCCAGTGCGACCACGTGAGCGCCCGGGAAAGTCTCGAGCACTCGCAATGTCAGGTTTCCCGTACCACATCCAAGATCAAGAATTCGCTGCGGCTGTAGATCACCCGGTACGTACTGCATCATGGTTTGCTGCATTTCTTCGTAACGAGGAGCACAGCGATAGATGATATCGTTATACGACGACGCCAGGTCATCATAGAATTCTTCGGTGGAAACTTCGGACATAGTTATGCCTTATCGAACAACCTTCCCTTCGGTAATTCCTTTCCATTTATCTGTTCTAAATGGTGTCGCTGGCAGATGTGATTTGTTTTGCAAGTTACAAATCGGGTTATTTGCCCAGGCATAACGCACAGCCACCGGGGATGGCACATCTGTATTCCAGACGATGACTTTGTCACGTCCCTGAATCGTTGCCTGAGCATGATGAAACTGTTTATCTTCGCCCGCTATCGTGAAACCCAGTACTTGTCGTACATCATGAGTATCCAGACCATTTCCAACATGATCAAAGGTGATGATGATTTTGTTGTTTTGGATTTCATGGGATTTATAAATCGGACTGCGGTGGATTAGTTGTTCGTAGCCATAGTTTTTGGCCAGTGCCCACCGTGCCAATCGTTTGGCCACATCCTGTTTGTTACGAGGGTGAATGTCATGCGCTTCGCCCAGGTCCGTAATAATTGCCTCGCCGGTATTGGGAAGCTTATTCAGAGTTAAGGTCTGTGCTTCTCGTAATTCCGCCCAGTCGGCATCTGCTGGTTCTGTAACCTGATCCTTAAAATCAGCCAGACTTACCCAATAAAAGCTGAAATCGCCCTGCCCCCAGGCTTTGCGCCATGTATCAATCATCAACGGAAACAATTCCTGGTATTGCTTCGCTCGAGTTGCATTCGCTTCACCCTGATACCAGATAGCTCCCTGAATCGGATAGCCAATGATGGGATTTAATACTCCCTGATATAAATTGGCCGGACGATGCTGGCCAGCCAATGGGCTTCTGGGCTGACGAGGGTATGCTGGAATGGGCTTACCTGCTTCTCGCGCAGCTTGTGCTCGCTGCTTGTAAGTAGCGACCGCTTTTTCGTACTTTGCACGGATCGCTTCTTCGTCGTATTCCGCAGCCAGTTTATCCCAGTGAGCAAGAAGCTCGGTATGACCATTGGCTTTCAAAACATCATAGGGAATCCATGCTTCACAAGCGGACCCCCCCCAGGCGTTGTCGATAAGCCCAACGGGGACATCCAGCGTTTGATGAATCTGCCGACCAAAAAAATATCCTACTGCGGAAAACTGAGTTATCGTCGTGGGGGAAACTAACTCCCACTTGCCTTCAAAGTTATCCTGAGCTTCCTGAGTCCCCACCTGAGGTACACTAATAATCC
>DEAW01000086.1:0-4551 GCA_002348315.1 Planctomycetaceae bacterium UBA2972 | reverse complement strand
GGCCACGCCATGTTCGACTGGCCTGAACAAACCCAGACTTCCCCTACAAGCACATCTTCAATCGCAAGCAGGTTAGAAGCTTTGATTGTAATTGTGTGTGGACCGGAATTCGCTTTGAGTGCCGGTAGTTTAGCTGTCCACTTTCCGTCCGCATCCGCGGTAACCTGAGCTGCCTTTCCTGCTATCGCCACCGTCACGGCTTCCCCACTTTCGGCGGTGCCCCAGATGATAACTGGCTTTCCTTGTTGAACTACCATGTGATCGGTAAATAAATTGGAGACGGCCACATCAGCTTGCACTGAGGTTGTAACTCCAAACATGCACACGATGGAAAGCAGAAATGTCTTCATTCTTAATAACCTTATATTCTTTTATTGTGTCAAGTAATTGAGGTGCTTCATCACTTACTCGATGGAGATACCCTGACGAATAATCCTGAATAGTTTTTTTGACATATGGTGAGTCGACGGTACGGTTTGACGCATAAACACCATACTGATGCCAGCATCCGGAATCACTCGAAATTCCGTATTTGCGTAGCCTCCCCATCCATAACTACCCAACGACCTGTCACCAAGATCAAGGGACTCGATCGCAAATCCTAACCCGAATGTCCGACCGCCTCCGGTCGGTACCTGATTTTTAAACATCTCTTCGAGCGTGCTTTTTTTCAGAATTCGTCGACCGTTAAGCTCTCCCCAATTCGCCAGCATTCGAGCAAACAGACCGTAATCACCAATAGTACTTACAAGACCACCTCCTCCGCTGTGGAATTCAAATCCATCACGATATGCACTTTGATCCCATTTATCGATGATGACCTGTCGATCTCCCTCCCAGGTATGGCAGGACACAAAACGATCCAGTTTGTTTTTAGGGATGTCAAACGAAGTGTCTTTCATACCCAGCGGCTTGAGGACGGAGCGTTTTAAGTACTTCTGTAGCGGTTCCCCCGACCAGATCTCAATCAATGCTCCGACAATATCGACACTAAGTCCGTAAGTCCATCGTTCTCCCGGTTGATGATGTAAAGGTATTTGCGCCAGAGCGTCTGCTGCTTCACGAATATGCATTTTGGGAGGATACATTCCTTTGTGGGAATAAACGACTCCCCGATCGAAATACTCTTTGCCAAACGGTGTTCCGGGATCATCGCTATAACTGATCCCGGCTGTATGAGATAGTAGATCCCGGATGGTCACCTTGCGTTGTGCGGGCACTCGAGTCAATTTCCCGGACTTCACGACACCCACGGTTGTATCGGCGAAGGCAGGAATATATTTGGAAACGGGGTCATCAAGTTTGAACTTCCCCTGTTCCCAGAGCGTCATGGCAGCCACCGAAATCACAGGCTTGGACATTGAGTAAATTCTCAACAGTGAGTTTTCTTTGAACGGCAATTTATCTTCCAGATCGTGGTAACCCTGGATCGTTAATACACGTTGATCATCCGAGGTCTGAACTAACAGCAGTCCTCCTTCAATTTCTCCTGCTTCCGTGGCCCGGGATAATTCCCGAATCGCAGAGTCGATAGCCTGCTGACTAATCTGAGGCTCGGCCTGGATCTGTGCAGTGCAGAGCAGTAGCAACAGGGGTAATAAAGTTCGAAGCATCATGAAGCACATTCCTAAGACTTTTGTTTAAAGCATTCGATCTACTGAGTTATTTGAGCTTTGCCGGGTTGATTTCCACATGTTTGACAGTCTGTCGCCGCCAGGTGTAAACCACATGAATCGTACCGTCTGCATCCTGTATGACTGTCGGATAAGAATACTCACTCTTATCACGCTCTAAAGTCAGGACCGGTGTCCAGGTTTTCCCGTCGGAGGAAATGGCGACATTGAGCATGTTTCTGTTTGCCGGGAAAGGAGCTTTTCGAACCGTGTGATTGTAGATCAGAATCTGACGACCATCTTTTAGTGTGGTAGCATCCGTCCCCGCATTGGGATTGGGAAGCGAAGAGGCTTTGGGCTGAGTCCAGGATTTGCCGCCATCTTTGGACCAACTTTCGGCCAGCACACTTTCCTGCGTGCGACAGAGAACCTGCATCGTCCCGTCCTGATATCGCAGGATGCTGGGTTGAATCGCATTAAACGTTTCTCCGTCATGAATCGGCCCGATCACTTCCCACGACTTTCCACCATCTCGCGACAATTCAAAATGAACTCGCCAGTTGTCATGTTCGGTACTGGAAGGGCAAAGCAGGCTTCCGTCCTCCAATTCAATCGGTGGGTTCTTGACCGGTCCAATCAAGTGTCCAATGGTTTTATCTTTTCCAAGCTTGGTGGGCTGACTCCAGGTTTTACCACCATCGCTGGAAGTCATCTGCATGCCCCACCATGTCGAGGGAGTTGGGCCGACTTTATAAAAGAGGATCAGCGGGCCTTTGGATGGCTGGAACAATACCGGGTTCCAACAGGGATACCGTACTTGCTCGGATTCAACACCGTTGACGACTTCAACCGGCTTGGTCCACTCGCCATCTACTTTTCGCGAAACCCAAATTCCCACATCCGGATTCTTTTCATGCGTCCCCCCAAACCAGGCTGCAACCAATCCTGTTGGTGTGCTTTCAATCGTTGAGGCATGACACTGTGGAGTTTGACGGCCTTCCAATGGATAGATAAACTCCGCAGACTGTAATCCGCGGTTGCCTATGGGGGTCACCTGCTCAAAAACAGTCTCGTCCGCGAGGACTTGCAAGCTGACGCATAAACTTAGAATTGCTAATAACAACGATTTCATTGGGGTACTCTTGTTCATAGTTTAAGGAGGGAGAGGCGTTGTCTCTCTATCATAACGCTTTGGAATTCGTCGGTGTGTTATATTGAGAAACATGGCTAGTTCAGCAACCAAAACATCCCGACGATTTGCTCAAACCGAGTGGGGGCCCGAGCGTAAAAAAATTGTCCGGATCCTCGCTGCCACCATGCTCGTAGAGGTTGTATTACAACTTATCCCGGCGTTACAAAGTGCAATGTTGGGATGGAATGCGACTGAGGAATCTCAGTTGAATCGCTGGGTCTATTACATGTTATTAGCCGGAGTGATCCAGATTGGGCTGTTAGGGTATATGATCCTGTTTCTGGATTGGGCAACACTATGGGCTGCTACGCTCGGCAATTTGCTATTCATTGCCGGGTACGCCGGGATGTTTGCCATTCTGATTTTGTCCAACGGCGACAACGACGTCCTGTCTTATTTACAGTTGGATCTGGAACAGGCGCCTGCAGGTAAACAGGCGATGTGGTGTTTGGTCTGCATGTTGATGTTAATTGCCCAAAGTTTTTTCTCGGGGCGTTATGCTCGCCGCTGGAAGCGTGATCATTAGAGCATGGAATTCTGGCAGCTCATCCTACTGGCGATTGTTCAGGGAATCACTGAATTCCTTCCAGTCAGTTCGTCTGGTCACATTGTGGCTTTAGCAACGGTTTTAGATGTCAATACGCTGGCACTCGACGAGCTAAATATCGCTTTGCATTTGGGTACACTCCTGGCGATCTGTTTTGTTTATCGTGAGCAGATCAAAGCGTTGTGTGGAGTCGACCGCCGGCTGATATTGCCGATTATCGTCGGAAGTATCCCGGCTGGAATTGTGGGAGGCGTGCTTGTCGTTTCAGGATTGAATGAAACTTTGCAGCGAGTGGATATAGCCGGAGCGATGTTGATTATCACCGGACTCTTTTTGTGGTTTGGCTCTCGGCGGGAATCCGATCCTGATTTAGAAACATGTGCAACGGAGACGCAGAGTAAGAGTGACGTTTCGATTGCTAAGGCCGTGATTATTGGAGCGTTTCAGGCCTTGGCGATTTTACCCGGGTTGAGTCGCAGTGGGGTGACGATTGTGGTTGCTCAGCGACTGGGCGTGGAAGCGAAACTGGCGACTCGGTTTTCATTTTTTCTTGCGATTCCGATCATTTCTGGAGCTAGTTTAATAACGATCTGGAAAGAGATTCGTGGTTCCGACGGAATCGTTAAGGAATTAGCGCCTCAACAGACACCTAACTTGTATCTATTATTAGTAGGAGTGGTAGTATCGGGACTGGTAGGTCTTTTTACTCTACGATGGCTCATCCGAGTGATTGAACGGGGAAAATTCCATCGATTTGCATTTTGGTGTATTCCTTTAGGCATCCTTTTGCTGATATATTCACTCTACGGCTAATTTTGAGCCGTACACTGACACGGGGGCGAAACTGGATTCGACCGGATAGCCTGAAGTGTAAGTGGCGTACCGTGGTTGGTCAGTTGGCCACGTTAAAAGCTGACCAAATTAATTTAATTGCTGAGGATAACCTCGCACTGGCTGCCTAAGTAAAGGCAACCCGGGCTGAAAGGCTTAGCTGGATAGCTTTGACTGCCCGTTGCAAATCCAGATCGATCACTGTCATGCCCGACACGCAGAGATTTAAATTAGGTTTTGGGATCGCGATCTAACAATCTTGTTGAGTGGAGTGTTAGATCGTTAAACACAATAGCTCGACTACGTACGTAGAAGCTTGCATGGAAATATTGCGGGACGCGGGTTCAATTCCCGCCGCCTCCACTCAG
>DEAW01000065.1:2336-10548 GCA_002348315.1 Planctomycetaceae bacterium UBA2972 | reverse complement strand
GAGTTCGGATCGGAGGAGAAACGGTTCAACTTCATCAGTCAGCGTGTCCAATGCGACATTCATTGTGTGTCCAATGGCTTCGATTCCCGCCGGCCCTCCGAGAAATACTTTGGCGATCGTCTCCAGATACTTACGGTCCAGACGGTCCAAACCAAGTCGGTCCACTTCCCACATCTTCAATGCAGCCAGAGTGATCTCAGGATTAATAACGCCATCTGCTTTGGCAGTGGAGTAGTCTCTCACGCAGCGAAGTCGGTTGTTGGCGATCCGAGGCGTGCTGCGGCTACGGCGAGCGATTTCCAGGGCAGATTCGTCGTCGATTTCCATCTGCAGCTTGATCGCATTACGTTTTACAATCTCTGTTAATTCTTCATCGGTATAAAAATTTAGATGCTCACGAAATTGAAAGCGGTCACGCAGCGGGCCGGTGAGCATGCCGGCTCGTGTTGTAGCACCAATCAGAGTAAAGGGCTTTAGCGACATATTGACAGTCCGAGCGTTGACGCCTTCGCCAAGTATCAAATCGATTCTAAAATCTTCCATAGCAGTGTAGAGATATTCTTCCACGGCCGTCGGAATACGATGAATTTCATCGATAAACAACACGCATTTTTCTTGTAGGTTGGTCAGATAAGGCAACAGGTCTTTAGGCGCGCGTAACGACGCTCCGGTTGCCATTTCAATAGGAACGCCCAGTTCACGCGGAATGCACGTAGCAAAGGTCGTCTTACCCAACCCCGGAGGACCGTCAAACAGAATATGCCCCAGTGGCTCATCTCGTTTTTGAGCCGCTTCCACAGCAATCATCAATCGTTCGTAGACTTCACGCTGGCCAACCATTTCGTTCATGCGTTTCGGGCGCAGGGAACGATCATCGTCGTCAGCAGAGTCCAGTGGTCCGAGTATTTTTTCCCGGTTCATTTGTGATGGCTACCTTGGCAGAGCGAAATGTGTTTGAGGAAGTATAGCAGATTTACATCGCCTGCAAACATAACGATTTTGTCACCAAATCGTAGATCGCTATTCTCGAAAGTACACGTCATGGCGTATTCTCTGCCTGCAGAATGGTTGTCCTTTTACCGAGTTTTCCTGAACATGGTTGATGAATCGCTTATCCAGTCCCGACGCATTCTTGGTATTGACCCCGGGGTTAATATCACGGGCTATGGTGTACTGGATCAACGAGCCAATAAATTGACGATTGTGGAAGCCGGAGTGATCCGCGGCGGGAAGGGCGAATTGCCAGATAAAGTGAAGCGAATTTTTGAGGGAGTAAGAGATCTGGTCGAGTCTGTGAATCCAGATCAATTGGCGATCGAAAAACTATATTCGCACTATGCTCATCCGATGACTTCGATCATCATGGGGCACGCTCGCGGAGTGATCTGTCTGGCAGCTTCTCAAAGTGAGATTCCGATTTATCACTATGCATCCACTAAAATCAAAAAAGTACTTACCGGCAACGGCCGGGCATCTAAAGAACAGATTCAGGCATCGATTTGCCGTGAATTCAATTTGCCTGAGCCGCCGGAACCGAATGATGTGGCAGATGCTCTGGCGATTGCCTTATGCCATGCTTATTTAGGTAAAGAATATTAGGCTGACTACAACCAGCCGTTTTACAGTACCAGGAGGGTATTGAAGTCGATGATTAAGTTTCTGACAGGCAGGCTTTTGGAAGTCTATGAAGAGGCCGTGATTATTGAGGTCGGAGCATTTCAGTTTGAAGTCTTTGTGCCCGACTTTGTTCGACGCAATCTGCAGCCGTTGTCAGGTGATGATGTCGGTTTACACACCGTGTTTTACTTTGATGGAAACCCACAGGGAAAAATCACTCCTCGAATGGTGGGCTTTCTCAATAAAGTTGAACTCGAATTCTTCGAACTCTTTTGCAGTGTTGACGGAGTAGGTGTCAAGAAAGCACTCCGCGCGATGGTGCGACCGGTGAGGGAAATTGCTCAGCTTATTGAAGATCAGGATGTGAAAGGCCTGACAACGCTGCCCGGAGTTGGCCCGGCAATGTCAGAACGAATTATCGCTCGCTTACGACGTAAGATGGCTAAATTCGCTCTGCTGGTTGCGAAAGACTCAGCGACAGCCGCTGATATCGAACCCGATATTGTCGAACAAACATGCGATATCCTATGCAATCTTGGGCATTCGGAATCTGATGCTCGTCACCTGGTGGAAAAAGCTATCGCCAGTGGAGAGAAATTCAAGGATGTTGAATCACTAATTAACGCAGTGTATCAAAGTTCACGTTAACCGGCTCGCCATCCCGTTCCATCCTTACGATCTTCAATCGTCACTCCGATTTCGGCCAGTCCATCGCGAATTCGGTCAGCAATTTCAAAGTTTTTACTTGCGCGTGCTTCTGCTCGCAGTGCGATCAGTAATTCCATTAACTGGTTCGTCAAGGCATCGCCGCCTGCCGAATTGGCTGGTGGTGTCTTGAAGACACCGAGGATGGCACTTAATTCCCTGAGTGTCGTAACCGCTTGCGTCAGAGCTGCAATCGCTTCGGTCGATTCTGCCTGTTCCAATTGGTGCTCGTCGATGAACCGATTTATCGTTCTTACCAGATCGAACAAGTCACTCGTGGCTCCACCTGTATTGAAGTCATCGTCCATGTGATCCAAATAACTTTGTCGATGATCGGCGACCTGCTTCAGGAACTCACAGTCTCCCGCTTCAAATTCACCTTGTGTTCGTTCAGCCGTAGGTGCGATCGTATAGAAATCGGTGCCGGTAATGCGTTCAAATCGTTCAAATAATCGATAGAAACTTTCGAGTGCCACTCCGGCTTCTTCCAGTCCCGGTTCACTAAAGATGATAGTACTGCGGTAATGCGTTCGTAGGAGGAAGAAGCGAATGCGTTCGCCACCGTGAGTGTCGATGAGATCGGCCAGCCCTCCGGCACCTTTACTGCGACTAATCTTGGTTTCAACCGTTGCCTGTTGTTGCTCTTCAGCTTCACGATCACTACGCCCACCGACCTTTCCAGTAGCATCTCCGGCACGCATCAATCCATTGTGCATCCAGTACTTAACCATCGGCTTACCGTGACAGCATTCACTCTGAGCTAATTCGTTTTCATGATGGGGAAAGACCAGATCGAGTCCACCGCCATGAATGTCAAACGATTCGCCAAGAATGCCGCGGCTCATGGCCGAGCATTCGATGTGCCAGCCCGGGCGTCCTTTTCCCCAGGGACTATCCCAACTTGGTTCATCGTCTTTGGCTGCTTTCCATAACGCGAAATCACTGGCAGATTTCTTTCGGGAAGCGGCTTCTCCGCCGGCCCCCTGAGCAGCATCCGCACTGCGGTTACTTAGTTTTCCGTATCCCTGATCCGCGGCGACGTCAAAAAATACATCGCCATCGACCGCATAGGCGAATCCCTTATCAATCAAGTCCTGCGTGAATTGAATGATCTCATCCATGTGCTCCGTTGCTTTTGGCATCTGGTCGATTTGATCAACGCCCAAGGCGGCCAGATTCTTCAGGTAGTCTTCCGTCATTTCTTCGGCTATTGCTTCCATAGGGATGCCGCGGTCACGGGACTTCATAATCAGCTTGTCATCCACATCCGTGATGTTGACGACCCAGGTGACGTCCATACCACTAAAGCTGAGGTAACGTTTGATCGTGTCAAAGATAATCGGTCCTACCATGTGGCCGATGTGACTCTTGTCGTAGACTGTGGGCCCGCACAGATAGATGCCAACCTTTCCTTCTTCAAGTGGTTGGAAATTTTCTTTTTGCTTTGACAGTGTGTTGTAGACGCGAATCATTTCGACTTGCCTATTGATTTCTAATTGGAGACAGCGAGTGTTGAGCAGGGGGTTAACCGTCTTGATGAAGTAACACGATACATTCAGCCATGATCGCTTCCGCTCGACCCACCGGGCCGACCTTTTCGCCAGTTTTACCTTTGACAAAAACCTGACCGGCTTCAAGTCCCAGTGTGTCCTGAATACTTTGAATCATCGAGTTTCGGTAAGGACTGATTTTAGGCTGAGTTGCAAAAACCACACAGTCTAGATTGGTGATTTTCCAACCGGCAGCCAACACTTTCTGGTGAGCCTGTTGCAACATCTCACGAGAACAACGGTTTTTATTACTTTCATCGGTATTCGGAAACAAGGTGCCAATGTCTCCCAAACCCGCCGCACCTAAAAGGGCATCGGTGATCGCATGCAGCAAGACATCCGCATCGCTGTGCCCAATCAAATGATGGTCGCAATCGATCGTAATGCCCCCCAATACCATCGGACCACCGGCACCAAGGCGATGGGTGTCATGGCCGAGACCGATACGGATGGCAGGAATGTCAGGCATGTTGGAATCTATAAAAATGGCAGGAAAGTTGGGAAAACAGTTGGGTACTATTTCTTTATAATACTGCAAATCGTCTTCGTGTCAGGCTTCATGCTGTGCCGCCACGTGTTGGACCAGGTGATCACATAATTCCAAATCATGCCAATCTCGATCCTGAAGTATTTCCGGACAGTTCGACAAAATCACTCCTCGCTGATCCTCCTTTGTCACCGGAGCTCCGTGAGATCCTTTAATTAAAGTGGCATCAAGCGGAATACTCTTAGTGGCCATGTCAAAATGCAATTCGACCGGATCATACCCCGGCTTGCGGTGGATATCGACAGTTCGCGCAAATCCTGGTGCTTGTTGATCGTCCAGCCACCAGTAATAGGCTTGCCAGCTGTTGGAGGTTGAAACGAGAATCACTTCGCCGCTGCGCGGATGATCTAATCCATATTTGGCTCGTTCTTCTCCCACCAGCACTTCTGAGATTCCCTCTTGATCATTAAATAGCAGGCGTACTTGCTCGATCACTTCGTTGGCAGCGTCTTTGACGAAGACATGGGAAAACTGATGATCGACCAATGCCCAGGCAGGAGATTGCAGATCGAGATGTTCACCGTCTTCCTGGACAGCAACCTGTAATAACCCAGCTTCACGTAACTGTCTATTGGGATAACTGACATGGTCCACTTCCGTGATGACGTATTCACTGGCGATGATCCACACGACATTCTCGTCACCTAAACCAGCATGCACTCCGGCCATCATGTCTCCTAACACTTCGTCCAGTTCTACGACAGACTGCCGGGCTGCCGGACTGTCCGGCCCAAGTTTTTGAGCGGCATAATCGAGATGCGGTATGTAGATGTAGGAAAAGTGCGGCTGGAAATCTGAAATCGCTTTGACGGCACTTTCAAGAATCCATTGGGAGGATTTGATATTGGCCAGCGGGCCCCAGAAATGCTGCAGTGGAAAGTGACCGATCGATTCAAGCAGGTCACCATAATATTGTTGAGGTTGCGTGTAACACCAGAGAGACTCAGAGCCATCCGGATTATGGACTGGCTTCGGCATACAAATATAGTCCGCCCCGCAGCCTTTGCTAAGCATCGGGAACCAGGCCAGCGATTTGATTTCCGATGAGATTTGATGCAGTAAATCCCAGATTTGTGGAGCTTCGATCTTATCATTCCAGGCAGTCCACATCTCGACTTCCTGCTGGTCACGCCAGTAAAAGCCATTGGCTATCACTCCGTGACGGGCAGGGGGCTGACCGGTTAGCATGTTGGCCTGAGCAGGCCAGGTCACTGCCGGGAATCCAGTCGTCAATCGTTGTTGAGATCCCTGAGCGATCAACGCCTGCAGATTGGGCATTTGAGCTAAGTCTTGCTGACGTAATCCGGGAACAGTGCAGTAGATGAGATGTTTCATGGTTTTAGGACTCTTACGAATTCAACCTGGTTAAGTGGCGCGAATTTTCTTACCAATAATCAACATGGGTAGTAACAAGGCCAGCGTAGCAATGGCAAGATTACGATCGCTGACAATAAGGATGACCGACGCATCAAAAAATATGAGTGATTTGAGGCAACTGACAACGCCAGCCTGCACTTTGGCCGGTACGGGATCTGCGATGGCAACGACACATCGAGTTAAAGTTAGGATTCCCAGCAAGGCGATCAACATTGTTGCAGTGTCTGTGGACAATCTCAACATTCCGTCAGCAGGAACGAATCTGGGAAACATTGCCAGTCCCCATAGTCCTGCCATCATGGTCAGCACTCCAAAGGTCAGTAGACCGCGGTTACTGACCCGAGCTTCCGTGCGGGCAAACCAGGTTAGACCGGCAACAAACACTCCGACACTCCCTGCGATCAGCAGATGGTGTTGAGCAAACCCAAGCCACACGGCTGATGGACTATCGGCCAGTGACATACCGAGCAGGATATTGAAGGTGCGACATAAACCCATGGCGATCGGTGCGATGGGAGTTTGCTTGAGAATCCAGTCATAAAGCACAACACTGACTGCGACTGCAAGTGCTATCCATAGACTTCCCGAACCCGCTAACGCTCCGCATACAACTCCCGCTGCGAGCAGTCCCCAGCCGAGTTTCCGGGCGGCAGCCAGAGAAACCTGTCCTGCCGGGATAGGGCGGTTGTTTCGTTCGGCCGTATCACGCTGCACATCAAACACATCGTTAAGCACCATTCCGGCGCTATACAGGCAAAACGTTGCTACTAGTAATAAGGCGAGTAGCTGCCAGTTTTCGGCAGTAATCTGAGTGATGCCAAGATCGGCTTGCACAACCAGATAGCCCATCATGATGTTGGCAAAGGCGGTGAACACGTTGCCGATCCGCATCAGTTTGCAATAGGCCATGAGAGTCGACGTGCGAGCAGGTTCACGGGCGGTGTCATTTTGAGAGTCTGAATCGCTCATGAACTGGCACTCCGATAACTTTTAAGAGCTCGCACAAAAATCTTGCGACTCAACGTCAGGCAACAGAGTGTTGCCAAAATAGAGAAACCGGCGAGTCTCCAGTACTCGGCCTGCATGGTATCCAGAGGTTTGGCCATAATGCGCGCAGGAATATTGACTACAAGCAGGACGGGAATCACAAGGGTGAATAATACATACAAAGCCATTCCCCATCCGAATTTGTAGATTTCCATCGGATAACGGGAAAAGTTAGTGATATAAAACCAGAAGTTATACAGGGTTTGGTTTCTCCCAAGCCAGACACTGGTGGAGGCCAGTGTGATCATCACACTGTACATAATGATGGTGCCGCAAACGATGTAAAAGGGATACATCAATAAGGCTCGCCAATCGATAATCAGCGGGTTCGTTTCACGAGTGGTCAGTTGATAGAGACTATAGCCTAGCAGCACCAGCCCCATCACTAAATTGGATAACGCTGCCCAGTCCACGCGGGGAAACGAGATGACAAACTGAGTGTCGATGGGTTTGAGCAGGGCGAAATCCAGGTTGCCTGATCGAATCAACTCACTGAATTGCTGCGCATTGGGCATGAAGAATGTCTGCACAAGACTGTTGATGATCCAGGTTGTGGCAAGAAATACAAAGAATTCATCCCGACCCCAGCCTGTGCCTTTGCCAATCGAATCAGTGTATTGAAAGATGATCAGGTAAAACCCGATGTTCATGACAGTCCAGGAAATCGTTGAGATGCACTGGAGAATGAAGTTCGTGCGAAACGACATATCGCGCACCAGGCTATTGCGAGCGAATGTAAGAAAGACGCGTGGATAGGAGGGACGGTAGCCGGTCATGATTACCCTCCGAATCCGCTATAGCGATGAATACCACGCTGCAGCATGATACGCGACAGGATAATGAATGCGAGTAGCCAACAGGCTTCCACTCCGAGCCCGAACCATAAATCCGCTTCAGGTATGCGTCCCAAAAAGACCGCTGCCGGGAAATATGCGAGGTATTGTAAAGGGAGTAATTGCACGACTTCGCCAGCCCAGGTCGGAAGCAAATCGAGCGGGAACATGTGTCCGGAGAGAAAGAAGTTAAGCAGGTTGTAGACGAAGATGAGTGATGTGACTTCTAAAAACCAGAAGGAAACCAACCCTAGACTGGCTTCGATGAAAAAACCGAGCAGGAATCCCATGATCAATGCCAGAAAATAAGCGACTAGTACAGAGGCGTCCGGCCAACCGTTCTCAAAAAATCCACGACAAAGAAAAAAGACGAACATGAAGGGAATGATAGCGATCGCATAATAACAAAGTTTATGAGCGACGCGCGTGAGCAGTAGAAACCCAAGAAAATCGATGGGTTGAATCAAGTACTTTTTGATTTCGCCATCGCGAACCTGTAAAGCAATTCCGCTACAGAGTCCGGGCATACTGGAGAA
>DEAW01000065.1:0-1952 GCA_002348315.1 Planctomycetaceae bacterium UBA2972 | reverse complement strand
GGATTTTCCTGAGGCATTGAAGATGGCGTACCACAGGAAGATCTGAGTGATGATTGGTAAAAACCTCATCAGCGTACCCAAGGCGAAGTCGCCGCGGTAAACAAATCGTTCTTCCAGGGAGATACGCAGAATGGTCCACCAGGTTTTAGCTCGAGCAGCCAGCGAATTGTTGTGTGTCGCTGCGGAAGACATCACTGGGGCTCCGTTTCTGGAGACTGCTCATCGGACGATTCCGTCACGCGGACAAAGACGTCGGCGATGACTTCTTCGAGAGGTGGTTCTTCGACAATCAGGTCATCGATGTCATAGGAATCCAAAATCGCCGTCAGCATCGCCGGAACGTCATCTCGAGTGACTCCCAGTTTGACGCGAGGTTCTTCGTGTTGAACGATATCTCCAAACCGTTTTAGAGAAGCCAGTAAAGCATCATCAATGGGGTCAGCGAATTGCAGAGTCACCAGTTTTCGATTGGTTGTTTCATCAATAATTCCTGACAGAGATCCATCGTATTGGATCTGTCCGTTGGCGATGATGACCACACGTTTACAGAGCGCTGCAACATCTTTCATGTAATGGCTTGTCAGGAGGATCGTGATTTTCCGTTTTTCCTGATAGTACTTGAGGAACTGTTGGATGTTATGCTGCGCAACGACATCCAACCCAATCGTTGGTTCGTCCAGGAACAGGACTTCCGGGCTGTGTAGCAGTGCGGCCGTTAACTCCATTTTCATTCGTTCGCCGAGTGAAAGTTCACGGACCGGTTGGCTCAGTAATTCCCGTAGTCCTAACAAATCGGTTAGTTCATCAAGTGTTTGCTGGAATGCATTGGGTTCAATCCCGTAGATCTGTTGGTGCAGTCGGAAGGATTCCTGAGCGGGGAGATCCCACCACAGTTGGTTTTTCTGCCCCATCACCAAGGCGAATCGACGACGATAGTCGTTTTCCCGCTGCCAGGGAATGTGTCCCATGACCGAAGCCGTTCCCGAGGTTGGATGAATGACGCCTGAGAGTAATTTCAGCGTCGTGGTTTTTCCCGCGCCATTGGGGCCCAGAAAAGCGACGAATTCACCCTGTTCGACACTGAGATCAATGCCGCGTACAGCCTGAACTTCTTTATAGGTGCGTTTGAAGAGCCCCTTAATCGAAGCGCGCAGCCCTTCCTTCTTTTGATAGACACGATAGGTCTTTTTCAGGTTGTTGAGTTCAATCAAAGCCATAGGCATTGATTATAGAGACCATCGGCTCGCAACGTGAGTACTCAATGTGCCGTTCTGGCGAAACGAACCGAGTTATTGCGGAGACGTAAATGAGAAGTTTTGACTCTGACTGAAAAACTCAATCGGGTTATCGTAAACCACCTTGCGAATGAGCGCCTCGTTGTGACCGCGTCGACGAAGTTCGAGGATCAGATCGGGAACGGCAGTCGGTTTACTGGGGCCCCAATCTCCGGCTGAATTGACTAGTAATCGTTCGGCGCCACACAGTTCGATAATGTCGGCAGCGCGTTGTGGAGTGCATTTGGTGACAGGGTAGAGTGTCATGCCTGCCCAAAACCCACGATCTAGAACTTCTTTCGCCGTGTGTTCTTCAACATGGTCCACAAGCACTCGGGTTGGGTCGATACGTGAATCCCCGGTGAGCATATCCAGGATCATGCGAGTGCCCTGATATTTATCTTCCAGGTGAGGAGTATGAATGAGGATTTGCTGATTGTATTGAATAGCAAGTTCCATGTGTTCCAGGAAAATGGTGGACTCGTTTTTGGTATTTTTGTTGAGTCCAATTTCACCAATCCCAAGCACGTTAGGTTTATCCAGAAACTCCGGAATCATCTTAATGACTTCGCGGGATAACTCGACGTTCTCAGCTTCCTTGGCATTGATACAGAGCCAGGTGTAGTGCTGAATTCCGTACTGAGCAGCACGGCTGGGTTCAAATTCGGTAAGTTGCCG
>DEAW01000043.1 GCA_002348315.1 Planctomycetaceae bacterium UBA2972 | reverse complement strand
CATGGCCTGGATTATAGACTCCTGCCAAACAAGCCTGCACTTGCATCTGCTTTGGCCCAGCCGACGGATGTTATCTTCAATCAGTCTGGTAGTCTCGCGTATGTAACTTCTTTTGGGACGGACCGCATTGGCGTCCTGAATCAGGAAGGGAAAGTCCTCAAACGGATTGAACTCGGTGACGGTGATCCTGCCGAAGCAGATCCGCGTAATAAACGTGGCCCACGTGCACTCGCGTTACATCCGTCACAGAATTGGCTCTATGTGATTAATCGACTTTCCAACAGTCTGTCAGTGATTGATGTCTCCCAATCAAAAATGATTACTGAAATCCTGATGACCGACCCGACACCAGCGGAGATACGTGAAGGGCGTGGTTACCTGTTTGATGCGAAGTTATCGGGCAATGGTACTGTCTCCTGTGCTTCCTGTCATGTCGACGCAGATCGGGACGGGTTGGCCTGGGATTTGGGAGATCCGGGAGGTGATTTATTCAATAATGGCAGTGCCACACCGCTTCATCCAATGAAAGGGCCGTTACTGACGCAGACCTTACGAGGCCTTGCCGGAGAACGAATCTTTCACTGGCGAGCGGATCGACCGGGCTTAACCTCCTTTAACGGCACGTTTCCCAATCTGATGGGAGGTAATAAACTAGCCGACATTGATATGGAGCTTTTTGCTGACTATATGAAGTCCATTCGTTTCCATTCCAACCCGCTAGCTGAAACCGCTCAGTCGCAGCAAGGCGAACATCTTTTTAATACCAAGCTTGCTATTGCTCGGGAAGGAAAGAATAAATTCCGTTGTATCGACTGTCATAAGCGTTCGGGCGGTGCAGGTTCGACTGGTTTTACCGGTCTGATAAAACAACCGACCAAGGCAGCTCAGCTACGTGGCCTGAATGAACGACTCGTGTTTGATGGCCCGATTAAAGTAAATAGTTTTGGCTTTGGTGCAGATGGTGCGAGTGCCTCGTTATCCACATTTTTAACCAACTCTCACCGTTTCGAAAAAATGGCTGTCGAAGATCGACAGGCATTAGAAGACTTTTTAATCCGGTTTCCGACCGAGACGCCCAACGTTGTAGGTAAGACGATTACAGTGACCCCGAAACATGCCGCTGGACAGGAAGTAGTTCAGAAGATTCAGAGCCTGATAAGGGATGCCACTAGTGAGTCCTGCCGAGTTCGAATCTCAGGTTTGCTGGGTGGAAGGACGATTCGAATGGGATATGACTCCGAACGTCAGATGTTTGACTTCGGACCCGATAGTTCCCAAAGCCTGAGTCTCGCCAGCCTACTCGAACAGCTCGCGGAGGATCAAACAGGTGTGTTGTCATTTATCGCTGTTCCTTAGCGCCGAACAAACATCAGAATCCTGCCGGGAGCGAATCAATCGGTTTAAGGGTCCTGATTCGATCAGATCGCAGGAATTTTCCTGTTTAGGCTAGTCCAACAAACAGAAGGCGAACACACTATTTGTGAAATCAGCTGTGGTAAATTAAAGAGTAGTCAGGGAGCAATCTATCTATGAAAACCGGTGTTAATTTGCCAGCGATCCGATTTCGGTATCAAGTACGCCTCATCCTTTCAATACTCAGTTGTACTGTCGTACAGGTCACAGGGGCTGATTGGCCACAGTGGCGCGGACCTAACCGCGATGCAAAGTCATCAGAAACCGGATTGTTGCAATCGTGGCCGGAATCAGGACCACAACTCAAATGGAAGACTTCAGAGCTGGGAGCAGGCTATGCCAGTTTAGTGGTCGCAAACGGCCGACTACATACGATTGGCAGTGAAAGCGGATCCATCTTTGCTTACGCATTTGATGAACAGTCCGGAGACCAACTATGGAAGACGCAGATCGGAGAGTCTTCCCGACATGCGATGTCCACGCCGACGGTTGATGGGGAATATCTCTACGCCTTAGACCCTGATGGAGAACTTTGTTGTTTGCACGCTGCCACCGGTGAGCTTCAGTGGCAGGTGGATTTTATTTCTGATTTTCAAGGTAAGCTTCAGTCCGGTCGTGGTTATGGTGAGTCCCCACTGATCGATGGAAAACACCTGATCTGTACTCCCGGTGGCGACCAGGCCATGATTGTGGCCTTAAACAAAGCCACGGGTGAAGTGATCTGGAAAATGCCGGCACCGGAACTAGGAACTAAAGGTGGTGATGGTGCCTCCTTCTCCTCGATCGTGAAAACGCAAGTCGAGGGCATCGAGATGTATGTCCAGCTGATTGGACGAGGTCTGATCGGAGTCGAATGCAAGACCGGAAAATACTTATGGGGATATAACGATATCTGTGCCGACATCGTTAATATTCCAACACCGATCGTCCGGGGTGACCTCGTTTTTTCAGCGAACGGCTACAACGCCGGAAGTGTACTGTTGAAACTTACTTCGAAAACTGATGGCGAGGTTGAGGCAAGTGAAGTCTACCGTCTGCAGGGAAACCAGTTTCAGAATCATCATGGCGGAGTGGTTGCTGTGGGCGATTCGATTATTGCCGGGCATGGCAGCAATAACGGACTACCAACCTGTCTCGACTTAGAATCGGGCGAAATTCACTGGAAACGACGAGGCCCGGGTGTTGGATCGGCTGCAGTGATCCATGCCGATAATCGATTTATTTTTCGCTACCAAAATGGTGTCGTAGCACTCATTGAAGCAGATCCTTCCGGATTTACGATCCATGGGAAACTTCAGATTCCCGGTGCCGGTGGTGATAGCTGGTCGCATCCAGTTCTGGCCAATGGCTGTTTGTTTTTACGTGAGCAAGATTCCATTTATGTCCATGATGTAACTAGTACTAATCCTTCCAACTCGGATCCGGAACGGATCATTGAGGATTCTTTTAGTGATCAAGTCAAGCAAGCATTGGATGACTTATCCGTTAGTCATGTCAGTGTGGGAATGCTGGATAGCCAAAACAACGTCATCGAAAATCAGCAATTCTATGGCTATGGCCGGCCGACAACGGAGAAAACTCCAGCGATTCAACTGCCGGTTGTAAGACTGGAGCTAAAAGAGGATCGAAGGTTTGATCAGCGAGTATTGGATATTCTGAGCCAAACGCAACAGGAATTTGTAATCGATTGCATCGGAATCGAATTGACTCCGGCATGCGTCAGGCAATTGAGTGGGCTTCCGAAACTCGTCGGTCTGGACCTGCAATTATGCCGTGGCTTGACGAATGATGTTTTGATGGAAATTGGAAAACTCACGACACTTCGTGCATTGCGTCTGGCCGGTACAGAGATTGGAGACTCTGATATTCACAATTTAACGAGCCTGAAAAATCTACAATCACTGGATCTTGAAGTTTGTGAAGGCATTTCAGACGCATCGATGCCGGAGATCGCTAAACTGGTTGAGCTTCGTTGCCTGATTCTCAAAAAGACAGCCTTTGAGAAACTAAAGCTTACTGATGTCGGGTTGGCTGCGTTAAAACCTCTAGGACAATTGGAAGTACTTAGTCTGTACGGCAACCGAGTTACTAACGAGGGAATGCAGTACGTAGCGGAGTTTGAGAAATTACGAGTGTTAGATTTGAGCTTAGTGGGAATCAACGATTCCGGAGTGCAGGCACTGTCCCCATTAGAAGACCTCGAGCAACTTTACCTGTTATACAACACAGGATTTGCCGGACCACTATTAACCGATCAGAGTATCCCTACGATTCAATCCTTTGAGAAACTCCAACACTTAAATCTGGTGGGGGCTAAGGTTACAGATGAAAGCGTCGATAGACTTCTATCCTTGAAAGACTTGTCTGAATTAGAGATTCAATATTCAAGAATTAGTAAAACCGGTATTATGCGACTTCAGCAGGGGTTACCGAAAACTAAAATAACGCAGTAATCGATATCCTGCAAATTTGTAGTTTGATGCATCTTAAGGTTTCATTCACAATAGTAGCAGGCCTTCTAAAGACTTGTTTTAGACTTATTAGTACAGAATTGTGACGACCTTCTTCAACCGCCGGCAATGGATTTCTGCTGGAGCCCTGAGCTTCATCGGTGGTGGTGCTATGTCTGGATTAGCCGCAGCCGATGAGTCCATTGAGCGACCGCGGAATTTTGGGTCCGCCAAGTCATGTGTTGTCGTCTTTTTGTTCGGAGGTCAGGGGCAACAGGATACTTACGACCTTAAGCCTTCAGCACCTGCTGAAATTCGAGGTGAGTTTTCTCCCATTGCAACCAACGTGGTTGGCACTCAGATTTGTGAACACTTACCACAGCTGAGTCAGGTGATGGATAAAGTTTCCATTATCCGTAGCATGTCGCATGCGGACTTCGAGCATGGCTCCGCGTCCTATACGGCGTTAACCGGTCACCCACATCCGTTACCGGGTACAAATACACCTGCGCGGCGAGAAGATTTCCCAACCTTTGGCGCAGCGGTGGCACACTTGAAGCCGACAGCACGTCCGGTTCCCAGTGCGGCTGTCTTAGGACCGGTTATGCATCAGGGTAACCGTCCGCCGATGGCCGGGCAAAATGCTGGTTTTCTGGGACATGCCTTTGAGCCATTCCGAGTGGCAGAGGACCCGAACAATAGTGAGTTTTCTGTCGATGAACTCGCCTTACCTGAAGAATTGCACGGAACGCGTTTTGATAAACGATTTAGCTTATTGTCCAAGCTGGAGCCTCAGTTGCCTGCGGTGGATCGCAACGGCGAAATTCAGGGTATGACAGATTTGAAACAGCGAGCTTTCGGATTGCTCGGTTCCGGAAAGAGTCGCCAGGCTTTTGATTTGGAACGTGAAGCTGCTCCTTTACGAGATTCTTATGGACGCCATAAGTTTGGACAAACGATGCTATTAGCCAGACGTTTGGTGGAAGCTGAAATTCCGTTAATCACAGTGAACTGGGCCAGGTCGAATAACGAAGAATGGGATACGCATTCTAAAAACTATCCCCGAATGAAAGACCAATTACTTCCTCCTTTCGATCAGGGAATGTCAGCGTTTGTAGATGATTTAGATGAACGCGGGCTATTGGATTCAACCCTGGTGATCGCCCTCGGGGAATTTGGCAGAACACCGCGAATCAATAAAGACGCCGGACGGGATCACTGGCCCGATGTGTACTCAGTGCTGGTCGCCGGTGGTGGCGTCAAGCGTGGAGCGGTCATTGGAGCGAGTGATCAGCATGCCGCGTTTCCAAAGACGGATCCGATTGCACCCTGGGATCTATCAGCAACCATGTACCATCTACTGGGAATCGCTCCTGAAATGCATGTGCATGACCGCACCGGTCGACCATTCTCGCTTTCGCCAGGCCGAGTTGTCTCGGATCTGTTGAGCTGAAACCATTACATTTTCCTCTTAACGGATTTCATGATCGTTCCTATGAAGACGATTTTTACACGTGCCTGCATGGCACTGCTATTACTTACTGTTTCCGTCAGTGCAGAGCAGCGTCCGAATTTCATCATTGTCTATGTGGATGATCTCGGTTGGGCCGATACGTCGGTGCCAATGATGGTCAGTGATCCGGAATCGGCCAGTGATTTTAATCAGACTCCACATTTGGAGAAACTTGCCAGTCGTGGAATGGTATTCTCCAATGCATACGCTCCGGCACCGACCTGTACTCCGTCCAGAAAGAGCATCCAGTTTGGGAAGACTCCGGGCCGCCTGGGTTATACCTTTGTGCATGATGTGCTGGCGTTACAGAAAAAACTGTCATGGAAGGATGAAGTTTCGTTGGCCGATGTCATAAAATCCGCTGCCCCGGAATATATCACTGCTCATTTCGGTAAGGGTATGAGTGGAGACCGAATGGAGACTATCGGATATGACGTCACGGACGAAGTAGATGGGAATGCAACCAACGACAACTTTCATGGAGAGTACGTTAGTATCAAAGGACGTGAACCATTACCAGCAGATAATCCAAAACGGATGGCATCGCTGCAAAAAAGCTCGGTGGATTTCATTCAGGAACATGCAGGGAATCGCCCTTTCTTCATGATGGTTTCTCATTACGCCGTTCATGTTCCTCACGCAGCGCGGGCTGACTTAATTGAGAAATATCGTAAATTACCTCGGGGTAAATACTTACAGGACGAAGACTACTTACCCGAGGATCAGATTTCCGAATCTCGAAAAATCAGTCATTGGCGACTGCAATACGCTGCGATGTTAGACGAAGTGGATCAGGGGCTGGGAGCGATCGTTGCGGCAGTGAGTGAAGCCCGAGCATTGGATAATACCTTCATTATCTTTACTTCAGATAATGGAGGTGGTCTCAATCCAAACGGAACGTTGCGTGGTGGCAAAGCTAATCTCTATGAAGGCGGTTTGCGCGTGCCGTTTGTTGTGGCAGGTCCGGGAGTCCGTAAAGGAGTTCAGTGCGATGTGCCAATTAATCAATGGGATTTATTACCTACGTTGCATGATTATTCCGGCAATGACGAGGAGCTTCCTGAAGATTTGGATGGTGGTAGTTTACGGCCGGTATTTGAATTTGGAAACAATGCCAGCGTGGAACGACCCGTGGAAGGCTTTGTGTATCATTACCCATGCTATTTTGCGCCTCCACTGACCGTGATTCGACTAGGTGATTACAAATTGATGGAGCACCATTTAACGGGTGAACAAAAGCTGTTTAATGTTGCTACGGATTATTACGAGCAACAGAACCTTATTAACGACTTACCAGTTAAGGCTGCTGAGTTGAAAGCCGTAATGGACAGGTATTTGGACGAGATTGATGCCGAAGACGTCCAGGATGTATATCAAGCCAGATTTGCTGAACTGGACCGTTTTGAACAAGGTGCCATCGCGCAACATAAGAAATGGATTGAGCGAGCAGCAGGCGATAAGCAACAAATCACCGAAGCTAATCGTTGGTTACAGGATCAGCTGGATCGATTTGATCGTAATCGAAAAGAATGTCGCGCGAATATGCAGGGTAAGACGTTCTAGTCACTTTCAGCTATATCTAGCTAATTCTGCGCATGCTGTTCTGCCGTCCGGATGTAGACAGGTAGCACGATTAAAACTCGTAGTGATGTGGCCACGAGCCAGCTTCCATCGCTGCATCAATCTTCAGCAAAACATCCTCGATCTCTTTAACAGAGTTAATGCAAAAATGAGCACCGGCTTGTTTGTACTGCGCACTAATCTCGTTAGTTTTAGCTGCTAATTCATCCGGGTCCATGGCTTGTAATTCTTCTACAGACAGCCCTAACATATTGCCTGATTGCGTGATTCCAATCGCCCAACAGCCAGCGTTAATTCCGGCCTCCACGCCCAGAATAGTGTCATCGACCTTGACGATACTCTTCATTGGATAGACATCCAGTTGTTTGGCGGCTTCAAAGAGCAGGTAGGGAGCTGGTCGTCCTCTGGGAGCATCCTCGGCGCAAAGCGTGATGTCAGGCTCATATCCTTGTTCTTTGCCTTTGACTTTGACGTCGATCATCAATTCCTGGGTGTAACCGGTGGAAGAGCCAATTTTGAGTCCCAGAGCCCGGCAAGTTTCAGCAGCCTCAGCGGCTCCTTCAATCAACTGGCTATGGTTTCTGAGGGTTTCTTTTTGCAGAGGAAGGAATTGCTCGTACATGTTATCGATGTCTTGCTCAGTGCATTCCCGCCCATATTTGGCAAGCCATTGCTCACGGACGCTTGGCATTTGAGTTACCGTTGCAATGTGCTCCCGCTTCGCCATCCCCATCGGTTCTCTGGCTTGAGCAAAGGAGATTTCAATGCCTTGTCGTTTAAAGATTTCAACAAAGACGATGGCCGGTGCCCGGCTTCCATGGTCGATCATGGTACCCGCCCAGTCAAAAACGACGGCCTGAATGTGTTTTAATTGGCTCATTTAGTTACCTGTTACTCCAAAATCTATCTGCTAAACCAAACGACATGGTCATTCCGGCACCTCCTGTGCCAACAAACAACGAGACAGCCTCATTGACGTCCTCTTCATAAACCGGAAGGTCAGGATGTTTCGCATAGATTCCATGCCACTTTTCCTTGATCGTCCAGTCACTCAATCGAACAACCTTCTTAAGTTCCCGGATCATCAGCTCATCAATTTCCAATTTGTCGAATGGACTGATGTCATCTCCATACTCGTGCGAGTCACCCAAAATGATCTCACCTGACTGGAATTGAGATGCCATCACATGAATCCCGTATTTGTCCAGTTCCGGAGCTTCCATTGTAATCCTGCTTTTCAGGCGCTCAAGCGAAGGGCAGGTCTTAAATGATGTGTAATGACGGAGGGTTAAACCGCTGGCAAGATGAGGAATGTTCTCAGGCAGTGGTTCTGACTGGGCAATGGAGCGTAGCATTTGTAGTTTACAGAGTACGAGCTTGGATTTAGCAAAATGCTCCGGGTAAAGAGTAAGGAGGTCACTGCCACTACAAATAATGATCTTATCGGCCTTCCATTTTTGACCTTCAGAAGAGATAAGTTCGTTGTTTTCGATAGCAGAGATCAATGTTTCAAAGTGAAACTGGACGTTGAATTCCTGTTCCAGCCAATACCGAATTCCTGCTGCAGCTGTTCGCGGGTCCACTCGCAATTCGGTGTCCGAGTACATTCCTCCGAGCAGCCCGTCCGGGTTGACTAAAGCCGACCGCTGACAAACGTCCGAGGGGGAAATAATCTCAGCCTCATGGGTTTGCTGATCGACGAATTCCTGCAGGACATTCATTTCATCGTCGTTGTGCGCGAGATGGATAGAGCCGCATGCTTCCACGTTGAGAGCCCCGGCCTCAGCAAGTTCCAACCAAAACGCTCGTGACTTCTTCGCGACTTGATAGAGTTCGCCAGCCGGCTGTCCAATCGGCCAGATCATTCCGAAATTGCGAACGGTTGCTCCCTCTGCAACCGAAGTTTTTTCAAATACGACCACTTTATGCCCACGTCGTGCTGCCTGCCAGGCGTGGGCAAGTCCGACGATGCCACCGCCGATTATTGCTACGTCAAATTCAGTTTTCATCGTATGTTACAAACTCGCTTCTTCCAGATAGCCCAGGTAATGCGCCAATGCTGGCGTCTTTTGTTCCGGGTCTTTTGCCAAATCGTCCCAAATTCTTAAACGGAGGGCATCCCGCCAGTATGGGTACGACTTAAATTTGGTCAACTCCTCTTCTGACATCGTGCCGCCTTGTAGATTAAGGCTGGTAATGGATGCTTCACTCAGTTTTGCGAAATAGGATTTTTCCGTCGTGCATAGAAATCGTTTGGCTTGAACATGCAGCATGATGGGTTCAGTAACGGCTGCCGGAAAGATCTTTGCCAATGCCTTTTCACCTGCATCTTCGTGAAAATCATCGATACCGTTGTCGGGTGCGTCATCCGGTAGCTCATGTAGCAAATGTCCAAAATCATGAAGCAGTGCAGCTACTATTAGTTCAGCGGATGCATTTGACTGTTCGGCCAAATGGGCAGCAAGCAAAGCATGCTGAAGTTGGGTGACATCTTCACCACCGTATTCGGAATGGCCCCGTTCCTGGAACAGTTCGATGATCTCATCGGGGGTGGTTACACTACGCAGGCTCATGGTTTGATCATGACTCGTATGGGTTTTTCCCGTAAAGCAAATTCGACGGCCTCATTGATATCACTCAGTGCAAACGACTTTTCGACCAATTGCCGGAATGGAAATTGCAAACCGTATTTCTGGAGAAACAACAGTCCATCCTGAAGGTCGCTTGGGCGATAATTGTGAACGCCGGCAACGTGGATAAGGTTTCGAACGATAAACTCCGGGTCGATTGCAATTGCCGGGCTGGGAGCAACCGTACCCACAAGAACGACAGTTCCATGGATTGCCAACAAGGGCAGGGCGGATTCAATGGCAGCTGAAGAACCGGAAAAATCAAGCAGCACATCAGATTGTTGAGTCAGAGATTGAATATCGGCCGCAACATGATCTGCTCCAAAATCAACAGCCTGCTGACGACGTTGTTCATCGGGTTCGACAACGGTAACCTCAGCGGCGTCCTGGGTTTTTAAGTACGCGGTTGCGGTTAAACCCAGCATGCCAGCTCCGATGATGAGCACTCGTTGTCCGGCAATCCGTCGAATCTGACGACAGGCGGCTATAACGGTTGCTGTTGCACAATTGGCTGGACAAAAGACTTCGTCTTCGATTTCGCTGTCTATTTTGTAGACTGCCGTTCTCCCCGGCAGCAAAACATATTCTGAGAACCCGCCCAGAAATCCTGAGCTGGAATCAAATACCTCATGTCCTATCTTTTTTAGTTCGACACATTTCTGAGGGATCTCCGCTTCGCATCGGTCACAGCTTCCACAGCTTATACATATTGACCACGTCACGCGATCACCGACTTTTATTTCATGGCCGGCCAGATCAAACCGCGGCGAGGTGCCAATTGCCTCGATGTATCCGATGATTTCATGCCCCAGTATCGTGGGCGTGCTTTCCTGTCGTTTACCTGTAATGGTATGAAGGTCACTCCCGCAAATAGTGCACCCACTGACGCGAACCAGTAAGTCGTCGTTACTAATCTCTGGAATCGTTTCTCCCCGTACTTCAAGAAGCTGATTGGGATCATTGAAAATGGCGACCTGACAGGTTTCAGGATGAGTAGAAGGCGAATTCAAATGTGACGTCCTTAAAAAGTGCTCCGCAGGTACTTATGCCTGTTCAGGATTGCCGGTTTGCTCTTGGGAAAGCGTTTTTTGGAAATAAACCGTAGCGATCAGTAGGCAGAGGATAGCAAATCCCCCCAGCGAGTAAAGGGTGTTCTGAAACAAGGATAATTTATCTGCAGATGTATCGAACCAGGGCTTGGCCGATAACAGGACCACGTAACCGAGGTATCCAATTGAGTCTGCCAGATACATTAGGAATACCAGATTCCCCCGTAGGTTTGAAGCCGAGACAATACGCTCAAAGACAGTGGTGTGAAACGCAACATAGGGAATGTACAGCCCGATTCCACAGAGCACCATATACCCGAGCGGAGAGATTTCGCCACGATTTTGAACGATCGTCGAGCCCACTAAGAGTAGAAAAGCGATCGTCATAATGATGAACGTTACTCGTAATGCGCGGAGGTTGTTACGCATGTAGATGGCTACGGCATTCAACATCGTGACGATGACCATGACGATCGTCTCCGAACTGGCATAGACGGATGGTTTGTCACTGACCCCTAAGCCTTGCCAGATTTCGACACCAAAATCATCCCGGAAGGTGCGAATGATCGTAAGTGTCACGTAGACGGCAAATAATGCTAAGAGTCCCGGCCAGTAAGCCACAAAGAAATTCCAGCGGTCACCCTTATTCATGGTGGATCGTTTGTTTCTGGCAAGCTCGTCCACCGTGCTGGGAGGAGGCGTTTGCTGCAGAACCCAGACTGAGATTAGCAGTGGCAGGAAGAAGATGAGTCCTGTAACCATGGGCATATAAAACTCGTCGATGCCTTGCACCTGGATTAGCCACTGGCCAATCGACTTTACCACTCCTGACGACATGATAAAGCTTGCACAAAGTGCTGCGGAGAGAGCTTCGGTTGTCGTACGGCCTTCGAGGAATGAGAGTACAAATCCGAAGACCATTCCCAGTGGCAAGCCATTGAGAAACATGGCGATGACTTTGGTTTCGTCGGGTAGCACTGCGAAAAGCACCAAAGCTAATTCAGCAAATACGATCAATCCGACGATGGCCAGTGCTCGGTACTTGCGATCCAATTCGGAGACGAGTCGGATCCCAATGAACTTTGACAGCATATAGCCCAGCAGCTGCGAAATGATCATCACTGATTTTAGTTCATAGTTGAAGACTTCCTGATTCTGGAAGGCCGCAGCGGTAAAAGGCTTGCGGAATGCATACATGCAGAAATAAACAGAGAACGCAGCAGCTGCTGCTAGACAAAGGCTTTTTCTGCTCGTACTTGATTGCTTGCTCATAAATCCCGGCTGACGTTATGGGATTGCCTGAAACATCTGATGAATAATCAGTTCGTCGTCACTTAGTTTAATTTGCAGGTCAAAGAATCCGGCACCACGAGCGATATGTGGAAAAGAGACAGAATAGTTTTCGCCTTGCCTGCGAAAGCTCATCGGTCTATCCCAGGCAATCTGTTTGAAGTTTTCATGCCGGACGGCCGGCTCCACCGTGTAATTTGGTTCCAGCAACATCTGTAGTAGCTTTTCGGCCTCTTCCAGAGTCAGCCCTTGTATTATTCGTACTCGATATTCCTTTTTCCCTACCTTGAGAATAGTTTCTTTGCGAATGGTGGGTTTGCCGGCCCAAAA
Organism: Planctomycetaceae bacterium UBA2972; assembly: GCA_002348315.1. Lineage (GTDB taxonomy): Bacteria > Planctomycetota > Planctomycetia > Pirellulales > Pirellulaceae > UBA721. The sequence goes on along the minus strand of DEAW01000043.1, from coordinate 873 downwards.
TTCACCAATTCGCAGATCGCCCTTTCGAGGTCCTTCGTTTGGGTGCCACCATTTTTTATAGATGATATTTAAAATCTGACTGGTAACCTCTCGGCCTTTGATTTGTTCGGTGCTTTGGATTTGAATACCGCGAGCCTCTGTTGGCAAAAGGTAATAGGTTGAGATCTTTGCTGCCTTTTTTATCCCACGCTGCATCGCCAATTCCAACACAATTTTCTCTTGCGCTTTTGTTAGTACTGCACCAGCGACATAATCGGTGTCAATGCTGTTTTTCCCTGCCGCTGTAAACGGTTGGGAGATTCCCAAAAAAAATACACAGGATAGGTAGATTCCCAATTGTCGTTTAATCATGGATTTTGTTTTTCCGAATATAGAAGTGTCGCTAATCTTGAAGGTGATACCTGACACTATTTAGATAAACTAACACAAGAATCGTAAGAAACACCTCGCTGGACTAAAAATGCGAGTATATAATTATGAACTCTAAGTATTTGACAGACGTATACGAACAAAAATTCCCGAAAAATTAATTTGCTTTGATGAAAATACTGAGGCATCTAACATCGACTTCGCTGATTGCGATATACCTTTTGATGGCTGTGGGTGGTGATACTTTTCACCAACTTCAGCATCTCGTGGCTGATGGTAAATGTTTCGGGAATTCTCATGACCATGCATCTTCAATTGATGGGAAAACGGAAGATTTTTGCCCCCATTCCCATGCCGAGCATTTATCAGATTTTGATTCTGAAAATGAGCATCTTTCAGGAACGGATTTTCCTCGAAATCATAAGCATGAGGAAAGTTCGTCAGACTGCTGGACCTGTTTTTTTCTGTCACAGGCAAGCGATACTTCTTTTGAAATCACTCTCG
>DEAW01000186.1 GCA_002348315.1 Planctomycetaceae bacterium UBA2972 | reverse complement strand
TAGGAATTCTATATCCAATGACATGGAAGTAATACGCACGCATGTTCTTTAGTTTCGATGGAACAGACGGAGTTGGTAAGTCTACTCAGATTGAGCTGTTCAGGCAGTGGCTTCTTGATAGCGGACATGATGTCTTGTTGTGTCGAGACCCCGGTAGTACAGCTTTAGGTGAACGACTGCGGGAGTTGTTATTGCAAAAGCACGATATCGCCATTGATCTTCGCAGCGAAATGTTTTTATACATGACTGCTCGAACTCAGATGGTAGAAGAAGTCATTAAACCGGCATTGAAGGCTGGCAAGACGGTGATTTGCGATCGCTACCTCTTGGCAAATATTGTCTACCAAGGGCATGCAGGTGGACTTGAAGCCGACATGATTCGACAAGTTGGAGCTGTTGCGACAGATGCCATCTTACCTGACCTGACGATCTTGCTGGACATGGATGTTACTCATGCCCGAGGTCGTATGGATCGTGAATTGGACCGTATTGAATCTCAGGGGCTGGTCTATATGGAACAGGTTCGTCAGGGTTTCCTGAAGGAATCAGCGTTGTTTCCGGAAAGTATCAAGGTTGTCAACGCGGCACGGGAAGTTGACGAGATTCATCAGGAGATTGTTGAATTAGCCAAACAGTTTCTGGGCAGTGCCGGAGGTGGCTAGATTATGAGTTGGAGTGATGTTCTAGGGCATGATGTCCAGATTGATCGGTTTAAGAAAGTTGTTTCTAACGGTCGCTTGCCCTCTACGTTCCTGTTTGTTGGGCCGGATGGAATTGGTAAGCACCTGTTTGCTCGTAAGTTAACACAGGCATTGTTTTGTGATGTCAATCCGGAACAAGTTTGTGAACCCTGTGGAAACTGCCCGTCCTGCCAACAGGTCATTTCGGATACGCACCCGGATCTGCACTATGTGGAATTATTGACCGGGAAGACAGAAATCCTGACAGCCCAAATTGTAGGTGGATCAGTGAAATTGACAAGCACTGATAAAAAAGAGGAAGTGTTCCCGGGAGTCTGCTATGAACTCAATCTGAAACCGATTTCATCCCGACGCAAGGTGGTCATCATCAATGATGCCGACTTCTTAAACGAAACTTCGACATCAAACCTATTAAAGACTTTGGAGGAACCGCCGCCTGGTGCTGTATTAATCCTGATCGGTACAAGCCTTAGTCATCAACTGGATACCATTGTATCTCGCTCACAAGTGGTATCGTTCAATCCTCTGGAATCAAGTCAGGTGAAGCAGGTCCTATTACAACAGAACCTGGTGCTCCATGAAAACCAAGCGTTGGAATTAGCGATGACTTCCAATGGAAGTGTGGGGTTTGCTGTAAAACTACTTCAAGGCAATTTGCTGGACGTAAGACGTGAAATATTGCAGGTTTTTCCCGGACTGCCGGACCAGCCCGAAGTAGTGTCTGATTTGATTCAGAAGTATGTCAATTTGGGTGGTGATCGACAGGAGAAGTATGAGCACGTTGAGTTTATTTCTTCAATTCTGGTTTCCTGTTTTCACCAGATTGCTTTGACCCTGAGTGGTCGAGAGAATTATGGGGACTCGGCGTTGTTGGAAGCAGCCGACAGGATCCATAACCGCTGGACAGGCGATGTTGAGACGGTGTTGGCCTGTATTGATCGTACGACGGATACATCGGCTCATGCTCGAGCGAATGTCAATGTTAAAACACTGGTCGAAGCCTGGGTGGACGATCTTAGTCAGATTTGGCTCACGGGTGGATTTCAATTAACCACTCCCTGAATAGCAATCAGCGCATAGAAAAACCCCGACGACCGTCTGGGTTCGTCAGGGTTTTCAGATGAGCGCGTCCTGAATCAGCTTCCTAAGAAGCCTTCATCGATTCCGGGACAGTTCTCATTTTATTATTCGCGTGGGCGAACGGCACCGGTCAGCCCGCTGTAATCGCGGCGATCGTTGCGGTGCCACAGGGGAGTGCCCTGTTCTACACGACGTCGCAGGATGTCAATTTTTTCATCGGATCCTGCAGGTGCATTTGTTGCTTCGAAGCCCTCATCTGTCGGGGCGAAATCTTCGTCGTGGCCGTACTTGAGGATCGCTTCGAAAACGTTCCGTACATTTGACATTGGATTAATATCCTTATAGTAAAAAAATAATTATCTTTTCGCTGCCACTTCATTCGGTTGACTTACGACAGCTATGGCTGTGCGAGTCGACCATTTGTCACATAAAACAACCCTTCTGTTATCTAGTACGGCGGTTAACGCCGAGTAGTTCAGTGTGGGGTCACACTTTATGATCGAGCAAATAGAAGTGAACCGCGTAAAACGCAAATTGGTTCTAAAGGGTTCCTGGATTAGGTAATCAAGACTTTCTCAAGTACCTGAGTTGCTCTCTTGATAAAACCCGGAATATTCAGAAACTGCCGGTCAACCTGAATGGACCCACAGCCGTCCGCTTTCTTCCTGATCAGTGCTCACCGGTATTTACCGCTGTCGCAGCCTTCCCAGTAAAAACTAATCTCCTGAAGTGCCCTATTATTAGCTCTAATTACTCAGAGTCAATAAGAATCTGAAAAAAATAAGGGAAGAAATTCTTCCTAAACTATTACTCAGAATAATTCGGTATTTGTCACGCTTAGGTGAACACCTCAGGCCTATTAAAACCTATGTGCACATATAATTTTTGCTGGTTTTGTTAATTTTTCATGTAGAACCAATGAATAACACAAGTGTTTTCTAACAAGGGAAAAATCAACACTTCACTTTAAATAGAGGTGGTTATCACCCCCTTAGTTGGAATCAGTACTGACAAAAAGTGACATCCCTAATTGACGAGTCGGTTTTTAGTGATGAAGTCCGGGAAAAGGTGATGGTTAGACAGGCTCATATTGAGGTGATCGAATCTCATTATGTATCCTTAATGCCATTAAAGACATGAAAGGAAAAAAATGGCCTGGTATCAGCAAATGATCACGTTAGAGCCACGAAGCCGTGGATTTCATCTCATTACCAGAGAGATTCTCAGTGCATTGCCTCAGATATCTGAGGCGTCTGTGGGGCTTTTACACGTCTTCATTCAGCATACGTCAGCTTCCCTGACGATCAATGAGAACGCGGATCCGGACGTGAGAGTCGATCTGGAGTCTTCTATCAATGCCATCGCACCGGAAGACTTTCCATACATCCATACAATGGAGGGCCCGGATGACATGCCCGCCCATGTGAAGTCATCCTTACTAGGTGCCAGTGTCACGATTCCCGTATCCAATGGCTGTTTAGCTTTGGGAACCTGGCAGGGAATCTACTTGGCAGAACATCGGGACTACGGCACACCACGTCGACTCGTACTGACACTCAACTCGGACGAGTAACACTCTGTCCGGGCTTAAGCCAACTTAATCAGACCTAGCTGCTTTGCAGAGCCACTAATTCCTGTTCCAGGGACTCGAGTGCAACTTCTGAATCTGAAACGTTCTTGGTTTCAGTATCTGCTGAGGCTTTGGCAGCCGCAAGAGATTCTTCATGAGGCTTACGAGCCGCCAGTGCGTCATCGTATGCTTTCTTATTGGTTGCCAGAGTTGCCTGAGCATCGGTCACGGCTTTCTGTGCCGTTGCGTAAACAGCTTTTTGGCTGTTTAGTGCCGCCAGAGCGTCGACTACCGCCTTATCAGCCGTAGGGATTTCGGCCGTTTTCTTGTCAGCAAGTGCCTTGAGTGCTTCCGCAGCCTTCTTCAGTTCAGCGTCTCCGCCACTCTTAGTCACTGCTTCATTGGACTTGGCGACGGCTTCTCCAAGAGCTGCTACCGCTGCTTTGAGATTGGCAGCTGCCGTGGTGGCCGCTGTGTGTGTAGCCGATGCAGCATTTTGTTTATCCAATTCTGCTTTGGCGACAGCCTGACTGTCGGTTACACGCTTGGTCGTATTTTCGACAGCCGAATTCGCTGTTGTGACGATCTGGTTGGCAGCATCGTACTGTTTTTGCACTTCGGTGAGGTTGGCCATCATTTCAGCTTGTTTCTGCTGGTTGGCAGTTAAGACTTCAAAGGCAGCGGCCAATTTGGTTTTCAGATCGGACAGCTTCGTTGAGAACGCGATTTCCTCAGTCCATTTGGTTACCTGTACCTGTGCTGTGGTGACGATGGCCTGAGAATCGGTTGCTGCCTTAAGAGCTGCTGCTGCCGCTTCTTCGGCTGGTTTCACAGTTGGCGTAATGGCGGCAACTTCTTTTTGTCCGGCGGTCATAGCGGCAGTCGCATCCGTTGCTGCTTTTTGGCTGGCAGCTAACTGGGTATTTGTGGTATCCAGCTGTTTCTTTGTAGCTGCCGCATCCGCCTGTTTTTTGGCCAGATCGGCATTTCTCTTTGTCAAAGCAGTTTGCAATTGTGTTGCCAATTGAGCAAGTTCTTTGTCATCAGTATTTTTCCCGGCCGCTTCTTTGGCTTTCGCAACGGACTCGGTAAGCGAGGGAATCACTGGTGTGGTCTTAGCGATGACGGCAGTGACTGCTTTGTATTGCGCATCCTGTTCAGCAGCTGTTTTGGTATAGGTGA
>DEAW01000162.1:9520-11735 GCA_002348315.1 Planctomycetaceae bacterium UBA2972 | reverse complement strand
ATCGACATTGCCGGTGAGTCCGAACTGATTGCTCTGTGCGTTGGTGGAAATATCGACTTCACCCATCTTGATGGCGGTGTAGCGAGGGTCCGTTTTACCGTTGGGGGTAACGGCCAGGAGCGTGAAAGCCCCGGTTAGAGAAAAGGTCGATAAATCGGAAACAGAAATGCTAACAGATGAACCATTGGCGTATACCCAGCTTTCAACTGTAGCGCCAAACAGGTCGGCAGTGCCGTCACTGTTCGTGTCGACCGCGATATCAGAGTGGGTCGTTTTTTGATAATTGTTTACATTCGCTCCTGTAATGGTAAATGAACCAACCGTAAGCGAATTAGCTTCTCCTTCAGCCGGTGGGCCTCGTTGATGGTTGTCGTGAGCGAGATGATTGTCCGTGAATTGTTCTTTGGGTTGTGTTGGGAAATCTGTGCTGGCTTCGCCTTCCGGAGACTCATTGGCGCTGCTAATCTCGTTCAGCTTGGCAACGAATTTCCGGTAGGCCGAGTTGTACTGAGCTTCGACGTCGAGGTATGAATCGTCCCGGCAGACATCATCAGTGATCAAATCCAATCGGTAATCGGTTTCGGAATTGGATTCGTCCGATAAGCTGTCAGTGTCTAATGTAGTGACTAGGTCTTCTTGCTGTTCGCTATCTAGTTCAGAAAAGAAGTCGTCCAGTTCTGGCGTACTGGAAAGAATTGAATCAGGCGTCGCTTCGGAAAGTACGTCAGCGTTCAGCTTTTCTTGCTGAGCGTAAAGCAGACTTTGCTCTGTCGCAGTTGTCTCACCAGACTCATCAGTAGAGATATTTGTCAGGCCCGAAAGAACTAATCGCGGTTCAAGATTTTCGGCCTGAATGCTGGCGCGGAAATACCCCGTTCGTGTTTTGGGCACGATGAAATCATTGAAGCGAGATAGCTTAAAATCGGGGATGGACAAATGCTTATTAATTGATTTGGGCTGATTGAAGAATACTTCAATCGTCGCTGTTGGCCGAATCCATAGCCATTAAAAAGACAAGTCCATTTGTCTAAGAGTTTAACCCTAATGAGGGGGTGAACCCATCAGATTATCAAATCTAAAACGAATTGCAATCTCATAAACCATTTTTTATGCGTTGTCTGACCTAGTGATTTGAAGTGTGGGGAAACCCGCTCCGGTATACACTCCGCGTTGCTCTGAGTTAGCGGTTCGTAGTTGAAAATATCCTGCCTTTGCTCGTGGCGGGTCTATGAATCTTAGTCGGACTTTTTCACCCGTTTCCGGGTAGATTAACTGGAACCCTGCCCCATTGACCACCTGATTAAATTTTTTCACCAGCGGGCTATTTCTGGCTGCGGTATTAAAGCTTGTCCCAGCCATCCCGTCAGCTAGATTCTGAAGCTTATCGTGCAGATTTCGCGGGTACAGATGGTCAAATAGCTCACCGAATGCCACCAAATACTCAATACCCTCTAAATTCTGTTGAGATTCTTGCTCTTGTTCTCCACTACCCTGGTTTATGTTGGGACGCTCTGAGCTGACACTGCGGTTAGCCGATTCCTGTTGCTCGGAATCGTCAAACCCCAACGCGATGTGCTCATAATCCAGATCGGCGAGCACATTATCAAGCGTTTCCGAATCCTTAGACGTATCAGGATCTTGTGTTGGATTATGTCCTGTCTTACCACGTGCTTTGTCACGTCTGGTCTTCCCGTGTTCACGTTTGAGAATCGTTTTCGATTTAGCCATACCAGTGTTATCCTTGAAGGTATCTTTGTTATCCTAGGTTGGTTTCTCTATCATATCACGTCCGTTCTTAGATGGCTGTTAAAAATGTGTGTTCAGGCACAGTTCATCTTTTCCATCCCGAACGGTTAAGAGGAATTCTCTGCCAAAGAGTGAAACGCAATAAGAATCAAGCTAACGGACCAACCCAATCACTTAGTGAAATTGATTGCCTCATATGTGTTAGCTTGCGACTAGCTTGAAGGAAATTCCGTCCAATTCAAATCAGAGACGCAAAGGCAACTACTTTTAGATTTCTAATCAGAGCTACGAAAGTGCTTAAAAACTTGAATTTCCTACATTTGAAGATATGATATTATCCATACATCGCTGTGGTGAAATTGAGCACTGTAAACTACAGTTTCACCGATGCAAAAAACAGACTCTTTTCAACAAAGCTCACCCATGCATAACTATCGTAAATTTATTGTCGAATCACTGGAAAACAGGC
>DEAW01000162.1:7679-9370 GCA_002348315.1 Planctomycetaceae bacterium UBA2972 | reverse complement strand
GTAGTTGGCGTCAAGTGGGGTGGAAAAAAGCCAGCGAAGGGACATTTAGGTTGTTAAATGTCTAGACTTCTAATAATATCAATCTAGGCTAAACGGAATTTACAATATTAATAGTTTATATGTGATGCTTTATGACTCGTACGCTTTTTGTCGAATCACTGGAAAACAGGCTTTTGTTGGCGGCCGATGTCGCATTTCAAAACCCGCTGCTCTTTCAGGACGTGAATTTTGATCAGGCCGTCTCCTCCATCGACGCCCTGCAAGTGATCAACCACCTTAACGATGGTGCCGTTTCAGAGTCAGCACCCATCGGGTTATTCCTCGATGTTAGCGGCGACGATCAGGCCTCTGCCATCGACGCTCTGCAAATCATTAATGACCTTAATGGTGTCGAACAAACCAATCAGGCAATTTTCCATCAGGTCGAAGAATTAAGGGCCGAAGTGGAACTTATGACTGATCTTCTGCCTGAAGATGTGGAAATACTCGGTCAAAATTTACTGGAAAAAGTTGAGCAACAATCTGACGAATTGACTGCAATCCGAGCTGACCTCGAGGAATTCCTAAAGACACCTCGTACAGACCAACAACTACTCACCGAACGTCGCGACCGGTTCATACAAAGAACTCATGACCTGGCTGACCACTACATCAAAGAATTCAACAAACTCAACGAAGAACCGGAACTTGCTCACTTAGATAAACGAGACCTCAAAGAGTTAGGAATTCACAAACGGTTCAAAGCGAAGTTTACGGAGTTGCGCGAACAGGGGCGGCGAGAGTACAAATGGGAAGATTACCTTCCTAAAGAAGAAGTGACTCAGCAGCAAGTCGACCATCACGTCCGCAAACTCCGTAAAGCAGTCGCTCAGGGGATCGTACCGGAGCATATTGACGCTGATGAAATCAACGGAGCGATTCGTTCGCTACGTGAATACCAAGTGTTCGATTTTCGCTTTGGTGACGGGCGCCATGACTTCCAGGACGCTCCGGAAGTAACGCCCACCGATGTACTCGAAGTCTATACGGGCTACATCGAAGATGGAGATTACCAATCCGAGGATAGTCGTCACGATTTCATTGTCGATCAGACTGCCTTCGATGAACTTTGGCTCGACTGGAACCCTGCCGAAGTCGCTCCGGAAATCGACTTCGATCAACACATGGTCGTGGTAGCCACAGTGCCCGGCCCTAACCAAATCATGATGCAGCCCACTCTGGATGCCAATGGCAACCTGATGCTCAAAGCCGCTTCAACGCGGATGGGGGGCTCCGGCTTCAGCTATGAAATTCAGATCATCCCTCGGGAAGGTATCGAGTCTGTAAATCACGTTGATATCAACAGGGAAGGTAAAATGGCAACAACCGAAGAACTGGCTCAGGATCGTATTGATCGTATCCGCCAGTGGAAAGAAGATGGGAATCTCCCCAGCTTTATCACTCCTGAACTGGCTGACAATGTCCTAGTTTCACTCGAAGACGGCCAAAGCCCATTGGGCCGAATCTTTCGTAGATTTGTCAGAAACGGCTAAGCAATTAGACAGTTAATCAATTAAATAGTTGTATTGCGAAGTAGTTAGAGCGTGTGCCTTAGCCAAGTAAATCTCGGGAGAACAAATTAAAACTCTTGATTCGCTAAAACGGCTTGGGAAACCAGCTCGATTTTAAGTTGTCTAGTTGTCTAGTTGTCT
>DEAW01000162.1:0-7352 GCA_002348315.1 Planctomycetaceae bacterium UBA2972 | reverse complement strand
TTGTCTAGTTGGTATTTCATTACTTTCTCTTCATCGACGACTACTCCCAGGCCTGGGAGTTCCGGGGCTTGCATGGTCCCCTGGTCAATCGGAATGAACTGGTCCAGGATGTCGTCTTCCAGTCCGTAATAAGTACAGTCATTAGGCATGTCGTAGGCCGGCAACGCTGAACAGATATGTAACATTGCTGCGGTCTTGAGCCCCAGATCATGGCCGCAGTGCATGATTGTCGGGATTTCAGCCGCCTCGGCCAGATGTCCGATCTTCACACAAGGTAGCACTCCGCCTGCCGTATGCGTGTCCGGCAAAATAAACTCAGCAGCATCGGCCTCCAGAATTCTCATGACGCTATCCGGCCCTTCCACACTTTCATTTAATGCGATCGGAGTTGTCGTCTGATCACGTAACCACTTGGCATCACTAAGAGGTTCGGCCATGATCGGTTGCTCGAAATACTCGAGCCCGTATGGCTCGAGCTTAATTGCCAATTCGGCCGCTTCTTCAGTCGAGTATGCCCGGTTGGGATCAATCCGCAGTTTTAACTTGTCCCCGACAGCGTCACGCACTCCCCGAACCATATCGAAATCCTCTTGAGCTTCGGCGCCTGCTTTGGTTTTCAGTGCAGTGTATCCCTGTTCCACATACCAACGCGCCATCTCCCCTGCCCGCTCGTATGTTTGGATTCCCATGCAGGCTGCCAATTCAACCCGTTCGCGTACTTTACCACCTAACAGCTTATATAAGGGTTGACCATTGTCTTTGCCGATCAAGTCCCACATGGCCATTTCAATTCCACACCTCAGGCGTGGTTCGAAGGGGTTCTCTTGATGGTATCGTTCGACATCGTAAGGATCCCAACCGATGATGAATTCACGTGCCGATGTATTCTGCTTCTCGATATTGATATCCGGCAGGAAATTCTGGTTATGCTCGCCCCAGCCAACTAACCCTCTGTCGGTTTCCAGTTTGACAATCGCTTTGGTCGTCCAGTCGCTGGTACGGATGTGGGATCGATAGGGCGCAAGTGGTTTTGTCTGCTTGATTTCGATCAGGAAAACCTGACAGTTGGAGATCTGCATATTCAAGGAGCTTTCAGTAACGAACGGTGATGAAAAAAATGTCTGTCGTTCTATTGTGCCATAGCTTCGCAGATATTGCGCGGTACATGAGCAAGGAGCAGTCTTGCCGGTTGAAATGATAGCGCCCTTAACGGGCTGATTTGGTATCTATAGAAGTAATAGAAAAACATGTAGGTCGATGCGAAATGCCTCTGGGTAAATGCAGGAGAACAAAGTAAAGATGGCGTCAGACAACGCAACGAACAAACGTGGTGGCAAATCCTTTGGGTGTAGCTTCTCCTGTATTTTAATCCTCGTGGTCAGTGCATTTTTTATGCGCGGCTGCAGCATGGACAATATGGAGTCCGTGTTGGAAGTTCAGCGTACTCCCCTGTCATACGTTGCCGGATTAATTGACGGACTGGCTTTAGTGGAAGGACAGATTGATCGCGAGGACGCCACACTGAGAACGATTCTTGGTGGTACTCCCTGTGTTTATTATTCCTGGGTTAAGGAGCGCAAGACGGAAGATGACGAAGGGAACACCAGCTGGGAGACAGTAGATTCGAAATCGGATGCCGTGGATTTTGATTTGATTGATAAATCAGGCGACGTGTTAATCCGGAATTCGCGAGCCGGCGCTTACTACAGCCGTGAGACCGGAAGTACACAGTATGGTGATTTCCGCGAGCGGGAAAACGCGATCCTGCACGATGATACGGTTACTGTGGTTGGCTATTACAGCGAATCGGCCCATCAAATCGGTGATGATAGAAGGCAAAGTGACAATGCTGTTGAGCTTTCCGTGTCATCCCTGGGAGAGCGAGGTATCGTTAGTTCATTGGGATGGGGAAGCATTCTCTATATGATGGGAGCGATCGCGGCTGTGCTTCTTAGTGTCTACCTCGCAATGAACTACTATAAGGCACATCACATCATGAGCGCCACGATGCTTGTCATGGCCATTTTACCACCGTTGTTGCTTTTGCAATGGGTGGTGACGACGTCGGGCGAGTTAATCAAAAGTGAAACAAGGGTTTATCAATATCGTGCGATGGTCAAGGAGACTCAGGTAGGCTCCACCTCATCGATTCGCCATGCCCTAATAAAACGCGATGCCAACACCTCGGCTGAGCTGTACGAGCAATACCGAACCAGATACACAAATATCCTTCATGTCTGGTTAGGGGGGTACGAGCAATTCGAACCGATTCCGTATGTCCCCGGCGAGCAGGCAATATTCAAAGAATATCCTGATCGACCACGTGTTGGCTCTGTATTGCCCTGGTGGCAGGTGATGCTGGCCGGAGTTGGTTCGGTCATAGCTATGATTGCTGCAGGTCGAAAAGGATACAAAGACCTCAAAACAAAGAGGCGAATCGAAAATATTCCCACTTCGCCAATTAGAGGTGTTGTTCCGGGGCTAACGGAAGTGGTCGGAGAAATCAGCTCTCAATCCCGCGTAATCAATGCTCGTTATAGCGGAAATAAGGTTGTTTACTGTCGGTATTCGAAACAGCGGCGAGTTACCAATAGTAAAGGGAAGACACGTTGGAGGACAGTTGAATCCGGAGTCTCGAAAGTCGTCTTTGAAATCGAAGACAACACCGGATCGATAAAAATCGATACTGATCAAGCCACGGTAACCGCACCCAATACTCATTCGGTGACATCCGGCAGCTTAAGATACAACGAATGGACTTTATCGCCCGGCCAGGAATTATACGTATTGGGGCCGGCCGTTTTGGAATCTTTGACGGATCCTGCACTGACGATTAAACACAGCACTACAGAAGAACATTTCATCGTCAGTAGCAACGGTGAAGCAAGTGTTCTGTTTCAGTACGCGTATGCAGGGCTGGGATTACTGTGTTTGTCGCTACTGGGGTGCATCGGAGCGATGATCGTCTTTTATGGTGGAGCGTCATTCGATGCTTTTGCTTATTTTGCCGCAGCGATCGGCTCTGCCTCGTTCCTGTTTCTGCTGAATCTGGCATTCATGTTCAATGATTTAATCTTTATGAAGAACTGGCTGTCCCGTGCCAAGGCAAATCTAAATGTCTCGCTTAAACGACGAGCCGATTTAATACCGAATCTGGTGAAAATTGTTAAGACAGCACTGTCCTTTGAAAAGGATGTACAATCTCGGTTGACAGAACTGCAAGGAAGTATTTCAGGAGATGCTGCTACAGCAGAACCTGTAGGAGAGTTGCAAAAGAGATTCACGGCTTTGCTGGAAGAATACCCGCAAATCCGAACAGACAATTTGGTTACCGACCTGAACAATCGAATTGTGATGGTTGAGAATCAGCTCGAGTTTGCCCGGACGGGTCTTAATGCAGTGACTCGAACTCATAACACCCGGATTCGAAAGTTTCCGGACTCGCTGATGGCCAGTCTGATGAGAATGAAAATGGGAGAATACTTTCAGCTCGAACATCAAAACGAAGGGCGAGCCGTGGATGTGTCTGCGTTGTTGAAAACAGAGAAGCAAAAGCAGGAGGAATTGGAGGATCAGCAGCGTCAGGAAAATTACGAAAATGCAACATCGGAATTCAACAGACAGCACGGTATCGTTATCGCGCCATTGTATTGCATTATGCTGGCCAATGAAGAGAAAGCAGATGCGGAAATCAACGAACTCAAAAAGGCCGTAGATGCACTCACCAAATTGGAAGATGAAGATGCCTTTGCAGATTACATAGTAGCCCTGCAGACTGATATTAAGGAGCGAGGGCTTGATCCGGTCGTAGAGGATGTCAGTACGCAGTTACAAGCTATAAGCGGTACGGATTTGGCTTCTGAGTTAATCGAACGATTTAATCTCCTGGCTCATGCTGATGATGTTTATGACAAGCGGGAATATCAGGTAGTTGACAAGTTTAGGGATGCTTTGGGTGGTGAGGTGCAGCCTGCCGAAGGTGAGCAACCCAAACGGAACTTGCTGAAGAAATTGTCCGGTCCTAAAAGAGCAGATCGCTCTGCTGAGCAGGAACTGCTGATGTTGACACTGGTCACGCTTTGTTCGGCAGATGGTGAGATTGAATCGAGTGAATACGAGTCGATCGTCGACTTCGTCCTGGCGAATTCGACGTTGGTGCATCGAAACGAAGTGCGTAAGCTGGCCGGAAAGTCACTGGAGCGTATCAAACGAGAGGGGCTCGATGAGGTTGTTGATCAAGTGGCAGCCCGCCTGGCCGGAGAATTGAGTAGTGATGTGGCTGTGCAGCTGGCTCAGTATATTCAACAGCTAATCGATGTCGACGGCAGCACGCATGAAAACGAAAATAAAATGTCCAGGAGGTATTTGGAACAGCTGGACAGTTAGCCAGTTAGCCCCGGCCTCCGCCCTAACTTCGTTCTTCGAAGAGCATAGAGTCAGTGAGTTTATCCGCGGAAGCATGCGTCAGCATGCGAAGGCGAACCAAAACTATGATACAAATTAGCCAAGGCCGGACGGCCGTAGCCGGTGTATCGGCTAAACTCTTTTTACAAGTAATCAATTAGACACTCAGGCTAATAGCTTCATTGTCTTCTCATAGTTTTCTAGTTTTTCGGTCGCTCCCAGGCCTGTGATGCACCAGCTGGCTGTGGCTGTTCCCAGTCGGGCTGCTGATTCCACATCGAGTCCTCGTGCCAATCCACTGATAAAGCCTCCGTAAAAACTGTCCCCGGCTCCGGTGGTGTTCACAATCCTGTCAGGTACAGGTGCCGCCGGCACTTCTAAATACTGACCGGCAACCGGACTGATCACGACTCCGCGTTCTCCCAGCTTGATTCCAATGATTCCCGTTGCACCGGCATCACGGTATTTCGAAATCATTTCCTTCGGCGTTGATAACTCAGTCTGTGAACGGGCTTCGTGTTCGGTGGGGATATAGATATCCAGGTAAGGTAAGCAGGCATCCAGTGGTGTTAATTTCCCGCCACCACCGGCACAGTCCAACGCAGTTTTGCATCCTGTTTGTTGAATACCCTGTAAGACTTCATGCAGGACAGGTTCGAGTTTAGGAAGCAATGCGTAATAGCCCATCAGGATGTATTGGGAATTGCCAATGTAGTCTAAGTTGTTCTCAAACAGAGTGCGGTCGATCGCATCATTGGCGCCCGGCTTATATGCAAAAATATGTTCCAGCCGATCATTCATAAGAACAGCGGTTGCACTGGTCTCCAGGTCGTCTCGTTGCAGAAATCTTGAAGTGTCAATTCCTTCTCGTTGCAATGTACTTATTAAATATTCGCCCCAGTCATCGTTGCCCGCCAGTGAGAGCGCTCCCGTGCGACTTCCAAGTCGTGCTAAGGCGATACTACTGTTAGAAACATTCCCTCCAACCGTAGGTGTTATCGTCTCCAATGCCCAGGTACCCTCCTGATTCAGCGGCCGATCAAAGTCCAGTGGGCCGATCAGCAGGTCGACACAAGAGATGCCGGCAACAATGCAGTCGAATTCAGTAGTCATAAACAGATTGATTCTTAGGGGTAGAGGCGACGAGCTAGGTGGGATTGCGTTAAAATCAGTATTATTATGCCAAGGAAACGGTCTGCTATGTAAGGTAGCAACACCTCAAATCAAATGACATTGAAAAGAATTGACATGGAAAAGTCCTTAGATATTAAACTGCGAAATATTCTCGCCGATCCCACCTGTGAAGATTTTATCATTGCCGACGCCAAAGATGGTGACATGGGCTTTGGAGTAGCGGCACCGGGAATGAGTCCGGAACCGACAATATATGAGTACGGAACAGTCGTCGATCATCGTAATAACATGCGAGAGATCGTCGAACAGGGGCTCGTCGACATCATGCTGATGAGCGTGAGTGCCAGTGAGCAGTTAACCATCGAAGAAAGGATTTTTGATGACTCTCCGGTCACTCCGGCAATCCGAGCTAATGACACGTCCGATATTTGGTGTGGGCTGAGTGCGAATTATGGAGACCAACCTTCCCTTCCGTTTCGCTCGACCACCATTGATCATGCTCAGTGCGGCAAAGCTGAGTGTGACGCGGACGAAAGATCTCTCGGGGCGGATTTGGGTCTTTACTCCATGACGTTTAACAACGATGCCACCTTGGATCGTGAGGCGTTGCAAGCATACAAAGAATTTCGCATCGAAGCTGAGCAAAAAGGATTTCGTCATTTCCTCGAAGTGTTTGCCCCAAACGCTCCGGTACAACCCATCGCAGATATTCCGCGTTATGTAAACGATTGTATTGCCAGAACCTTAGGTGGAGTCACCAAAGCTGGTCGTCCGGTATTCCTGAAGATACCTTACTTTGGGCCGGAGTCGATGGAACAATTGGCTCGCTATGACAGTTCGATCATTGTAGGGATTCTGGGCGGTTCGTCAGGAACGACGCACGATGCATTTAGGATGTTATGGGAATCTAAAAAATATGGCGGGCACGCTGCTCTGTTTGGTCGCAAGATCAACAATTCTGAACATCAACTCACCTTTGTGAAGTTCCTGAGGTTGTTAGCTGACAGCGAGATTGAGCCTGAACAGGCTGTCCGTGACTACCACGGCGAGCTTTCCAATATGGGGCTCAGTTCTCATCGACCGCTCGAAGACGATTTGGTGCTGACTCAGCTGTAAACGCGTTCTTGTTCGAGTCTCATCTTGTGATTGATGATGTCGATTGCGCAGTTCTTCAGCCCGAAAACGACCATAAACCACATAACCATGGCCGCCAGACTGACAAGTCCTCCCAGTCCAATGAGAGGAATTGAGCCGACGATCTGAGCGATGCAATAGGCCAATGCCAGTCCGGGCGAACAGATGCGAGCCTGAATTGCCTGTTGCTGGCAGTACTTTTCCATGTACTCAGCAAGCTTCCAATAGGTAATAAATGACACGACACAATTGACGATTGCTGCAACTAACATTAAGAGGCCTGATAAGAGCGGGCTAATGCTACCTAGCAGGAAAGAAAATAACATGATGGCTAGCGGAGCGAGTTGGAGTAAAACGATCGCAGCAGGACTGAATTTGACGTCGGGGGAGTCCTTGATTTGGGCCCACAGCGTGTGAATGAAAATGAGGTAGCAAATAATCCCCACCAGGAAGAGGAGCATTCCGATCACCAGCCAAATCCCAAGATGTGACGCTATGCCGATGACGATTTTCTCGAGACGTTGTTCCTCCGTCAGTTCCTCAAGCTGATCTGGTTTCAGACCGGATAGTGCCGTGAGGACTTCCTGAATTGCTTGATCTTCATTTAGTCCTTCAAAGCGTTGCGGATTGTCCATGATCACGCTGATGATTGGAGCGACAATGACCACGATCATCCAAAT
>DEAW01000226.1 GCA_002348315.1 Planctomycetaceae bacterium UBA2972 | reverse complement strand
CGAACAGCCGCTTGACCTCTACAAACTCAACGTTGGAAGTTATCCATCCACTGACATTGGACTGGAAGGCCTTCTCAACGAACCCGCAAATGCTCCCTCCGGAAAATGGCGTGGACCCTACTTAAAGGCTACAGAGATCCCTGCCGATCCGTGGGGACGTCCATACAACTACACCGCCGACGGCGCCGGATTTAAGATCATCAGTCTTGGTGAAGATGGAACAGCCGACACCGAAGACGATGTGACTCACACCGTCGCTCAGTAACTTGCGACTCAGTCGCGCCGTTACCGGACCGCCTTTCCATTTGAAGGCAACATTCCATGAAACCAGAAAAGTGTAAAACTCGTCGTGCTCACTCCGATCAGCGGGACGGTTTTACACTTTTTGAGATTCTGGTCGTGTTGGTTGTAGTAGTTATACTCAGTGCGATCGTTTACCCTGCCATTAGTGCGATGACCGGTACTGAAAATCTCTTGCGCGGTGGCGATCAAGTTCGCATTCACCTTGCTCGCTCTCGCAACCAGGCAATGCGTAGCGGTCAAACGCTCGCACTACGGTATGAACTCACAGGTAATCGATACATCATCGAACCCTGGACGACCGGCGAAGAATTCCTCGAAGCCGGAGCCACCCCGGAAAACCAACAGCTTTTCAATGTCATGGGTACTGCCAACGCCCAGGCGATAAACGAAAGCAAATACCACACGGTCAACAAACTGCTCGGTTATCCCCACAAGTTACCCGAAGACATTCAGTTTGTTGGCTCAGTAACTGAATTTGACGCCCGCTCGGCAATCCTCGGTAATGCCCAACTGAATCAGCTAACGACACAGGCCGGCCAGACCAGCATGACCGATACGATTCAAGGCGTTTGGTCTGAGCCTGTGTTGTTCTATCCCGACGGAAGCACGAGCCAAACCGAATTGAGACTGGGCTCATCCGATGGTCGTGGCTTTATCATGGTACGACTGCGCGGCTTGACCGGCGTTGCTTACGTTACGAAAGTCGCTTCAGCTGACGACATCCGCCAGCTTGATATGCAAAGGCAGGCAAGCCAATGATCTCCATACGCTGCCGCCGCAATCAGGGATTCACCTTAATGGAAATCTTGGTTTCCATCACCATCCTCGGGCTTTCCATGGTTGCCATCAACGGGTTAATCGGCATGGGCGCTCGCAACGCACGCGAAGCCCAGGTACTGACCACCGCGCAGTTTTTAGCGGAATCGAAATTAGCCGAAGTTAAGACGGGTTTAATCTCGCCTAACAGCACAGGTAAAATGCCCTTCACTGCTGAAGAAACGATGGAGCCGTTCACCTACGAAATCCAATCCGAAACGATTGACGGTGAAGGTAAACTGCTGGCAATTCGTGTATTAGTGGAATACACTCCCGTGGATGGCTCTCTGCCTCAAGTGTTCCAACTTGATACCTGGATGATCGATCCGGAGTTAGAGATTAGTGAAGATGCAAGCCTGACAATTCATGAGATGATCATGCAGATGGAGGCAACTCAATGACACGTCTTCCTAAGCATTTACAAAAGAATGCCGGGGTTACCCTGCTTGAATTGATCATTTCGCTCGCGCTTTCGGGGCTATTGTTCGCCATGATCACGCAAATGATCGGCAACCACTTCTACATTCTTCAACAACAACGTGACAATGTCGAAGAGGTACAACTCGCCCGTGCTTTGCTCGGACGGATATCTCAGGACATAAAAAGTGCCGTCCAGTACAACGGCGTCGACGTCCAGTCTGCTCTCTCTGATATTTCGCTTGACGGCGCAATGGATATCCTTCAGGGAGCGGACCTTGGAATGGACGACATCATGGGGGCCGCCGGTAATCTGCTTTCAGGAGATGGCTCGGACACTCCTTCTTATGATTTTGAAACAACATTCCCAACGAACCTGGGGATGTACGGGGATCAGGCGACATTGCGGCTCGATATCAGCCGGATTCCACGTCAGGAAGAGTACCAGGCCATGTATGACCCCGGCAAACCCGGGGCTTTACAAGATATCCCTTCTGATGTGAAGTTAGTCTCCTATTACTGCCGCAACGTTAGTTCAGAAACTGATGCCTCGGCACAGGATGTCTTCATTGACGATCCCACCACGCCCGGTTTAGTTCGCGGGCAATTGAGTCGCGCGATTACCTCTTATGCTATGAACAACGGCAACTTCCAGGGTGTTCAGGACACCGATCAACTACTCGCCCCGGAAGTGATCGCGTTGGAATTTCAATATTATGACGGCTACCAATGGATGCAATACTGGGACAGTGATGAATTCGAGGGCCTGCCTCTGGCTGTAAAAATTCGAATGACCATGCGATCTAACTCTCCATACTCCAGCGGTGGCGTCCTCGATGCGTTTTACGGAAGCACAACTGACAGCGACGGACGCGTTGCCGTGACATATCAGAAAATTGTACGCTTGCCTGTAGGTAAGATACGCCCTCTGGAACAGGATGATGGGGGGCTCGACGCTTTAGGACTATGATTAGCTTACCATACCACCACAAAACACGCGGTTCTTCACTGATGATTGTGCTCGTCGTTGTCGTGATCGTATCACTCGGTGCCTATACATTTTCTGAGTTGATGTTCACTCATAACGAAACAGCAACGCTTTCATCACAAAACATTCAGGCTAAATGGCTTGTCGATGCCGGAATCGATACTGCCCGGATTCACTTACTACAGAATCACGAACTACGGATGTCCGCAGGTGGCGATTACGACAACCGGAATGTGTTTCAGGCCATCAACGTCATCCCCGACACGAATCCCAATCTAACAGGAAACTTTACCATCATCGCACCAGCAATTGACAGCGATGGCTTCATTGCAGGATATCGTTATGGATTGGAAGATGAATCGTCGCGTCTCAACCTAAACGCGCTGGTCATCGCCGACACTTACGCGGATAACGGTGGACGAGAGATGCTCATGGCACTGCCCGGGATGACTGTCGATATCGCCGATGCCATTATGGACTGGATTGATGATGATGACGAAACTCGGGAGTTTGGCGCCGAATTTGACTATTATCAGTCTCTTGGCTCACCCTACGAGCCAAACAACGGACCATTCAATACCGTCGAAGAACTCCTATTAGTTCGGGGGGTCACCCCCGAAATGCTGTATGGTGCCGACATTAATCGCAATGGACAAATCGACACACACGAGGAACCCGCTCGACAACGAGTCCAGGAAATTCTATCTATCGCCAATAGCACCAGTGGCGATGAAGTCCTGAACACCGGTTCACTAGATCGAGGATGGAGCGCCTATCTAACGTTGTATAGCCAAGAGAACAATCTAAATATCAACGGCGAACCTCGTATCAACTTGAATTCCAGCGATCTCCAAACCTTACATCAGGACCTTTCGTCAGTTTTCGATCCGGCAGTAGCAAACTTTATCATTCTTTATCGACAAGGATATGAAATCGTCGATGAACCTCAAACCGATGGCCTCCCGCAACCAGCGTCGGCTGTAGAAATCGATTTTCTGCGAGAACCCGAACGGGAGATTACTCAGGTACTGGAACTGATCGGCAAACAGATTCTCTGGGAGCCTGACCTTATCGATGATGAACCCATTGATATACTACCCGCGTATCCGCTCGACATTAGCCTCGCCAATACACTGGACCGCCTGATGGATAATGCGTCGACATCATCAAACCCAACGATCCCCG
Organism: Planctomycetaceae bacterium UBA2972; assembly: GCA_002348315.1. GTDB lineage: Bacteria > Planctomycetota > Planctomycetia > Pirellulales > Pirellulaceae > UBA721. Next base: position 8,338 of record DEAW01000226.1, on the reverse strand, counting down.
GGCGTCTCAATATCAACCAGGCTCCGCGTTTGCTCCTGCAGGGTGTCCCGGGCCTCGATGATGAGCTGATTGACTTCATCCTGCAGACCCGATCCATCGACCCTTATCAGGATCAGCAGAACTATTATCGACACGAAACCTGGCTGCTGAAGCAATCCGGGATCAGCTTTTTATTGGGAGGCGTACCTTTCACACTTGAGGACATGAAAGCGCTACAGCCCTTTATCTGCGGTGGCGGTAGCGTATTTCGTGCACAAATTATCGGCTACTACGAAGGTGGCACAGCTTCCGCCCGCGGTGAAGTCGTCATAGACGCTACAACCGTTACACCTCGTATTCTTTTGTGGCGTGACCTAAGCCATTTAGGCCGTGGGTATCCCCTGGACGTGTTAGGCTTGCAATACGCCGGAAACGACCAAACAGTCCTCCCCTCGATTCAATAACATTATTCATAAGGAAACCGTCATGGCTAAATTCATCGCATATGAATGGGATGATCAGTCAGTACGCGCTATCGCCGCGTCTGCCAAAGGCTCTGATATCGCAATCCACCAATTGGTTGAAGAACAAATTCAGCCACCCTCCAATGAATTGGATTATGAGACCTCTTTGGATAATGCCATAGCCCGTGCTCTCGAGCAGGCCGGAGCAAGTCGCGGTCAGGCATTAACGTATTCAGCACGACGCTCCCAGGCAGAAGTACGAATGCTCGCTTTTCCTAACATCCCCGAGAGTGAGTTACCGGACATGGTACGCATTCAGGCGCCGACAGTATTCAATGCTGGCGATGAAGGATTGCTCGACTTCACACTCCTCGGAACACTACAGGACGGACAACGCTATATTGCTGCAGCAGCATTAAGTAATGAGACGCAAATCGATGTAATCTCAACTGCAGCCACGGCGGGCTACACGATAGGAAATATGACCTTGCACCCGTTTGGCAGTGCGCACTACGTAGAAAAGCACCTACCATCTACAGTTGCAAGATTAATCGTTGACCTGCTTGGAGTTGAAGCGGAACTTACAGTTGCTCGCGACGGCGTAGCGCATCTGGTACGCACCATCCGCCTCGTACCGGACTCACCGGATTTGAACTATATCGCCTCAGAAGTACGCCGCACGCTAACGTCCTACGAAAACCAACCCAATGGTGGTGATGTCAGCCAAATTGTCATCGCCGGCAACACCACAACACATACTGAACTCAGTCGAATTCTAGATCCATTGGTCAGCGAACCCATCGAAATCTTTAATCCCTTTGACCATGCTCGACTCGACGCCGGCCTACAATCAGATTTACCTGACAATGCTGCAAGTTTTCTCGGGCTGATCGGTGCTGCGGCTCAGCTAACTTCAGATACAACCCCTGCAATAGACTTCCTCCACCCAACACGGCCTCCCAAACAAACCGACACACGCGACAAGGCCGTGAAGTACGGTAGCCTGGCAGCAGTCGGGATCGCAGTTCTCATCGGCCTGGCACTCTGGCCTATTATCACGATCAAAAAGGAAATCTCGGCTAAACAAGACGAAATGAGCAATTCCAAACAGGTGCAAGCTCAAAAAGAAATGAACGACAGCACTCTCGGTGCAGTCAACGCATTCACGGATTCACGAGTCAGCTGGTTATCCGAAGTCGCCTATCTTTCAGACAATCTTCCAGCGGACCCCAATGATGCGATCATTAATACCTTTTCAGGACGATCCGTGGCACAACGCGAAGGCAGTGAAAATGGCACTGCTGCACAAATCTTCCTTGATATGCACTTGAAAAACTCCGGCGTCTTCGCCCTACTCAACGGCTTAACCAATGAATTACACTCGGTCGAAGGCAAAGGCCTGACACCTGATCCAACCGAAGACGGGCTTTATACACGACGAACACAGCAATCGATTTTCATCCTTAAACCGGCCAAGCCGGAAAAGGCTGACCAAGACACCTCCTCCGAAGAGGACGATGCGATTGATGATGTCAATTCAAGAGACGCAGAAGACCTGAATTCAACTGATGCTGATATGAATCTGAAGACAACGCAAGCAACCTTCACAGCAAGTGATAAGGAATAAGAAATGAATAGCCGCGAAAAACGACTAGCCCTAATCCTGATCATCTCTGTTGCCGTAGGTATTCTGTTTACTGGAACCAATAGCTACTTTCAGTACAAACAGGGGCTTACAGAGAACTTAGAGAAAGCAATAGACGATTTTGAGAAATACGAACTTACAATCGGCGAAAACGAAAACGATTTGCTTACGATCGCCGAACTACAACGTCGTTCTCTAAATCCAGATCGCAAACAAGCTGTCGCTGATTACAAAAACTGGTTAATCCATCTATTAGAAAAGGAGTTGGAGATTGAAGAAGTTCGTATAACGAACGAACCTTCCCGCCAGGTGGATAACCAATACTGGCGTCATACTTTTCGTATTAATTGTGCTTCGAATCTGGAAACATTGACCGACTTACTCTACCGATTTGAGACGAAGCCACTACTCCACAGGATTAAAGACCTGGCAGTAACTCCAAATGGATATGATCAACTCCAACTAAGCCTTTCGATTGAAGCCATCTCCTTGACGACAGTTGACGAAGAAAACGTCCTACAGGATGTTGTCAACCTCGAGCATGACGAGTCATTAGTTGAGGGCACACGAGAAGAGTTCTGGACGCGCATTTCAAATCGAAACTTCTTCGGGCGTGAAAACAAAGAACCAACATTTACAGCTCCACCGATCACAGCAACCGTCGGAGAGAAAGAAACACGCACGCTGACCGCCAGCGCCGGTGTCAATGAACAAAACATACAGGAAATCAGCTTTGAAATCGATCAAGATACATTACCGACAAATTTCGTAGCATCGCTTGTGGGCAACCGCCTGACCGTCTCAAGCGACGAAGTAGGAACTTATCAATTCAACGTGAAAGTAACGGACACAGGGCTCCCGGCAAAAACTATCGTGAAGCCACTCTCAGTCAGCGTCAGAGAAAAACCGGCGCCTCGTCCCGTCCAACCAAGGCCGGAACCACCGAAACCCCCAGAGTTCAACGTCGCGCAACTTGCTTATTTCACCAGCACCATTGAGATCAACAATCGCGTTCAAGTTTGGATTCATCGCCGTGATCTCGGCCAGATTCTTAAACTACCGCTAGGTGCTGAAATCGCAATTGGTACGATTAAAGGTAAAATTCATGCCGTCAATCAACGCTACCTCACCATACTCACAGCAGATAATGAATTGCTTGAAATCAAGGCCGGAAAAGCATTAAGCACGGCACAAAATATCACTGCTCAGGCCGAAGGACTCCTCACCCCTTAAGCTAGGCAGTCTGCGAAGTGCGCGCAAGCGAGTAAAGCTATAACTAGATAGCGTTACTCGCTTTTTCTTTGTTTAAAGGGTCAAGGACCCTGCGGGTTATTCCGATTCTAATGAACATAACGGGATGTGCGCGTATTGTACGCCTGCGCAAAACCAGCAGGGACGCTGGTTAAGTAAAAGTTTGGCTACCGTAGAACGACAATTGAAAGACACGGAAATGGAATTCCCAGTAAAGAAACTGCTTGACCGTTTTGCCTTAGGGCTCGCTCCGGCATTGGTTTTATGCACCTCCTTGCTCTTTGCACAAGCAGCCCCAACTAGTTCGGCAATCTTACCTGTCAAAAACACACAAGCACCTGCTTTGGCGACTCGCCTTCAGTCTGTACTGCGGGATTTTGGTGTGGTTGCTCAGGTAACGGCAGACAAAACATCGAATTCACTGATTATTAACGGCTCTCCTAATGCTCATAAGATTGCCGCAGATCTTTTACGCACGCTTGATAAACCAGTAGCACAGCCTGCAGTTCAGCCAACACAAGCGACATCCAAGGTGGTTGGCTATAACGTCCCTTTAGACCGAATTGCCGATGTTTCGCAAAAGATCCAGGCGGCTTTCGCAAATCAAACTGAAGTTAAGGTTGTGCCGGACGCTCGTACCGGCCAAATCGTTGTTATTGCCGACGATGCGATACACCAGCAGGTTGCTCAATATATACAAACGATTAAGCCGGCGACCGATTCTAATATCCGTCCGGTTTCCAGTTCTACTCAGCAAGCAATTCACCGCTTACGCAATATTGACTGGAAACAATTCGAAGCGTCCGTACAAAGCATGTTTGGCGGCAAATTAAAGGTTTCGATGAACCAAACCGGCGAATTAGCCAGCATTGCTATACCGTCCCGTAGCGGCAATGGAGCTTTACTGCAAATCAATCGAACAGCAAATACGGTTACGATACAGGGAGCTGCTGTCGCACAGCAGGCGTGGCTCAAAATAGCATCTCTCTTAGACACCCCCAGCACTGGCGAAGACGAACGAACTGGTATTGTCCCCGTTGAAAAAGCATCTCCATCCACAGTAAACAGGGCTGTTAATCTCGTCGAACAAGCTGGGAAATCCGCTATCAGCCAGGGTGCTGCTCTCCAAAAGACTGGCAATCGAAAGGCTTGGGGAGGCGATTTAGTGAGTTCGATCTTCAATCAGGAAGAAGTTGCCCAACAAGACACCGCAGCTGAATCCACAGATGAAGAAGATGAAATTGGGGAGACTTTGCTACAAATCGAACCCGGTGAAGCCGGTCTTTTAGGCCCGGTGCAGATTGAGTTCGTTGAGGGCCTGGGAGTCTTCATCATTAAGGGGCACCGGAATGACGTAGCTCGTGTTATCCAAATCATTGAACAAATTGAACAGCGAACTAGTGAAACGCAACCGACTATTCAGGTTCATATGCTATTACACGTTGATAGCAATGTAATCACCGAATTGATCGAAGACCTTTACGACGATGTTTTTGGTTCCCGAAACAGCAGTGTTAGCATTACCGCTCTCGACAAACCTAACGCTCTGCTACTAATCGGCCGGGAAGAAAGTATGTCGGCAATCCTTGATTTGATTGAAAAGCTTGACCGACCGGTCAAGCCCGACACTCAGTTTGAGATATTCGCTCTAAAACACATGTCGGCCTTGGACGCTGAACGCCAAGTTCGTTCTTTCTATACGAATCAACCCGGCGGAGACGAAGAACAACGTCCTGGATTGGGTGTTCGGCCTCGAGTCATTGCAGACTACCGAACCAATAGTTTAATTGTTCATGCAGCACCGCGTGACGTTAAAGAAATAGCTGCTTTGCTTGGCCGATTAGATGTGGAAGAATCCCCGGCTACCAATCAGTTGCGTGTCTTCCGGCTAAAGAACGCTCTTGCCGCGGATCTACAGCCGGTCCTGCAGGAAGCAATTACCGGCATTTCTAATAATCAGGGTGGTCAGGACGGTAGTTCTGCCACGATCAGCCCACAATCCTCTAAACTTGAAATTCTTACTATTACAAAAGGTGGTGAGAGCAAAGTTAATTCCGGCATTTTAGCCGGTGCAACAGTGACCGCCGACGAAAATGTGAATGCGCTCGTTGTGCGAGCTCCTGGATCTGCGATGCCGCTTATTGAGGAACTCATAAATCAACTTGACCAGCTCCCCAACGCGGAAGCACAGATAAAGGTATTTCAGGTTGAGAATGGTGATGCTATCAATCTGACACAATTACTCCAGGAACTTTTTGGCCTGCAGGTAACTGCTGGGTCCAACGCGAGTAGTAACGCATTTAACTCTGCATTACGTGGCGGAGCTGGAGGTATAGGCGGAGGTGAGTCGTCTCTCGTGCCACTTCGCTTTGCTGTTGATCAACGTACCAACAGTGTTATCGCCTCCGGTTCAGAGACAGACCTCGACATAGTCGAACTACTGTTGATACGATTGGACGAGGGTGATGTTGAAACTAGACGCAGCGAAGTTATAAGGCTAAAAAATGCTGACGCGTCCTCTGTAGGTCAAACGCTACAAACTTATGTAAATACGCAGAGGCAACTGCTTACACAGAGTTTTAGTCAGCAGACAAATATAGCTAATTACGAAATCGAGGAAACTGAAGTAGTTGTAGCTTGGGACGTAGCTAGTAATTCGGTTATCATTTCAGCCCACCCCAAAACTTTCGACACGCTGGCTGCCCTCGTCGAAGAACTTGACTTCGAACCTGATATGGTGATGATTCAAGTTATTATTGCAGAGGTCGAACTAAACGACAGTTTTGAGGCCGGCGTGGAACTGGGTCTTCAGGATAGCCTGTTGTTTGACAGGGGCGCGTCGACGAACGGTTTTGCTTGGCATGGGCAGTCGTTGGGCAATGATCCAGGTGCGACCGCATCCCGAGAAAGTTTAGCCGGGCAAGTTATCTCCGGTTTTGGAATGGGTCGAAATAGTGCCGCTCTTGGGTATGGTGGGTTAGCTGTTAGTGCGGCTAACGAGTCAATCCACATAATGATGCGGGCGTTGCAAGATCGCGGGCGGTTGCAAATATTGAGCCGACCGCAAATTATGACCCTAGATATGACGGAAGGTTTCGTCCAGGTTGGATCCGACATTCGTCAAATCACTGGCAGTCAGGCAAATCAGTTTGGTGGAATCACTAACACTTCTGAGCCCGTTTCTATTGGCTTGTTGGTTAATGTTCGCCCCAGAGTCACCGTGGATGGCAGAATCGTTATGGTTGTCGGAGCTGAAAAGTCAGAACTGGGTGAAGCGATGTCCGGGACAGTTGTTGGGATCAATCCCGATGGTCAGGCCGTCATGGCCGCCCCGATCAATAAAACTACGGCGGAGACCGTGGTAAGCGCACGTGATGGTGAAACAGTGGTTTTCGCTGGTTTAATCACGAAAGACAAGGCCGTAGTTCGCAGGAGCATCCCTGTACTCGGCGATCTACCCGGGCTTGGAAGCCTATTTCGCTACGATACTGAAACAGAAAAACGCAAAGAGTTGCTCATTATAATGACGCCGCATATCATTCGTGGGGAAGAAGACATTGACCGCATGAAATCCTTGGAAACCGAGCGAATGAGTTGGTTGCTTTCAGATTTAACCGAGATACACGGTGACGCTGGATTTAACACTGGTCGCGGTTTTTGGGGAGAACCAGGTACTGTAATCTATCCTGATGATGATCCTTCTGGTACGCTTCTCGACCACGCTTTCCCAAGTTCCATGAATGAGCCTAACGTCAGGCGTGGCGGTGATACACAGCTTCAAAGTAGGCATATGTTCCCGCGTAATAGTACACCAGCTAATATGCAGCGACATCAGTTTATTCCACAACCGAGGAATAACCAGATTCCAGGAAATAGCCCAGCGGCAATAGATCGAACAGCACCTATCCCTAAGGCACCGAATAGAAATGGATATGAGAACATCCCCGTCAGCAATGCGGGTGCAAGCCAGCCGATTTATTACAATACTCAGCCACAACTATCAAGCCTGGGGCAATTGAGACGTCTCCCGCCTTTTCCACCTTCAAATTACACCGCACCCGTAAATCGTTAATTTTTTTCTTGCCTGCTCTTTAATTAAAAATATTTCATAACACTAGCAAGGTTCTGCTGTATGAACTCCCCCTCATCATTTCTTACTTTTAAATTAGTTATTTTAGGATCTATTACTCTCGGTCTCGGGGGCTGTAAGACCTTGTCTGAATCCGCTAAAACACTCGACGATTCTATGCCGTGGAATGCGGAACAAGCCGCAAAGCGACAACACGAGGATTCAGCGGCTCGAATCGTTGCGATCTGGACACATGACATACTGTCGACCCCAGATAATGGAGCGGTTCAGGGTTTCGGTGGTCGCATGTATTTCTACAATCGCCGCCAGGAAGCGGTTGAAGTAGAAGGCCAACTAATTGTTTATGCCTTCGATGATACAGGACTGTCTGTGGCGGATCATACGCAAAGGGCTCCGAACAGGAAATATGTCTTTCGGGAAGACAAGCTAGAATCCCATCTTAGCGAATCAGAGTTAGGGCCATCTTATAGCTTCTGGATTCCCTGGCAAAAGCTCGGTGGGCATGAGAGGAAGATAAGTCTCGTTCCCGTCTTCATACCAAAGCACGGGGAAGTTATAAATGGCCTATTCAGTAAAGTCGTATTGCCAGGCAACCGCACAACTCCTAATGAGTCTAATCCGTACGATCAACTGGTAGATATCGAACGGAAGAGATCAATGCGTGTCGATACCTTCGGGCATACAGACTTATCAGATCATGCCTCGCAAACAACACGCAAGAACACGCAAACGATAAGTGTCTCGCCTAATCTTACTCGGCACATGGCAAGTGAACCTCAGCGGTTAATCGCTCCATCCAACTTTTCCAATAAAAACCCCAGTTCGCCTGTAGATGTCCCAGCTACTTTACCTAACTATGACCAGTACAATGCTCGCCGTCGCCCGACCGGAATACAAACCAGGGTCAAT
>DEAW01000014.1:7414-34360 GCA_002348315.1 Planctomycetaceae bacterium UBA2972 | reverse complement strand
GAGGGGGATAGAGTGGGTGGCACCTATTTAATTAGAATGGAGGGATTCATGTGGGAGGAATGCGATGCAGCAAGTTTATTTGGCAGTTGATATTGGTGGCTCTAGCGGGCGCGTGGTTGCTGGCGAATTTGACGGGCAAAAGGTCGCTTTGGAAGAAGTCTACCGATTTAGCAATAGCGGTACGGCGGCCAACGATCGTATGTACTGGGATATGCTAAAACAATGGGACCACATTGTCAGTGGACTGTCTGCAGCTCAGGAGCAATACGGTGAACGAATTGTCAGTCTGGGCCTCGATACCTGGGGAGTTGACTTCGGCTTACTAGGAAAAAACGATGAACTGATCAGTAACCCATTTCATTATCGTGACTCGCAATTAGACGGAATCCTGGAGTGGGGGTTTGAACGAGTCAGTCGTGAAGAGATTTTTGCTCAAACCGGTCTCCAATTCATGCAGATCAATTCGCTCTTCCAATTGCTGGCACTGCAGCGACGTGAATCACCGATTCTCGAATTTGCAGAATCACTGTTGATGATCCCCGACTTATTCAATTGGCTACTCACTGGCGAAAAGGTTAATGAATTTACCAATGCGACGACGACGCAATTGTTAAATCCGGCTACTAACCAATGGGCCACCGGATTGATGGATCAATTTGGCCTGCCAGCAAAGATCCTTGGAGAGATCGCTCAACCCGGAACTAAATTAGGCAAACTCAGATCATCGGTTGCCAAGGAAGTTGGCAATGCAGAAATCGAAGTCGTCCTACCCGGCACTCACGATACTGCCAGTGCTGTCATGGCAGTACCTTCAACTGAGCCGCTCAGTAACCAACCCAACTGGTGCTACATCAGTAGTGGAACCTGGTCCTTGATGGGAGTCGAAGTTGCTGACCCTATCATCAACCAACAATGTTTAGACCTCAATTTCACGAATGAAGGCGGAGTTGGTGGCAGCGTACGTGTGCTCAAGAACATCACCGGGCTGTGGATTGTGCAACAATGCCGTGACGCCTGGCTGGAAGCCGGAACAGAGTATGGTTGGGGGCAGTTGGTGGAACTGGCTGAGGAGAGCACGCCGTTGGTTTCCTTTATCGATCCAGATGACCCTTCATTTGCTATGCCTGAATCTATGCCTGAGGCAATTCAACGTTTTTGTAGCAATACCGGCCAAACCGTACCGGAAACTCCGGGAGCGATCATACGCTGTGCACTCGAAAGCCTGGCACTTAAATACCACTCAGTTCTGGGTATGCTCGAATCACTAACCAAGGGCTCGATTGAGTTGGTGCATATTGTCGGTGGAGGTACACAAAACAAATTACTTTGCCAAATGACAGCGGACGCCTGTCAACGCACTGTCATTGCGGGGCCCATGGAAGCGACGGCAACAGGCAATTTATTAGTACAGTTGATCGCGAACGGCGCAGTCAGTTCTGTCGCAGAAGCTCGACAAATTGTCACGAATAGTTTTGCGGTAGAAACATATATCCCTGATACATCGTATGATTGGAGTGAAGCCGCAGAACGCTTTGCGAGCATCATCTCTTAACAGCAGAGAGATTGGAAGGACGTAAGAATGGTAAATGTAGGAATCACGGGCATCGGATTCATGGGCTGGATTCATTATCTTGCCTACCAAAAGACAGACGGAGTTCAAATCGGAGCGATCTGCACTAGGAACGAGGCAAAACGTAATGGTGACTGGACCGGAATTCAGGGTAACTTCGGTCCTCCTGGCGCACAGGTCGACGTTTCCGGTTGGTCGTGTTATTCGGATATCGACGAATTAATCGCCGATGAATCGATCGACCTGATCGACATCTGCCTACCGCCGGATCTTCATGCAGAGGTTGCCATAAAAGCATTGGAAGCGGGCAAGCATGTGTTCATAGAAAAGCCCATGGCACTAACCGCAGCAGATTGTGAGAGCATCGTTGAAGTCGCCTCGCAGAATAATCGCCAGGCAATGGTTGCTCATGTTCTTCCGTTCTTTCCCGAATACACAGTTTTACGCAACGCCGTCACGTCAGGCGAGTACGGGAAGTTACTTGGTGGCCATTTCAATCGTGTGATTTCTGATCCGCTTTGGTTAGGCAAGGATTTTTGGAGTGAAGACAAAGTGGGGGGGCCATTGATCGACCTCCACGTGCATGATGCCCACTTGATCAGATTTCTCTTTGGTATGCCCACGGCCGTAAACACGCGTGGACGTTTTCGTGACGATACCGTCGAGTATTGTAGTACCGTTTTTGACTTTGACGATTCCGATCTCGTTGTGACATCCAATAGTGGAGTGATCAATCAGCAAGGGCGTCCGTTTATGCACAACTTTGAAGCGCATTTCGAAAAGGCAACCATGCAATTCTCGTCTGCAGTCCTGGCTGATGAGTCCGAATTATCACCTTTTAAGATCTATGATGCGGAAGGTGCTGTTGTTCGCCCGGACTTAGGTTCCGGAGACCCGGTTGATTCCTTTGTCATGGAAATTCAGGAAGCTGTAGGAGCGATCGAAACGGGACAGCCTTCCTCGCTGCTTGGTGGAGAGTTGGCACGTGACGCAATTACACTTTGCTACAAACAAGCCGAATCGGCCCAACTTGGAAGTTCGGTAAGCATCTAGAGTAGTACGTCTAACTGATGCGATTCCCCTAGGATGAGGGGGATCAGCCTGAGCTAGCTTTCCTCGTTTAACATGCCTCCGGATTTTAATCGAATTTCGGGGTTGAAGTGCCGTATATAATAGTAAGCACCGGTTGGATCATCTGCGGAGGTCCAGGGTTTGAATTTATGCGAGTAACAGGGGCTGCAAAATGCTAAAGATCTTTAAGAAGCATGTACACGGATTCTGCGATGGATTGAGTCGAAGAGATTTTCTTCAAATCGGTGGCGGTGGCTTGGGTGCAATGAGTCTCCCAGCGATTTTGCAAGCAGAATCCAATGCCGGAATCACGAGCAGCAACAAGGCTGTGATTCACCTTCATCTGGCTGGAGGTCCTTCTCATCAGGATATGTTTGACCTCAAGCCTGAAGCTCCGTCTGAGTTTCGAGGTGAATTCAATCCGATCCATACCAACGTTCCGGGGTTGGATATTTGTGAGCACATGCCTCAATTGTCGACGATGGCAGACAAGTTTGCTGTGATTCGATCTTTGGTCGGCATGCAGAATTCACATAGTCACTTCCATACGTCTACGGGTTACAACAACCGAGACTTAAGCAATGTCGGTGGTCGTCCCTACTTTGGTAGCGTGATCGCTCGACTTCAGGGAGCCGCAGATACAGGAGCACCTCCATATATTTCTTATATGGGTGGTGAGCCGGGTTACTTAGGCCCTGTCTACCGCCCCTACAAGCCGAGTGGAACAGATCTCAAGCTTAGGAGTATCACTGAAGAGCGATTAAATAACCGTCGTCAACTGCTCGGTTCGCTGGATCAGATTCGTCGCGACATCGACTCGACCGGCCAGCTAGATGCTTTGGATAGTTACACACAACAAGCTGCTGAATTGGTGACATCCGGTAGTGTCGCTGATGCTCTGGATTTAAAACTGGAAGAGCCCTCCAAAGTGAAGCAATATGGAAACACGTACAAAAATCTACTGATCGCTCGGCGATTGGTGGAGGCAGGTTCCAGGGTTGTCACAGTTCAGTCCGGCGGGTGGGACACTCACAGCAATAATTTCAAGAGCCTCAAGACGCGACTTGCTGAATTAGATATGGCGGTGAGCACATTGATTACTGATCTTAGCGAGCGTGGACTGGATCAGGATGTCACTTTGATTGTTTGGGGAGAATTTGGGCGAACTCCTCGTGTGAATAGCAAAGCTGGCCGGGATCACTGGCCTCGATTGGCAATGGCCTTTATGGCTGGTGGTGGCATGCGACTAGGTCAGGCGATTGGTACATCAAGTAAAAACGCTGAGTATGCCAAGGATCGCCCGGTTCATTTCCAGGAGGTCATTGCGACGCTCTACCACAACATGGGAATCAACTGCGAGACAACGCAACTGATTGATCCAAACGGTCGTCCTCAGTACCTATTGGATCATCGTCAGCCGATTGCTGAATTGGTTTAACACATCTTCAAATCCGTGCTTTCAAGATCACCATGATAAAAACCTCGTTGCTTACGCAGCGGGGTTTTTTTGTGATTCATTATCGAGCCGGATCGATTTAATACCTTGCCTGATCGTTACAGCCGTTAGAAGTCGGGTTAGCGGCATGTTCAAGGCAGGTCATGCCGGTTCTACGGCTTATATTTCACTAGTTTTTAGAGTGAAAAACAGCTCTCTTTTCCACACGTTCTATGCTTTAAGCGGTGCTGAGTTCCAACAACTCAGTTCCGGTTTTACCCTTCAAAGCATGGAATCAACGTATGAAGTTAGGCACACGGAATGGCCGTCTTAGTTGCTATGAAACAGCGACTACCGTTCTACTTCATGCTGCAGTTGTAGTCCTCTTACTACAATGGTCCGTGCCCGTTGCTGCTCAGTCTGCCAACACGAAAAATACCACATCAATTTCGCTGGTGGAGATTGTAAGTGAAGGTGCCGCACTTGAATCTCAGGGCAATTGGCAAGCCGCAGTAAAACTCTACGAGAAGACACTTAAGTCTCACCCACAGGCATCTCAACTGCAAAAGCGAGTGCAGTTATGTAAAGCCCAGCTGGACGTTGGACGACGTTATAACGATTCTAGCTACAAGCGTTCCATCAACCAGCTTGACCTAGCATCCAGCAAAGCAGTTTATCGAGAAGTGTTGGCAAAAATCGACACCTACTTCTATACGAATCCGGATTGGAAAAACTTAGTCAAGAACGGGTTTTGGCAGTTACAACTTGCAATTCAGAATAAAGAATTCTGCACCTTCTATAAGTTGAGTAAGAATAGCGAACGAGATTTCGCATTCAAAAAACAAATCGACAATTGGCTGCACCGTCAGAATGTACGAAATTATCAAGATGTGCTTTATGCTGCTGAATATATTAGCCGTCAGGCCAATCAAAAGTATGGCTTGCCTCATCAATCTTCCATGCTTGAAATGATAGTAGGGTCGATTAGTTTACTGGACCGCTATTCTTCCTATCTCACCGGAACTGAGTTAAACGACATGTTCTCTCAGATCAACGGTAATTTCGTAGGATTGGGAGTTGAGTTAAGAATCCTTGATAAGTGTTTGCTAATCGATCGTGTGATTCAGGGCGGGCCGGCAGGCGAGTCTGGTATTAAAAAGGGTGACCGCATTATCGAAGTGGACCGTCAGATCATTCCTCAAATAGCATCAGCCAAAGCAGCTGATCTGCTCAAGGGTATGCAGGATTCCAAGGTGGAAATTGTTGTAGTAGGTGGCGATGGCAGTGTCCGACGACTGATGCTAACTCGACGGCGTGTTGTCGTTCCTAGTGTGGAGGACATTAAAATGCTCGACGTCAAAGCTGGCGTTGGCTATCTTCGCATTCGTAGTTTCCAAAAGAACACAGCCGCGGATGTCGAAAAGGCGTTGTGGGATTTACATAACCAGGGGATGAGTCGCCTGGTGGTCGACCTACGCAGTAATCCGGGTGGTCTCGTCGATAGTGCCGTTGCGGTGGCAGACTTTTTTATCGACAGCGGTACGATCGTTTCGACTCGAGGACGCAGTGTCAACGAAGACGTCGATTATCAAGCCCATGAACTCGGCACGTGGGATATGCCTCTAGCAATTTTGATTGATGAAAAATCAGCGAGTGCCGCAGAGATCTTCGCCGGAGCGATCAAGGATCATCAACGTGGTTCGGTGGTTGGCACCAAGAGTTTTGGGAAGGGATCTGTGCAGGGGATTTTCCCTCTAGCGAGTTTTGATAGTGGTTTACGACTCACTACCGCTCGCTTCTATTCACCCGACGGTCATATGATTAGTCAGCGGGGAATTCGCCCGGACGTCGAAGTGAATACGGTTGGTAAGCCATTGGCAGACGGAACGTTGCCCGTGGAACAGGTTGATCCGACACTGGCGACAGGTCTGAATCTGTTGCGTGAACGTAAAGTCGTCACCGTGAACAGATTCCTCGATAATTAACTCGAGGACTTCTTCTGCTTTACGTCACCGTTACAGATTCTTAATCATCAGACGGTAACTGTAACAATCGGCGAATTCTTCGCATTGCACTAGGTGACATTCACATGGCTTTGGTGTAAAAAAGGACTATGTTCCTGCTTTAGTTGCTGCCCTATTGCTTGCGCAAAAGCGTTTCAATATTGACGGTAGTGTAAAGTTAGAATCACGGTTACCGACGCACTTTAGGCGGAGCGAACGGTTGCCGACTAGTTATTTTTTATGTTGGAGTTTACTTAGAAATGGCCAAACTTGAATACATCTGGCTCGACGGATACAAGCCAACTCAGAGCCTTCGTTCAAAAACACAGATCCGAAGCGACTTCGGTGGAACTCTGGAAGAATGCCCAATGTGGTCGTTTGACGGAAGTTCAACAGAACAAGCTGAAGGTGGCGCATCTGACTGCCTGCTCAAGCCTGTTGCAATTTACCCGGACCCACAGCGAAAAGACGCGTACCTCGTTATGACCGAAGTACTCAACGCTGATGGCACAGCCCACGCATCTAACGGTCGTGCAACGATCGAAGATGATGATAACGATTACTGGTTCGGATTCGAACAAGAGTATTTCCTGTGGGATACACTGACCAATCGTCCTCCTGGATTTCCTGAAGGTGGTTTCCCACGTCCTCAGGGACCTTACTACTGTTCAGTCGGTGCTGCCAATGCATACGGACGTGATTGCGTTGAAGAACATTTAGATGCTTGCCTGGAAGCAGGCCTCAACGTTGAAGGTATCAATGGAGAGGTAGCTGCCGGACAGTGGGAATTCCAGATCTTTGCTAAAGGTGCAGCGGATGCTGGTGACCAAATTTGGGTTGCTCGCTATCTGCTCGAACGTATCGGCGAAAAATATGGTTATGCAATCGACTGGCATCCAAAGCCGTTGGGAGCAACCGACTGGAATGGTTCCGGAATGCATGCGAACTTCTCCAACGGTCCGATGCGTGACTCAGGGGATGAAGCAGTCTTCACTGCAATCTGCGAAGAATTCGGAAAACATATCAACCGACACATCGACGTTTACGGAGCTGACAATGATCAGCGATTGACCGGAGAACATGAAACTCAGTCGATCGATAAGTTTAGCTACGGTGTTTCTGACCGTGGAGCTTCCATCCGTATTCCCGTTGGTACGATTGAAGATGGTTGGAAAGGTCGATTGGAAGATCGACGTCCAGCTTCGAACGCGGATCCTTATAAGGTAGCTGCTGCAATTATCAAGACTTGTAAAGAAGCAGGTCAGGGTTAAGCAATACCTTGAAGCAGATTGTCTGCTTCAACCGATAACAAAAGGGCGTGATTGCATCATTGCAGTTACGCCCTTTTTCGTGCAGAAAGGGTTTTGCTCATGTACAACCGAACTCTGCATGCTCAAAATAGGATCGTTCTCTTCAAATCTCAATCAAACTGGAACTACTTTGACTGACGTCACCCCTGAAGAACCTTCGGAATCTCTGGAACAGGCACTCGAGAAATACGAGATTTCACTGGAAGGCTATCAAGTCGAAATGCTGAGAGATTACTGCGAGTTGTTATGGCAGTGGAACGAACGAATGAATCTCACTCGACATACGGATTATGACCGGTTTGTCTCGCGGGATGTGGTTGATACGCTGGAACTGGCAGACCGTATTGATACCGGACAGGAAGTGTTGGACTTTGGAACAGGCGGAGGAGTGCCCGGTATCCCGCTGGCGATCGTCCGCCCCGATTTACAGGTCTCATTGTGCGAGTCAGTTGGAAAGAAAGCTTCAGCCGTTGATGATATGGTGCAAAAGATTGGTCTGCCCGTGCCGGTGATGAATGTACGAGTTGAAAAACTGCTTGAAGACTTGAATTACGACGTGCTGGTTTGCCGAGCGGTCGGACCTCTTTGGAAGCTCGGATTATGGCTTCAACCGCACTGGCATCTGTTCGGGCAACTGCTGGCGATCAAAGGACCCAATTGGACAGAGGAACGTAAAGCAGCTCGTCATCGGGGTTATATGCAAAATGTAAACCTGAGAATGATTCACTCGTATCCGATGGTGGGCACGGAATCGGAAAGCTACATATTAAAACTCTGGTCTGCGATGAAAGAGGAACCACCTCACGTTGAGTAATCTCCGTTAATTGCTCGCTTGCAAAGTATGTAGCAGCATTATCCACAGATTCCATACAGACCCACTCGAACATCTAAAACACGCCGGTTTCACTAGCGTTTCGAGTTATCCGGAGAGAGATCGCTCATAGACGAAATTGAGATGTTGACCTAAACTAAAAAGTTCCTACCTAAACTGTTTTCGTCGGTATAGGGAAGCACATCGACGAGACAAGATAACATTGATGAAGTGAATTGGAATGAGTGGATATAACCTTACTCACCTAAAGCAGCTCGAAGCCGAGAGCATTCATATTATTCGTGAAGTGGCTGCTGAATTCGACAATCCTGTGATGCTTTACTCGGTTGGTAAAGATTCGTCAGTCATGGTTCATTTGGCCATGAAAGCGTTCTATCCGGCAAAGCCTCCGTTCCCATTGCTCCATGTGGATACCACCTGGAAATTTAGCGAGATGATTCAGTTTCGCGAAGAGTACGCTCGTAAAGAACTAGGACTGGATGTGATGGTTCACATCAATCAGGAGGGATTGAAGCTAGGCCTTGATCCACTGAAAAATAGTGGAAAGCACACGACCGTGATGAAGACCGAGGGGCTCAAACAAGCTCTGAACGAACATCAGTTTGATGCTGCATTTGGAGGCGCAAGACGAGACGAAGAAAAGTCACGAGCGAAAGAACGCGTCTTTTCCTTTCGAGATGAATTCCATCGTTGGGATCCTAAAAATCAACGCCCTGAATTGTGGAATCTTTACAATACGCGAGTGAATAAAGGTGAGAGTATTCGAGTCTTTCCTTTATCCAACTGGACGGAATTGGACATCTGGCAGTACATCCATCTGGAAAGCATTCCGATCGTGCCTCTTTACTTTTCTGCCGTGAGACCGGTAGTGGAGCGGGACGGCATCTTGATTCTAGTCGACGACGACCGACTGAAATTGAAGGAAGGTGAAACCCCCATGATGAAAGAGGTTCGATTTAGAACGTTGGGGTGTTATCCACTTACCGGAGCCGTGGAGTCCAGTGCTAAAACGCTTCCCGAGATCATTCAGGAAATGTTGCTCGCTACGACTTCTGAACGTCAGGGGCGAGTAATCGACAATGACGAAGAAGGCAGTATGGAAGACAAGAAAAAGGAAGGTTATTTCTAAACCGGTAAAAACATGAGTCATCAATCAGATCTTATTGCAACCGATATTAATGCCTACCTGGAACAGCATGAACGTAAGGAATTGCTACGGTTCATTACGTGTGGAAGTGTAGACGACGGCAAGAGCACACTTATCGGACGACTACTTTACGATTCCAAAATGATCTATGAAGATCAATTGGCAAAACTGAAAAAAGATAGTGCCGTTCATGGCACGACCGGAGGGGACTTCGATCCGGCGCTCTTAACCGATGGATTGAAAGCGGAACGAGAACAAGGTATCACCATCGATGTTGCCTATCGCTATTTCTCAACGCAAAAACGTAAATTCATCATCGCTGATACTCCGGGCCACGAACAATACACGCGAAATATGGCTACGGGAGCGTCGACGGCTGATCTGGCCATTATCCTGGTCGATGCACGCCACGGAGTTCTCACACAAACCAAACGTCATAGTTTCATTGTGTCTCTACTGGGAATCAAGCATGTCCTCGTAGCGATCAACAAGATGGACCTGGTGGAATTTGGCCAGCAGCGATTTGAAGAGATCCGCGACGAGTACAAACAATTTGCATCACGTCTGGATATCCCGGATTTACACTTTATCCCCATCTCTGCCCTGATGGGTGACAATGTCGTGGATCCCAGCGAGAATATGCCCTGGTACAACGGTTCCACGTTGATGAATTTCCTCGAAACCGTCTACATCGGTTCGGATAAAAACCTTCAGGACTTTCGCTTTCCCGTTCAGTACGTACTACGCCCCAATCTGGATTTCCGAGGGTTTAGTGGAACGGTTTCGTCCGGGATTATTCGCAAAGGCGATGAAGTGATGGTGCTTCCTTCACGTAAGACGAGTAAAGTCAAAGAGATCGTCACATTCGATGGCAATCTCGAAGAAGCCCATGCGCCGCTGTCGGTAACTTTGACGCTCGAAGATGAGATCGATTGCTCCCGCGGCGATATGATCGTGCGACCAGGGAATGTACCACGTCAACGACAGAAGCTCGATGCGATGCTTGTCTGGATGTCTGACGAAGCGATGGTTCCGGGTAAACAGTATCTGTTTAAGCAGACGACCAAAGTTGCTACTGGTACGATTTCAACGTTACGGTATCAAGTCGATGTCAACACACTTCACCGACAGGATGCCCCGACGATCAATCTGAATGAAATCGGGCGTGTGTCACTTTCGTTAAGCGAACCGGTGATCTTTGATAGCTACAAAAAGAACCGGGGGACCGGTGCTTTTATTGTGGTGGACCGAATTTCCAATGTAACGGTTGCTGCCGGTATGATCATCGATCGCGACAGCGAAGACGAAGCAGATGACCTTTGGAGTGTCGAAAGCGAACAGACTGAAAAGCGGGGGAGTGTTACGAGCGACGAGCGTGAAGCACGCTTTGGACAAAAAGCAGTCTCTCTATTGCTTACCGGACTCACCGGTTCAGGGAAAACGACAATTGCTTACGCATTGGAACGTCGGTTGTTTGATATGGGGCGGGCAGCTGTAGTACTCGATGGCGTTAATATGCGTCGTGGATTGACCAAGGAACTTGGGTTTACCGCAGAAGAGAAAAGCGAAAACCTGCGTCGTAGCTCTGAAGTCGCCAAACTCATGAATGGTGCCGGACTCATTTGTGTCTGTGCGTTTGTGGCGCCCAGCGAAGACGTGCGACAGAAAGCCGCTCAGTCTGTCGGAGCAGATCAATTCCTGACGATTCATCTCGATGCTCCTGTCGACGTGTGTCGTGAACGTGATGAGAATGGAATGTATGCTAAAGCAGATGCCGGAGAAATTTCGAATTTCCCGGGAGTCTCCTTTGACTACGAACCCCCAGTTGATCCGGCTCTGAAATTAAACACGGCCATTTTCTCTGTAGAGGAATGTGTCGATAAGATTATCGCTCTGCTCGAAGAAAAAGACGCTCTGGAATAGTCGATTGAGATTTCGTTCGCTGGGAAGGATTCACAACAGACGAGATTAATTCTCGTTTGGCGTTAGCAATCCGGCGTTAGCAATCCGGCGTTAGCAATCCGGCGTTAGCAATCCGGCGTTAGCAATCATAGTACAGACTGAATTCGTATGGATGGGGTCGCAACTGGATCGCTTGCACTTCCTGCTCCATCTTGTAGCTAATCCATGTTTCGATCAGGTCGGATGTAAATACATCGTCTCGTAGCAGGAAGTCATGATCTTCTTTGAGTGCTAACAACGATTGCTCGAGACTGGCCGGCGTCTGCTGAACCTCCGTGGCATCCTCGGCTGAGAGCGAATAAATATCGGCGTCGAGTGGTTCGCCCGGAGACAATTTATTCTGAATCCCGTCGATAGCCGCCATCAGAATCGCTGCAAATGCAAGATAAGGATTACAGCTTGGATCAGGACACCGGAATTCGATCCGTTTTACCTTGGGGCTATTGCTATACATCGGGATGCGACAAGCAGCTGAACGATTGCGCTGAGAATAGGCTAAATTGACCGGAGCTTCATATCCGGGAACCAGTCGTTTGTAGCTGTTTATCGTTGGATTGGTGAACGCCAAGATCGCTCCGGCGTGTCGCAGTATCCCGCCGATGGCGTGTAACGCTGTATCGCTTAATCCGGCATAGCCTGTCCCTGCAAACAGTGGTTCCTCTTCTTTCCATAGTGATAGATGGGTATGCATGCCGGATCCGTTGTCGCCGAGTATGGGCTTGGGCATGAACGTTGCAGTTTTATTGTGAGCCTGAGCGACATTACGGACGACGTACTTGTAGATCATGACTTGATCCGCCATGGTAACCAATTGGTCATATTTCAAGTCAATTTCTGCCTGGCCGGCCGTACCCACTTCATGATGTTGGCATTCCACATCCAGTCCACAACGGATCATGGTGCGCATCATCTCATTGCGAATGTCCATTAGGTGATCGGTCGGCGGCACGGGGAAATAACCACCTTTATGACGGACCTTGTTTCCCAGATTGGGACCTTCATCACGACCAGAATTCCATTCAGCTTCTACTGAATCGATTGCAAAAAAAGCTTCGTTCGAAGATTGCTTATATCGAATGTCATCAAAGATAAAGAATTCAGCTTCGGGGCCGAAATAAGCGGTGTCCGCGATACCTGTGGCGGTGAGGTAGTTGGCCGCTTTACTGGCAACGTGGCGAGGGTCCTTGGCGTAGTCCTCCCCGGTGATCGGATCTTGAATATTACAAATCAGGTTTAAAGTAGGCAATTCTGTAAATGGATCGACGAACGCCGTGTTCGCCTGAGGCAACATTAACATGTCACTCTCGTTAATGGATTGCCAGCCCCGTATACTTGATCCGTCGAACCCCAGTCCGTCTTCGAATACGTCTTCATCCAGCTTTTTAACTGGAATCGTCGTATGGTGCCATGTTCCTAGCAGATCCACAAACCGTAAGTCGACGGCTTTCACGTCATGCTCGCGACATAACCTTAAAACTTCTGCTGGCGTCATGGTCTTACTCGCTGATACGAAGGCGAACTGGGAATGGGAGTCGGCGAATTACGAAGCGCGAGTAACCCGAGCTTTCAACTTCGCTACGACATCCTGGAATTCTAACCGACGCTCGGTAAATCCAGCGACGGTTTTCTCTTCATCAGATTTCACATAATCCATGATGATGTCTTCAGCTGCCAGGAATTCCGGAGTGATGTCGGCAATTTCGTTAACCAGATCAATGGGAATGTTGGTGATACCATTGGCATCCCCATGTAAAAGATCTCCCTGATTGACCATCAATCCACCAACTCGGACAGGCAATCCAAGGTGCAGCATATGGCAGTAACCGTGTGAGACGATCGTATTTCCGGTAAACACGGGATAGCCAAGCGCTTGTACCTGTTCCAGGTCGCGGCCCCCACCGTTGGTAACTAAACCTGTCGAGCCGTAAGCTTGATAGGTGCTACACATGACTTCACCAAAAACGGCTGAAACCGCCGGATCATCGATGTCCTCAAAGACGACAACGGCTGGACCCGGTAACTCTTCAAACTGAGCAAGTTGCGCCTGCAGACTTCCGTAAGCGTCCCCACCGGCTGGCGGAGCGTCGGAACGGAAACAAGCTGTGCTGGCGTAACCAATCATCGGTTTAAGTTCGGGGAAATTAGCTTTAATTCGACCGTCCATGTAACCGGTGTTGCGAGGACGAACTTCAAACAGTTCGATCACATTACAGATGGTTGGTGAATCAAATTCGATTAGTTTATCCAGTACTTCCTGCGTTACAGCCATGTGTTTACTTTCTCTATTTGGTTGAATAAGGCTAAGTTTCCAACCTAGCACTCTTGATATGCAAACTCAAGTATGGACTAGCTCGATATCACTACGGTTGCCCGGTGATCGATGCAGTACAATGCAGTGAAACATAAGGAGAACGTACTATGAATCGTACATTGATGAACCGTACATTGACGGCTTGCTTTCTATTCTTATTGATAAGTCCTTTGGTAGCTGAGGAGACGATTGATTCGCCTATCGGTACCGGAAGTAAAGAAAATAACGGAGCTGCTGGAGTTGCTACCGAGATTAATATTGGTCAACCGTTTGGCGTGGAGGTTGGGCCCGGCGGAGCGATGTATATCACAGAAGTGGAAAATCACCGAGTGATCGAATATTCACCAAAGACTCAAACAGTGCGTACGGTGGCCGGAACAGGAGTGAAAGGACTTACAGGTGACGGTGGATTGGCAACGAAAGCGGCCTTGAATGAACCCTACGAAGTTCGCTTTGCCAAAAACGGTGATATGTATTTTGTGGAAATGAAGAATCATCTGGTCCGCAAAGTTGATGCGAAGACGAACGTTATCACCACCATTGCCGGAACGGGGACTCAGGGATACAGCGGTGACGGAGGTCCGGCAACGAAGGCCACGCTTAGTAAGCCACATAGTATCACCTTGGATGATCAGGGAAATCTCTATATTGCTGACATCGGAAATCACAGAATTAGAAAAGTTGATTTGCAGAGCGGTTTGATTGAATCCATTGCAGGCAGTAGGCAACGCGCATTACCCGTTGATGGTCAGTTGGCTCAGGGGAATCCTATTCTGGGACCACGTGCTTTGTACTTTCGAAAGGGCGTGTTATGGATCGCTTTGCGGGAAGGGCATAGTATCTGGAAACTTGATTTGTCCAGTGGCCGTCTAAAGCATATCGCCGGGACTGGAAAGCAAGGTTTTACCGGAGATGGTGGAGATCCACTTAACGCAACGTTTAACGGGCCTAAGGGAATCGTTGTCGATTCCACAGGCCGGGTATTAGTTGTGGATACAGAGAATCATGCGATCAGAATGATCGACGTTTCACGTAATAAGATTACGACCGTAGCCGGTAACGGATCGGTTGGTTTTACTGGAGACCAAGGCCCTGCTATCGACGCGACGATGGACCGGCCGCATGGGATCGGTATTGATCTGCAAGGTCGTGTGTATGTTGGTGATACGAATAATCACGTCATTCGAGTTTTCAACACGCCGAATTAAACACCTGAGTTCGTACTGTTGTACAATGACGGGTTGAAAAGATTAAACCACTCCAGAGATGAATTGAGGTGAGATGATGCTTAAGTGCTTCAAGATGTTGTTAGCCGTAATGGTTGTATCCGTGTGTTCACTACAGGCAGTTGCTGAAGATGCAATCGCTTTAAAGGTGGGCATGATCGGTCTGGATACTTCTCATAGTATTGCCTTCACGAAAGTCTTAAATGCCGCTGATGCCGCCGAAGAGGTAAGCAACTGTAAGGTAACCATCGCTTATCCCTATGGCAGCCGAAAAATCGAATCCAGCTACTCGCGGATTCCGGGCTATATCGACCAGATGAAAGAAATGGACGTTAATATTGCCGAGTCCATTGATGAAGTGCTTGCCGAAGTCGACGTGGTCCTGCTTGAGACCAATGATGGTAACCCTCACTTAGAACAAGCAATGGCAGTGATTGATGCTGGCAAACCGTTATTCATCGACAAACCAGTCGCTGGTAGCCTTGCTGATGCAATTGCTATCTTCCGCTATGCCGAACAGAAAAATGTCCCAGTCTTTACAAGTTCCTCATTGAGATACTCAAAGGGAGCGGTTGAAATTCGAAATGGGTCCATTGGTAAAGTTCACGGAGCGGAAACCTTTAGCCCTGCACATCTGGAGCCTTCACACCCTGATCTTTATTGGTACGGAATTCATGGCGTTGAAGCGTTGTTCACCGTCATGGGAGCAGGATGCGAGCAGGTTGTTCGAGTTTCTACAGAAGACACAGACTTTGTGACGGGAACCTGGAAGGGTGGACGTATTGGAGCGTTCCGTGGTATCCGTGGTTACAAAGGTGGTTACGGAGGCACAGCTTACGGTGAAAAGGGAATGGCTGAAGTGGGACCTTATCAGGGATACCGTCCATTAGTCGTTGATATCGTCACCTTTTTTAGAACAGGTAAATCACCTGTAGAAGCTAAAGAATCTCTGGAAATCTACGCCTTCATGGAAGCCGCAGACGAATCCAAACGTCAGGGCGGTGTTCCTGTTTCCATTGCGGATGTCGTGAAAAAAGCATCTGCTAAGGCCGATCGACGTATCAAAGAACTTCAGGCCAAGTAACCAATCAATCTCAACCCTAAGTGGAATATTTCGGCCAAAGCGTCGATAGTATTTAAATGGTCAAAAAAGAAGACCGTTTAAACTCCATTTAGGGTTTGGGTTGGGTGTCGATCTGGTTAGCAATCGCCGTTGCTTTTTTGCTGCTCCCATTTTGGGTGCGGTTGAGTGAACGTCAGGTGCGTTTGCAACCAACGCTACTTGCAATGACGCTGTTCTTGACCGCTGTCCTGATTGGTTGTTTTTCGGATTCAGAGCAGCAAACTCAGCCACAACCGAACGGTGATTCCGACGGGACTCAGCAACAAATCAACACCGTCCCGGTCAATACCAAGCGAGAGCCGGTCGTTGCGCCTTCAGACAGTTATGTGGGAAGTCAGCGATGTATCACGTGCCATGCTGATGAACATGCTTCGTGGGATGAGTCGTTTCACCAAAGTATGACTCAGCTTCCCAGTGAAGCATCCGTTCTGGGTGATTTCAATAACGTGGATCTTGAGCTAGATGGTATTCAATACCATCTCGAGCATGATGAAGAAGGTTACTGGGTAAAGACGAATCTAGGGACCGGGCCCACGCGTTTGCCGATTAAGTTACTTACCGGCTCTCATCACATGCAGTTGTATTGGTTTTCGTTGCCCGATTCGGTTCCTCCGGAAGGCCCCAAACGCATCCTGGGATTAATGCCGTTTTCCTTTCTTGTTTCACAGCAGGCATGGGTGCCTCGCCGTTCGACTTTTTTGCATCCCCCGGTTCAAAATGAAGATTTCGAAATCGGACGCTGGAATGCTACCTGCCTGAGATGCCACTCAACACATCCTAAGGCAGATTACTACGGGAAAGACAATCCACTCACAACCGTTGCGGAATTTGGAATCTCCTGTGAAGCCTGTCACGGGCCGGGCAAGGAGCACGCGGAATTCTATGACTTAGGTAAACGTTCAGGTGGTGGTCCTCATCAGATCGTCAATCCTTTAGACCTGGATCATGTACGAGCATCACATGTTTGTGCGAATTGTCATGGAGCCACTTCGGTGAAGCATCAGAGTGATGCCAGGAAGTGGCATGAAGAGGGGAATAGTTTTCGACCTGGGAACGACCTGTTGGAATTACGTCACTTAATTCGAGCGACTCAACCTGAGCATCCAATGACAGCTGAATTATTGCAGCATGATCCGCGGTTGTTCGAATCCGTCTTTTGGCCCGACGGCATGGTTCGCGTGACAGGACGGGAATACTCGGGGTTGGTAGAAACGGCTTGTCACATTCAGGGAGAGTTGTCGTGTTTGTCGTGTCATACCATGCACAATAAAGATGCCAAGGATAGGAGTCCGGAGGATCCCTGGAATGATGATCAGCTACGAGTTGGAATGCGGTCAAACAAAGCCTGCTTAAAATGCCATCAGGAGTACACAGGTGAACAACTTACAAATCACACACACCATCTGGTCTCAAGTGAAGGGTCGAAGTGCTATAACTGCCACATGCCTCATACCTCGTATGGACTGCTAAAAGCTGTACGTTCGCATCAAATTAGTAATCCATCGGTCGAAGAGACTCTGAAAGTAGGAAGGCAAAATGCATGTAATAACTGTCATGTAGATCAGCCCTTGCAGTGGACTGCTGATCAATTGCACAACTGGTATGGTCAGGAAAAACAGGAGTTACCTGACGCTCATCAAAAGATTTCATCGGTTGTGCTGCACCTGCTTACCGGAGACGCAGGTCAGCGGGCACTCGCCGCTTGGGCATTAAGCTGGGATTCTGCAATGGAAGCATCCGGCAAAACGTGGCAAAGTGGCATTTTAGGCTTTAGCCTGAGTGACCCATACGATGCACCCCGTTGGATGGCAATCAATAGCCTCAAATGCCTGGATAACACGATCGATGCCGGACTGACGGCACAGTTGAGTGCTGAGGATGCGGAAGCGATTCGGGAATCTTTACTGACCTCGGTGGAAACACAAAGACCGACTCAAAGTGTGCTTAGAAAGCCGGACGGCACGTTAGATGTTGCCTTATTGGAGTTTCTGTTAAATCAACGCAATGACCGACGAATGTATCTGCAGGAATAAGATCTAACCAAGCAGGGCCATAACAGATTCTTTGTTGACCGGCGAGATAATTCCCTTTTCGGTAACGATACCCGCAATGAGCTCTGCCGGAGTGACATCAAATGCCGGATTGTAAGTTGTGACGTCGGTAGGACCTGTTTGTCGCCCAAATCCGTTGGTGATTTCCTCGTCGGCACGAACTTCAATAGGAATGGCCTCTCCCGTTTTAAGACTCAGGTCAAACGTGTTACTAGGTGCTGCGACGTAGAACGGTATGTTGTGATGTTTGGCTAAAATGGCCAAACCATACGTTCCAATTTTGTTCGCGGCGTCGCCGTTTGCCGCAATACGGTCCGCTCCAGTTACCACGGCCTGCACTTTGCCTTCTCGCATAACCTGAGCAGCCATATTGTCACAGATCAGTGTGGTGTCGATATCTCTGCGAAGTAATTCCCAGGCAGTTAATCGAGCCCCCTGTAGCAGTGGCCTGGTTTCATCTACAAAAACCCGTAGGTGCTTTCCTTGATCCTGAGCGGTGAAAAAGAGGGATAATGCTGTGCCGTATTCACTTGTCGCCAGCCCTCCGGCATTGCAATGCGTGATGACGCCCATGCCACCTCTGAGTAATTCCGCTCCGTGTCGGCCGATCGCATGACACATCTCACGATCCTCGTCGTGAATATCAATAGCTTCTTTCAGAAGTGCAATGGCGATGTCATTGACTGAAAGGTCGTCCCTTAAAAGATTCTCAGCTCGAGCGGACATACGATCCAATGCCCAAAACAGATTCACCGCTGTTGGACGGCTGGTGGCCAGATAGGCAGTGACTTCGTTCAATCTGCTGAAGAATGCTTCGCGGGAGCATGTTTCAAAATCGAGCGATTGTAAGCCAACACAGACCCCGTAAGCTGCTGCGATCCCGATCGCCGGAGCTCCTCGTACTCGCAGTACTTTGATAGATTCCCAGACCGAATTCAGGTCACAGCAATCGATGGTTGTAAATTCTGTGGGGAGAAGTGTCTGGTCTATCAGGGATAGGTGACCATGATGATCACCTATCCACTGTAGAGTTTGCTCAGATGGCTTAGCCATCGTTGGCGATGGCTTCCTGTAGAGCTGCGTCTTTGGCAGCAATCTTATCTACCAGAGCGACTTTGAAGTCTGCAAGTTTCTGACGCAGGTCAGGGCATGCTGTGGCCATGATTTGCACAGCAAAAATACCGGCATTACGAGGTCCGCCCATTCCGACAGCCATACTTGCCACTGGAACGTCTCCGGGCATTTGTACCGTGGAAAGCAGAGAATCCATTCCGCCCATTTCGGTTGTTGGAACCGGCAATCCGATGACTGGCAATGTTGTGTGGGCAGCCACGACACCAGCAAGGTGAGCGGCTCCACCAGCAGCGGCGATGATTACTTCCAAACCACGTTCAATGGCAGTGTCCGCATATTCCAGAACAATAGCAGGAGTACGATGAGCACTCATGACTCGTACTTCGTACGGCACTCCAAATTCTTCCAGTGCAGCAGCGGCCTTTTTGATCTTAGGCCAGTCGCTATCGCTACCCATAATAATTCCAACTTTTGGAGTTGCATCACTCATGTGAACTTTCCTTGTTTTACGAGTTGTTAAATCTTTGGTTGATGATGTTGTTTGTATGAAAATTTGGGAGCATCTTCAAGATGCCGACCGTTGAAAAACAGTGATTGGAGGATGAATATCCAAATAAAAAAGCTGAATAGCATCGTGCTATTCAGCTTTACCGTATGAATCGCTGCTAATTCAGGATTGAACTATTTGTCACCTTCAGGTTTAAGTTCAGCTTCTTTCTTCAAATCAGCATCAAAGGCGACTCGAAGTGCTTTCCCTGTTGCGGCAACGGTCTTTTGTGGACCGGTCAATTTAAGGAAGTAATTTCCTTTGTCTTTGACCATGAGAACAACGGCCATCATTTGATATCCAGGAGTGGGGTTGGTTTGGCGATTGATTGGAGGCCCGATTGGTTTGTTGTATACACCTGTTACATCCAGCAGGTAGTATTCGCCCTGTTTCGATTCACCTTTGTAGATTTTTTGCTTTTTACCACCTGGTTGAAATTGTCCCGACCAACGTTCGAGATTTGCGTTGACGCCACCGCCAGCTCCTCCGAAGAAATAGACCACCAATTCGGCGTCTTCTTTGTCGCCTTCCACTTTAGGGATAGCGAATTGGGCTGTCCGTAAGTTGTTACTCGCTGGTGATTGTTTCCATGACGTCGGGACGTTTAAAGTGATATCGCGCGCTTCAACCTTTTTAGTTTTGTCGGCTGCATTTAAGGATGGTACGGCAATCAGTAAGGCCAGTACCAATAGGCTCGTCTGTTTGGGAGGCAACATAATGATGTGTTTCCTAAATGTGTTGTTATGAATGCTGTTTTAGATGAAAAAACAGTTAGTGAACTCTTTGTACCAATTTATCCTACTGTGAAAGTACAATGACTGCTACTAACGACCCCAACAAAACGATCGAAAGCATTGCCAGGACGACACTTTTCAACTTATTACTTGTGCCATTGCTGCGTCGCAGGTTGTGATGTGCCAGAGTGGATTGCTCGACTTGCAGATTAATAAAGGACGAGCCCGGGTCTACAGCGGCGGTGTTGCTTTCAAGCCCGACAAAAAAATCGTCGTCCGCAAAGGGCTCGTTGTCAGTTGAAGCTGAATCCTCGTTCGCCGGTCGTTCTAAGACAGCCACGTTGCTGACGCTCTGCATGGTCGCTCCGTCTTCTGACACGTTGGCCTTCTGGACCGAGGATTGTTTGGCGTCGTTGAATTCAGTGAAAATGACTGAGGCTGGCTGCCAATGGATCCAGTCGTGTCGTCGAAGTTCAGTATGCTTGTCAATTCGCCGTTCACTAACCCAGGATGTAAGGACTTCTCCAGAGGCGGGGCCAAATTCACCCCCACTCGGAGGTCTTACAAACCACTTAAGATCGGGGCGTTCTGAAACACAGTCTTCTATGGACATGGGACGTCGAGGCTTATCACCTGCATAGGAAGCTGTGTGCTCGCCCATACCGGATTCTAAAGGGATACGAATTCGCGCATCGCAATGAGGGCAAATTCCGCGTTTGCCCCCAAGATAGGATTTTACATTGAGTTTATTGTCACAGCTCGGACAGATAAATCTGATACCCATAGATAGCTTTTATAATGCCTGATTCGGTGCAAAGTAGGAAAGTGTGAGCTTAGTATAAACGAAGCATATGCCAGTTCGACACTAGCTAATTATAGGTTTCGCCTTCGAGTAAAGCGATTAAATCAGTCAGGGATTCGGTGGAGTTTTAGTCGTTAGGATTGTTGTAAAGCACGGCTTCGAGTAACTCTGGTGAACCTGTGATGGTTGTATCGACTCGGTGGTGCCAGTCCCGATCATGTGGCAGATAGGCCGTATTCAATGGCCAGGCGTCAAATGGCTGAAATCCCAGCGTCGTGATCAGCTTTTCACTGTTAAGGCTGACATTTCCAGCTCGCGGTGGAGTAGGGCCGGCATCGATTCGTGGACATCCTTTTAAGTTGTCAGGATTGTAGCCACCGATACGATTTACAATTTGACCGATTTGATAAAGGCTGAGTTGTCGCGGGCCTCCGGCATGAAACAGACCGGGGTGACGATGAGTAAGCATCCAATGAGTTAGCTTGTTGAGGCAGTCGGTGTATTGCGGTGTCCGTATTTCATCGAAGTACAAAGTGGCCGGTTTGTTGTTTTTGAAACGAGACTGAATCCAATCGATTGCTCCGGCATGCCCGCTAAAGCTTATTCCCATAGGGAGTGAGATTCGCAAGATAGTGGCTTCAGGTAGGAGCGATTTTACAAGAGATTCGGCTTCGACCATTGTCTTACCGTAAACAGTTACCGGATCAGGTGTATCGCTTTCAATGTAGCCACCATTACCAATACCAGAGAAGACCAGGTCAATCGAGAGGTGTACGACGTTGACCGGATGGCCTACTGATTTGATTGCATCAATCAAATTGTTGATGCCGACCACATTGACCTGCTGCGCCATGTTCGGATCGAGTTCACATGATTTAAGGCGACATGTCCCTAAACCACTCATGACGGATCGGAATTGATACTGTTGAAAAAGAGCGACAAGTTTTTCTTTGTCTAAAATGTCGCAGCCAACGATCCCATCGCCTGCCAACGGCCAGTACTCATCACGCCGGATTCCAATAACCTGTCCCGGATATTTTGAGCAGTAGTAATGAAAAGCATTGAATCCGGCAACGCCTGCGATTCCAGTCACAAGCAATGGAAGTTCAATGTCTTCGAGCGGTGGGTAATTGGCCATAGTCTGTCGTCGATGTTTCTTATTCAGGCTGTGGCCAGGCTTCATTCAGAAAACGACCGTTTTCGCTGATCAATTCACCGTCGACAAATATCTGGCCTCCCTGCCGAAGATCGCAAACCATGTCCCAATGCAGACCGGATTCGTTCCTGCCACCGGTTTCAGGATAGGACGCTCCAACAGCTGCATGGAACGTTCCACCAATTTTTTCATCGAAGAGTGTGTTTTTCGTGTACTCGGTGATCGAATAGTTTGTACCAATTGCGATTTCGCCAAGGATTCGTGCACCTGCATCCTGGTCGAGCATATCGATTAAAAACTGTTCCCCTTTAGACGCCTTTGCATCCACGACTTTACCGCTTTCGAAAGTCAGCTGGATACCGTCGCTTTCCCGTCCTCCATGCACAGCTGGAAAACTATAGCAGACCACACCTTGAGTTTGAGATTCCACCGGGCCTGTGAATACCTCCCCGTCAGGAAAGTTTTTCTTTCCATCGCTGTTGAGCCACAATCGGTCTTCGACGTTAAGCGTCAGATCCGTCCCTTGTGGCGTAACAAAGCGGATTTCCCTTTTACCATTAAGAAAATCCACTAACCTCTCTTGCCGCATGCTGAGTTCTTTCCAGGCTGCTACCGGATCGTCGAGATGTAGCAAGCCGGCTTTGAAAACGAAGTCTTCATATTGACGCAATGACATTTCCGCGTCTTGAGCAGAAGCCTGACAGGGAAATTGTGAGCCCGTCCAGCGTAAATCTCCAGTCGCACTTCGCTTGAGGAAAGTCTCCATGTAGTTTTTTCGAGCCTGGCTTTTTTTGGCGAGTTTATCAGGGCCGAAGCGAGATAACGCTTTGGTATTTTCACTTCCCCAGAGACTGATAGTGACATCAATGGTCTCGATTTCATGCTGGACGATTGGGCTCTGATATGAAATCTGTTCATCAGAACCGTAGGTAAACATTAATTCACCGGAAGCTTCGGGCTGCATAAGCACGTATGGATGAGCACCGGCCTGTAAGCAAGCTCGATAAAGTTCCATGAGTAGAGGTTCCGAGAGTGGACTACCAACAAGTCTGACGAGGTCGCCCTGTTGGACATCGGCGGAGTAGTTCACCAATACGTTAGCCAGCTTTACGATTCTTGAATCAGTCATTTTTAGGTAGTTCCTCTTCGGATTTGGTCGTACATTAGGATTCCGCTGATGGATTTAGCATCAAAGATTTGTCTTTCCTGTACGAGTTGGAGTGCTGTGTCCCAGGAAACGACATGATTTGTAATTAATTCACCTTCTTCTCTGGCAGTCTCGCCCTCAGTCAATCCGGTGGCCAGATAGAGATGCATGTTTTCGTCTAGAATACCGGGCGACAGATAAAAACTGTGAAGGTGCTCAAGCTTCTTGGCTCGGTAGCCAGTCTCTTCCATCAATTCACGTTTTGCTGTGATTGCGTGAGGTTCGTTTGGCTCCAATGTCCCTGCGGGCAGCTCCAGCAAGTCCTGGCCGACAGAGACTCGATAATTGCGAATTAAACAAATGTGATTGTCATCCACCATGGGGAGGATGGCGACTGCTCCGGGGTGTCGGATGACCTGACGTTTTCTGCCGGTCGGGTTTTCCGGATCGGCTGGTAATTCGACGACATTAAATCGTGGAGTGGATAGTAAATGTTTTTCGTGGTCGGACATTTTAAGGCAATAGGATTGGTGAGTCGCAGCATATTAGTAGAATCTATAAAGATATATCTTATAGAACGATGCCATGAATCAGGAGATGCCATTGGCAAAACAGCAGCACGACAAAGAGGATATTCTTCGTGAGGCTACCGCGCTTGTGAATCGAATTGAACTGCGTTCAACCGACGGAAGTTGGAAGAGTACGGTTCATGTGGGTTTTCGCCGGGATCAGTCCATCGCATTCTTTTTTGGTGCTGAACCGGTTTATCAGTTTAATGTGCAGCATCAGTTTCGCAGAGCCTACTTTAACGGTCTGTTGCTAAAAGCAGAAAATGGAAAAATCGTTCAATTGCGGCGACAGCGAGAAGCAGGGCAATTGATGTTGTTGCGAAAGCAATGGAATTCGCACCAGCAAGAGGAGTTTCTTCGGGTCTTGCAGCACGATTTGGTGCATCTGAAAGACTTGGGACAAAGCGGGATGTTGGAAATTTGTGGAACGGTTGTCGAGGGAGGGACAGCGGAGGAATTGTTGTCGTCAATTCTTGATTGGATCGAAGTGCATGTTGTTGACATTCAGATTGCCAATGTTCCCAACGTCGCAGGTTAACTTTTGACTTGTTTGTCGATGGCAGAGAAAAGAGAAAGTCAGAAGCGAGGCTAGCGTGTTCAAGAGTCTACAACACGCGCACTTCTCCAGAGTCGGTTTGGATACTTTCGCCAGGAACATTCTGTTTGCGTCGTACGTAAGCCAACGCAATCCGGGTTTCCTTAGAGATTGAGCGTACTTTGATAGCAGGTTTGTTTTCATAATTGAGGACCTGACCCGAAGTCACCTCGACGTTCGAGATATCCACTCGAGCCAAATGCCAATGAACGTTGCCCAGAGCATCGATGCGAGCGATGGGTTCCTGGCCGAGATAGCATCCCTTGGTAAAACTGATTGCCAGGGAATCTCGATTTACTTCCTGAGCGAAATTGTCTTCTGTGATGTCAGCGCCGTACAAGGGTGTACCATTGGATATTCGGGCAGCATGAACGGAAGCGTCGTCGAGTAACTGAAGCGAATGCGTTTTTTCCTCATCAGGATCGGTGATGATCCAATACGAGGATTGTGAGAACCAGTGATTGGCGATAACGAATCCTTCGGGGCGATGTTGCTGTAGCCACTCTTCGATGCCGTCACCGGTGAGAAGAGTATTTGGGGAACCTAACGAAAGTGATATTTCGACATCCTCTGTAATGACATAACGTTCTAGATGAGCGACCAGGTCTTCGGTGTTGTGATTGGCTGTAATCAATAGCAACGCGTCAGCAGCATTGAAGACGGTTACATAGCCGAGACATTTCCCTTTAACATTGGGGATAAATGCCTCGAGCGATGCATTGGGCTCTAACTTCTTGATGTCGTTGGTGCAAAAGTTCTGTAGAAAGCTGACTCGATCCGCACCTTGCATCTTAATGGTTGCTTGGGTGTTAGTCGTCCAGATGGAAGGGGATGTGAATCGGCTAGACATGGGATGTGACTTTCGGCGGAACAGCTTAATGAAAGGCTGAGCGGTGGGCGTCCCCGACACAATTAATGGTTTCAGCGGATTGAATCAAATTATTGATTTGATCCGGAGATTCGATATGTGCGAGACCGATGGACTCAACGTCGTCGTGGTTTAGATGGCTAAGTAAATAGAGATGATACTCACTTCGCAAACGTAGGATTTCAGCCGCTGTCTGTACGTCGACCTCGGGGTGTTGTTTTAATTGCTCGTGTAGATTCTGTGTTGCATCATTGCTCGACAGCAGCTGGATTACGCCGGGTAAGGGTCCGTCAATATTGGTGCAAAGCACGATGGAACCTCCGGGCGAAGTCGTTTTAGCCAATGCAGAATAGGCTCGAGCCAAATTGTCCCAGGTCTGTTGTGTCGGCGAGCCTGAAATGGATCCGATACTGATTTCTGCTTGGTTTGTTGGGTGATTCCAGACATCATTTGCAATCGCAGTAATGGCTGACTGCAGTGAATGGGTGTCGCCAGCAGTGATGTTGTGGATCGTATTCGCATTTCCAGGAGTAACCTTGATCAGATATTGCACTCCCAACATGCCGGCTGCTTCGCCGGCATCACGTGTTAGTTCCTCGGCGTTTTGCTTGGATCGCAATCGTAGGATGGTGTCCGTTTCGGTGTAGAGTGGAAAGAGGTCATGGAAAAAGCCTGCATACCCAAAAATGCTATTTGGCAAATTGGTACAAATAGGTAGAACGACATCTGCATCTACCAGTGTTTTGTTCAGGCGTATCGGTTCTCCCTCCAAGGTAGCTGTGAGGTAAGCGAGTTCTTCGGGGATGTCAGGATTGTGGACTTCAAATTCAAGGGAAGCAAACAGGAATTCATCCAACAATGTTTGCAATTCGTTCTGGGCGATTGCTTCGGTGGAATTAGCAAAGACGATCGTGATATCGTTGGGAGATAACGCGGTGTGTTTTTGAATGTAGTCGAGTAGGCTTTGAAGGATTTGAGCTGTTTGCGGGATGCCTTCCCCAACGGCGATTGCCAAAGTGTCTTCCGGGAACACGATTTCTTTAAAGGCGGGGAAGTGAATCGACTTGTCGAGACTTGTATGTAGCGTTTGTTCGAGAGAATCCTCGATCGCTGGAATGGCAATGCTGCAGGCACGCACCGTTTGACGCTCTGTGGTAAGGAGTTTAATCGAGTTGGAGGCTCCATACCGGAGTTCGAGCGTCATTTGTTTGGACTCTTTTATTATGGAAAGGGAATAGTGTCGGAAATTGATCTTAGCGTGGGGCAATATTTTTGGCTAGGGAGCGGATTGTGTCGGTAATTAAGGCAATCTGTGCCGGGCGAGATACTCGAAACTCGAGATTAATGAAAGGCAATGGGAGAGCCTTCTTTGCTCAGACTCTATAATTAGAAGTGCATCCTATAAATGTTCTC
>DEAW01000014.1:0-7089 GCA_002348315.1 Planctomycetaceae bacterium UBA2972 | reverse complement strand
CTATAAATGTTCTCGTAGTTGAAAATGTAATGATGAGATTATTAATTTCAGCGATTGTATGCTTGACTTTGACCGTAAGTAGCTCCTTCGCGCAGCAGTCGGGCAAAGGTGAGTTTGACCAGTTGCTTCGATCGGGTGAGTATGTACAGGCGTTTCAACGTGCGAATGCAAATGGAAATGTTACACTGCGGCGTCAGCAGCTATTGAATTTGGCTCGGCATCAGGCTGCATCCGGAGTGGGCTCGGGGGCGATTGAGTCGCTTTCGACAATTCAGAGGATCGATAACACCAGCCTGGCCGGTGCTGGTGGCTCAGGATCAGAACAGTCCGAACAGGGTGGCCAGGGTGGCGCAGCGATGGCGGACTTCGATACGCTGATCGATCTCATTAAATCGACGGTGGCTCCGGATAGTTGGGACGATCTGGGTGGAGCAGGAACAATCACTCCATTTCCCGGTGGGATTTATGTAGATCGTGATGGATTGATGGTGCGGCTCGATGTGAAAAATGGTGTTCAGCTTGAGGGAATTCGTCGGCACCAGTTTGATGGTATGTTCAGCGATAAAGGGCAGGATATTCGCGAGCATTCATCGTTGCGTAAGGTCTCACTTGTTAGGTTACAACGTCAGTTAGAGTTGCTCCAGTTGCGTGGCCAAAGTGCTAATGAAGCGATGCTAAATCTCGCCGGGATCTATCGGATTCAGTATGTATTGGTTTATCCGGAGCAGGGTGACATTGTGATTGCTGGTCCGGCCGGGCCGTGGAGAGAGAATCGTCATGGGCGAGTTGTGAATGCGAACAATGGCAAGCCAGTCTTGAAATTGGATTACCTGGTTCAGTTAATGCAAAATGCTTATTCCGACAATCCGACGTTTGGCTGTACGATCACACCGCGAGCAGCTAATTTGCTCAAAGCAAAACAATATCTGGAACGGCAAGAGCGAAAGGCTTTGACTCCACAAAATACGGAGGCCTGGATAGAGGGATTACGCTCGAGTGTTGGGACTCAGGATATCGAGGTATTCGGGACGGATGGACAAACCCATTTGGCTCGTGTTTTGATTGAAGCGGATCATCACATGAAGTTGATAGGATTGGGGGAAGTGCCGGGGGTGCCGGGTATGAACAGCTATTTGGATAATCTGGTTCAGTCCGGCAAGCCTGCTACTGATGTGAACTTGCTGCGATGGTGGTTTACCACGAATTATCAGGCATTGCATGCATCCAAAGATGGCTTGGCCTATGAGGTGGTTGGACCGGCTGTCAAGGTCCTCAGTGAAAACGAAATTATTGGCAAGCTGGGGAATCGGCAGCATACAGGGAAATCGGATGCCTTGACTCGCCAATTTGCGACTGAATTTACGAAGAATTACGAATTACTTTCCGAGCGTTATCCGGTGTATCAGGAATTACGAAACGTTTTTGATTTGGCCGTCATTTCAATGCTGATTAAAACTCAGGGATTAGATCGGAAGGTTGATTGGGATCCGGAGTTTTATACACACTCTTATGGATATCAGCTTCAACGAGCTCAGGCGGCCACCAGTGTTTCTTCGGTGGCTAGTCACCGAGTCACCGGCAAAGGAGTGATTCTTGCTGCAGTCAGTGGTGGTGTGGCGGTTGATCCCCGGCCGGTTGTTACGGCCAGTAATCTTAAAAGTGATGATTACGGGATTCTCAATGCAGAGTATCAGGGCAATAGTAAAGTTGAGCTGTCAGGGAATACTTGGTGGTGGGATTAGCGAAGTCGTTGCAACTTTCCTAACTTACGTATATGCTCACCGTATAGAGTCACTCAATCATGTCATTTTTGAAGGGCAAATAGAATGAAGCGTTTTGTCACTGTAGCTTTTAGTTGTTGTCTGTTAGGCGGAGTTATCGTCGGTCTGGGCATTGCACAGGATCAAACTCTTGACCCATTTGCCCAACGTGAGCCCGACGCTCCACGAGAGCGGGACAGTGACCGTCGTGAGAGCGAAGAGGATGTCGAGCGTGACGAGCGTGCAGCTCATGTGAATGAATTGCGAGCTGAAATTCGCAGGGTTCAGGAACAGTTTGCGAAAGCCAAAGCAGAAGGCAACGAAGACCAGTTACGGGAACTTGGACAGTTTCTTGAGAAATTACATGTAGAGTTGCGAAATGTTAAACGGCATTTGCACGAATCCAATCAGGGTAAGAACGAGCATGGAAAGCATGATGAGCTTGCTGGTCACGCCGAAGAAATTCGCAAAGAACTTGGGCATTTGGAAGAGCGTTTTGTTCTTGCTCGGGAAGAAGGAAAAGAGGAGAAGGCTCGTGAACTTCAGCAGCACATGCAAGAGTTGGGTAAGAAATTAAGGCACATCGAGGCTGAATTGCATGGTGGTGACCGGGATGGTCGTGAGGATCAGCATGCTAAGCGTGGCGAGTTTGATCGTGGTGAATTGGAAGAGGCTGCTGAAGCGATTGAGCAGGAGCTACATCGGCTCGAGGAGTTGTTGGAGAGAGCTCGTAACGAGGGGCAGGAAGAGAAGGCACGCGGCATCGCGCGTCATATCGAAGACTTGCACGGAAAGCTGGAAGTGATTGGAAATAATCTCGGTGAGCACGAGCATGGCGACCGGGAGCATGCTGAAGATCGTGAACGCGGCGAGCGTGAGTATCTAGACGGCGAAGAACGTGAAAAGCTGGAGTATTTTCATGAAGTCTTAGTGAAGCAGCTCAAGCAAAATGAACAACGATTGGAGGAAGCTCAAGAGAATGGACGAGAAGAGGAAGTTGACGAGCTTGCTCAGCATCAGGAAAACCTTTTCCTGAAGCTGCGTGAAGTTGAAGCAATGCTAGAAGGTGAAGAGCGGCCTCATCGAGAAGAACGTGGGCATGACGAAGATGAACGGCATGCTCGGGATCATGATCGGCAAGGGCATGGTGATCTTGAAGCTCGGTTAGAGCATTTGCACATTGCGATTGAACATCTGAAGGCGGGTGGCTTTGAGGAAATCGCTCATCACGCGATTAGTGTTGCAGAACGCATTGATCGTGAAATACATGGTGAGGAGCACGCGCGTGAGCATGAGCATGAGCATGAGCATGAGCGTGAGCGTGAACACGTAGGACGTGAGGAGATTGTTCACAAAGTTCGTCAACTCGAAGAACACTTGCATCATCTCCATGAAGAGTTGGAGCACGTGAAACGTGTTTTAGAGCGAACGGATCGCTAGTCGTCCTATGCGACTTGTAAATTGATATTCAATTGTTAGAGTCCTTCGCTTAAACTTCTCAAGCTTAGGACTCTTTTTAATGCGCTTCAATGTTGGCCTGAGCATCACTAATTCTATCCGGGGGGCAAAACCGGAAGGAGTATTGTGATGAGCACTATTGATAAGGCAGACGTCTGGATATCTTTCAGACTTGTTGGTGTGATATTGGCATTCCAGGTTTGTTTGGGCATTGGCTTGGGACAGGATTCAACGTCCGTTTCAGCGCATGTAAATTCCGAATCTGCCATCACTCCGTTTATCGTGAAATCGGCATGGCTCAAATTTGGAGTTTATGACGGACGCATTATGGCGAAGGATATTCGTCGCACTCAAAGTAGGTCTTTGACCTTGTACCATGACGAGCAGGAGGCAAAGGAACATCTTGTCGTCCGGACGATTCCCGGGAAATATCGGCTTAAGTATTCACTGATTGCTCCGGAGGAAACTTTAGAGCTTGAGTACGACATCAACGGTGTGTTTTCTATCCGTCGAAAGATTGGGGAAGATTCCGTGCAGTTAAGGCAGAACGGTACGGATCCGATTAAGGTCGTTGTGGCGAGGTCTGGTGTGTATACAGAGTATTCTGCGCAGCGGCTTTGGTTGGTTTTGTTGTCCATGAGCGAGTTAGATCGTCAGGCCGCGATCACCTTAATGGAACGCTTATGTCCTCGCACGCATGTGTCCTTATTATTGGACGAGTCGTTGGCTGGGTTGCGTCGGTTAGCGTTGAGGCCGACTCAGCTGGATATTACGAATGTGCGTTTGTTGGTTGGAATGTTGGATGATGAATCGTTCAATGTCCGTCAGCAAGCGGATCGTCAGTTACGCTCATTGGGTCGGCCGTTGGTCGGTTTGCTTGAGCATGTTGATTATGCCGAACTGTCGACTGAACAGCGGATTCGGTTGCGACTTATTGCAAAACATTTTCAAGTTGTGCAGCGTGATTCTGTCGATACGATTGTGGCAACGCTAAAGTGGAACCCGCAGTTTTGGCAAATGATGGCTCGCTTGGAGACGGATCAGTTGATGGTCGTCAATGCACAGAGACAATTGCAGCAATTAACTGTGGGAGATGCTGGGGGACAGGCTTCGGAGACATTGACGGCCAGCGAGCCGATATTGCTTCGCTTGCGATGATGCATTGGCTGTTTACCGTTGGTCAATCGTAAGTAATGAGTTTAGCGGAGGGGTCGATCAGCTCAATTTGATCTTCGCCGAGTCCACGCATGTGAAGGATCGTGGCTCGATTTTGTTTTCCCTGCTCGACAATCAGGAATCCATGATCGTGTAGTTGGCAGTAATCAGCGGTTTGTTCCGGCCCCATCACAAAGAATGCTGTAGCCAGGGCATCGGCTTCGGCGGCGGTGTGGCAAAAGGCTGTGGCTGAGAGGATGTTTTCGACCGGTTGTCCGGTACGAGGGTCCAGTACATGGCCATAGCGTTTTCCTTGATGGTAAAAGAATTGGTTGGCGTCGCCTGACGTTCCGGTTGCGTGGGAATGGAGCCAGAGGTGAGCCAGGTATTGGTCAGGGATTAGTGGATGTCGCAGTCCAATTTGCCAGCCTTTGCCAGTGTTGGTTTGGTTAAGTCGGTTGCCGTGGGCGAGGACCGAGCTTAATCCTCCGTGGATTAGGTAGTTTGTGAGATTGTGCCCAACGAAGTGGTGATGGCAACGATCCAGAGCGTAGCCTTTTCCAATGCTGCCCAGATTGATTTGGAGTTCCGGTCGGTCGAATTCGACACTCCCATCTTCATGGATGATTAAGTGCTCGGAGCCGGTGTGCGATAATGCCTGTTTTAGATTTTCGGGCGAGGGAACGTTGTGTTCTTTTTGGTGGAATCCCCAGAGTTTTGAGAGGCTTGCTGAAGTGACATCGAAGGCTCCTTCGGTGGATTCCCAAAGTTGTTTTGCTTGTTTTAATAGTTGTAACAGTACGGGGTGCACTGGGATTGCTCGTTGTGATCCCAATTGATTGAGTTGTGAGGCACTTGAGTGACTGCGATATACCGAGAGGATATCTTCTACTTCTTCGACGATATCTAAGGCTTCGACGGCTGCTTCTGTTGCGTGTTCGTCTTCGCCGGCGTTGAGGAAGA
Organism: Planctomycetaceae bacterium UBA2972; assembly: GCA_002348315.1. Classification (GTDB taxonomy): domain Bacteria; phylum Planctomycetota; class Planctomycetia; order Pirellulales; family Pirellulaceae; genus UBA721. The sequence goes on along the minus strand of DEAW01000014.1, from coordinate 1,753 downwards.
CCTGAAAGTCACATGCCATAGCTTTGCGAGTAATGTGAAGTAGGTAAGAATTTGCCTCAGATTGGTTGGGGGATTTTGCAGAGGAAGTTGGCTGCTGACTGGAAGTGGTGTTTTCCAGTGATTTTTGTACTGCTCGTCCTTTGAGAAAATCGCGTCTATAAGATGTAGGCTTCGGCATAGCTGGCTAATTAGACGATAGTGAGGATAGGTAGAGCGATGATTGTATGTTCTGACGTTTATTATGATTGAGTGTTATGGGTGTGTGAATCACTTGTTCTACGAGATGATTGCTCTAATAATGCAGTTAGGTAAAGGCATTAATATCAGGTGAGTCAAAGTCGTATGAATTCTTCGAACTCCACTATCAAGAACTCTACTATCAAGTGGTTGCTAGTTTTTACGTTGGTGTTGCCTTCCGTTTGGTTATACGCACAGGGAAAGGAGCCGGTCAAGCGAGCGAAATTTCCGGATTTTAAGAGTCGCTTAGATCTCAAGAGTATCTTTTTTGACAATCCGCAGGCACGGCTGGATGGGCCTCGGCAAATTAATACGGCTCCGATGAATAATGGCGCTCCGACCAATATAGCGAATCCGACTAATGGAGGGTCCGAGGGCGGAATTCCAGCCGGTGAATGGGCTGCCTTGATTTCGAGTACGACGATCGAGGATGAGATTAAGGCGACGAAGTTGGAAATTGATAAGATCGTCGGGATCCCCGGAAAGTTTAAGGGTGGGGATTACCAGTTCGCTCGTTTGTATTTTTCGAACTTGGCTGCGATGTTTGGAGTGATTGCTGAGTATGACGGGGACGTTCGTTGGAAGAAGCAGGCATTGGGAGCGCGAGATGCGTTTGGTAAGGCTGCGGCGAATTGCAAGGTTGGTACGGATGCGTCGTATAACGAGTCTAAGTTGCGTAAGGTGGATTTGGAGGATTTGGTGAGTGGCGCGAGTCCGGAATTGAAGCCTAATCCGGATGATTTCACTTGGGGGAAGTTGATGGACCGAGCTCCGATTATGCAGCGTCTGGATATTGCTTTGGAGGAGCGATTGAAGCCCTGGACTTCGGACGCTTCGGAGTTTGAGGGAAATATTGAGACAGTGCTGCACGAAGCGGAAATTGTCGCTGCGTTGTCAGAGATTTTGATGAAGCCGGAGATGGAAGATGGCGAAGACGAAGACTATATGGCGTTTTCGAATCGCATGAAGGCAGCGGGTCGTGAGATTGTGGACGCGGTCAAGTTGAACGACGCTGATCGCGCTAGTAAAGCAGTCGGTGAAATAACAAAAGCCTGTAACGAATGCCACGAATTCTACCGCTCTTAAATCTGTGCCACCCACTGTTCCGAGCAAAGTTGTAGGCGAAATAGGCGCCACCCACTCAATGCTGTACTTTTAAATCCGTGGCAACCACTGTTCCGGGCAAGGTTGTGGGCGAAATAGGTGCCACCCACTCAATGCTGCACTTTTGAATCTGTGCCACCCACTATTTCAGACCATGCATTGGTGGATTCATTGTTCTCCGGATTCACCAGCGATTGATTAGACTGTTGAGATCTTCAGAGCATGCGTGCCACCCACTTAGTGCTTAATCTTCAATGTTTCATCCCACCTGATATGGTCTAAGTAGGCTAGTAATAGCGGGTGGCACCTATTTTGGTCCAAAAATTTTTTTAAGGAGGACTAATCAGGTACGTCTAGTTTGAAAGGGACTTTGTCGATTGCGGTCAGAGTTATGGCTAGCCAATAGGGGGGG
>DEAW01000178.1:5183-9889 GCA_002348315.1 Planctomycetaceae bacterium UBA2972 | reverse complement strand
CAGCTCCTAAGAAACGTACTCGGCGGCGACGTAAGCAAACAATCAAAAAAGTCTTCTGGGTCGTGTATAGTTCGACAATGAAACCTGTCGCACGGTTCGAATTCTCCGAGAAAAAAGAGGCTGAGGCGAAAGTCGAAAAACTCAGCAAGAAATCTCCTCACTTCCTACAAAAGCGAAAAGAAGAAATCGAGGTCGAAGACTCATAGTTTGCAAAAGGGGTATCTTCGTGGATGCCTCACTATCCCAAACTATAAGAAAGAGGCGTGGCAACCACCTCAGGTTACCACGCCTCTTGTTATTTGTATTGCGATCAAAGCTTATTCAGCGGCCGCTGCTGCTTCGCCCTCTGTGGCAATCGCAAAGATGTGAGTCTTGTTTGCGATAAACAGGGTTCCGTTAGCAACCACTGGCGTGGAGTACACTGAATTACCCATATTGATTTCTTCAATCGGGTCTTTAGCATCTGCACTCAGCTCAAAAATAGCAATGTCGCCATCTTCGTCACCAATGTAAACGTGACCATCCACAATCAGCGGTGAACCCCAGGCTGCTGCAAACATATCATAAGTAAAGTGAACTTCACCTGTCTGTGCATCCAGGCAGTGGAATAGGCCGCTAAAGTCAGAGATGTACAACAAGTCATTTTTGATACAAACCGTACCGCAACTGCGGTGCATCTGTTCTTCAAAATTGATGTCTCCATCTCCATCCGCGTCATTCACACTGTAGTGCCAAATAACAGCCGAATTCGGATTGTCTCGAGCAATCTGGCCATCTTCTTCGATGACTGCCTGCAGACGCTGATGTTCAATTTCCTCACCCGTCTCTACATCAATTGCCAGTTCCGGGCTCACATTACCTCGCTTGGATGGGTCAATACACCAGAGGTGTCCTTCGCCTTCTCCGTGCTCGGGATCCTGTCCTACTGCAACGTAGACATGGCCATCATAGATGACCGGCGTCGCAATAATGTTATTGCGAGTACCACGGCCACCGAGAATCCATTTACTGACTTTCGGATTGGCATCAAACTTCCAAAGTAATTCAGGAGCACCATCTGTTCCTTTATCAGCTTTGAAGCTATAGACCCAACCATCACCCCCGGCAAAAATTGCCTGTGGGATACCATCGAGCAATCCCACTGCAGGCGATGACCATTGGCCATGAAGAATATTGTCAAACGGAGATTTATCCGTCCAGTAGACTTCTCCCGTATTTTTATCCATCGCAATAAAGCTCGGAGCATCCGGTGAAGGTAGATTGATGTGTGATTCATCCAAACCATTGGATGTATTGATAAATAGCAGATCTCCTAATGCGGTGATCGAGCAGGAACACATATTGTGTTGGGATACTTCCAAAGATCCCATCATGTCGTATTCCCACAACGTATCAGCCTCCTGAGTGTCACTTACAGTAACTAATTTAAAGACACTTAGCTTAGGGCCCATAATCTGAGCGATCACGGTACGATCTTCATCATTGATTTTGGCTGTGATCGTCCATTTTTTACCTGCAGTGTCAGCAGTCACGGTCACTTCTTCAGGCAATTCAAAGCCAGCCTTAGCTGCGGCGGCTCGCAAAACATCATTAACAGTACCTGCATCTAATGCAGTCGCGGCAGGTGCCACCTGATCTACTGCAGCATCTTCATTCGCTCGAATATCAAACAAGCGAGCACGCTGATTGGTAATGTCGCCGTCATCAGTTCCGTCATGGTATCCATCGGAATCAACACAGACAACTTTTCCCTGACTGGAAACAAACCAAATTCGATCACCTTCCACATAAGGAGCACTACAAATTCCCTGCAGTGGCCAGTCATGGACTCGGCCTGTAGGCAGTTTTTCGCTGGAATGTTGCCACAGGAATTCACCGGTTTGTTCGTCAAAACAGAGTAACACTCCCAGATCCGTTGTCGATGGATAGCGATCCAGATAGCCACCACTGTTGTTAGTCCCTACTAATACCTTCCCGCTGGCAACCACTGGGTTTCCGTAAGTCTGACTACCTACGGCTGAAACCCATTTGATATTCTCCTGGCCGGACCATTCACCCGTTTCCCGATCACGACGACCCACATTCCAACTAGTCGGAATCCCAGTCGCTTCCGGAGTGTTATTACGATAGGAAGTACCACCCCATTGTCCCCAGTCACCTGCCTTGACGATCGGGTTCCCTTTGTCATCCAGCTCAAAGCTAAACAGATCTGCGGGAGTGGATGCGGCAGTTTCTCCACCTTCTTCTGTCGGATCCTCACCGGGATTACCATCAGATTCCTGAGTACCATCACCACCTTCGAATTCCGTTGTGCCGGTGTCCTCTTTTTTCTCCGAGCAGCCTGAAATAGTCGCCACGGTGAATAACCCCAGCAAAAAGCAAAGAGTCAATAGTCCGATAACTCGTACGTTTTTCATTATCATTTCTCCGGTCCGGGAATCTCAATCGAGTTGAACGGGACCTCAATCTAATCAACTCGTTAAATTGTATTTTGGTTTAATTACTATGTTTTATTGGTTGGCGGAAACGGTGATGTTATCCAAATAGATCTCAGCATCTTTCGCATTTCCGTATAAGCCGGGGCTACCAGACGTCACAGGGACATCGTCCGTAGCTTCAAGTAACCAATCCGCAGGTTCTTCAGTACCCTTCTCCCAAACTTTCGCTCGAAGTACGGCTTTACCGTCTTCCACTGCGACTCGGAATTTCATGGTATACCACTGATCTTCCTTCCAGGCGAAATCCAATGTCTTCGCCATACGTTCTTGTGGTACCCAGGTTCTGATTTGCAGACGTTGACTTTCACCCTGCATGTCCAGGCAGTATCCCTGTCCTGTTAAGCCAATATCAGGCATTTTGTCATTGGATCGAGCTCCTTTAACGTCAGCCTGAATCGTATAGTTCGAAAGGTCGGAATGCCCCATCCAGGAACGACTTCGAGTCCCTTTGGGAATCGTCGTGATCTTCACCATGGCATTACTGCCATCCACTTCACGAATGACGTGTCGATAACGAGCACCGACCCAGGTAATTGGCGGAGCGGTTAGATCATCAAAATCAAAGCTCCACGGTAAATCCGGTACGATTCGGATTCGAGCTCGACCTGACAGTTCCCCCGAAGTGGCTGTTACATAAGCAGCAACATGAGCTGCATCCGCCGATGAATTAAAAGTATCACCTTCCACTGTTCCGTATGCATCCACCGTCAATTCAGCGTCTTCCGCCGGGCCAATGAGCTGGCCGGCAGCGTTATAAAGCAGCACTTTATATTGTTGGGACTGACCGGGACGAATCAGAGCGTCGGCAGGTACGACCTGGAGTTGTGTCGCAACCTTATCTTCCGCTGCGGCTTCTTCTGGTTGGATCACTCCTTCCGCTACCGCTGAAGTCTTCTCGTTGTCTTCAACGCAATACAGTCCGCCACTGGTTTCCAGATAGAGTCGTCCATGTGATACGATCGGTGAGGCGTCCATCGTTTCGCTGTTTGGCAATCGGCCACTTGAAAGTTTGATCAGCCCCTGCTCTTCATCCGGCTGGAAAATCGCCCAGTTACCGGAATTCCCGACGGCATAGATTTTGCCATCCGCATACAGCGGGCTCCCTCGCATCACGCGACCTAATGCCAGTTTACGACCAATTTGCTCACCTGATTCCAAATCGTAAACATAGACCTTCGCTCGGTCATCAAAGCAATACACTCGATTACCTACAGCGATCGGAGAGGATTTCCCCATCATTACTTCTTCGTATTTCCAGAGTTCGTGTGACTTAGTCACATCTCCTGCACCACTACCATCAATTAAGGCCACGGCACCCATCGAAGTTCCGACCACATTCTCTTCACTGTGACCGCTAAGTACTTTATCACCAATCACCAACGGCGAAACGTTCAGACCACGGCGCGAGAATTTATATTGCCAGATATGGCTACCTGTACGAGGTTGAATCGCCCAGACAGCACCGTCGCCTGATCCAAAGACGATTGACTTTTGTCCGGCCAGAGCTGTCACGGTCGGTGTACTGTAGGTCGTGTCATAAGGTAAAGGGCGAGTTCCATTGAACCAGATGACTTCCCCTGTGCCTTTATCAAACGAGATAAAGCGATGGGCGGGTTTGGCCATTTCACCCCAGCCAATCACGATCGAGCTGATAATAACCTGATTGTCCACAATGACCGGAGTATTCGTTCGTCCACCATACGTGCTGAGCAATCCAAATCGTTCATGCAGTGGCACAGACCAGATCGTTTCTCCTGTTTCCCCATTGATGCACTGGAAAAAACCACAAACACCCAACGCATAAACATTGCCTGTCTCCGGATCCGCCGTCACATTACTCCAACCAACACGAGTATCCGGTACATCCGACAACCATACGTTAAAGACGTTTGTCCAAATCGTTTCTCCTGTCGCGGCATCCAAACATACGACTTGCTCGCGTTCGCGGGACGATTCTCGTTCGGAGCGACAGAGCATGTAAAGTCGACCGTTCATGACAACCGGTGTGCTTCGGCCACCTAGATCGCTACGCTTCCAGCTGACATTACTTCCGGGGCCTCCGTTGGGATCCCAATTATCCACTAGTCCGGTTTCCGGCGAGATCCCATTCGATCCAGGGCCTCTCCAAAAAGTCCAGTCAACTCCCTCTCGATCAACCGGGTCACCCTGCAACGTCATCGGAGCATTGGTAGCTCCTTCTTCTTCAGA
>DEAW01000178.1:0-4838 GCA_002348315.1 Planctomycetaceae bacterium UBA2972 | reverse complement strand
TCTTCAGTAGGTTCTTCTGCCGGTTCTTCAGTGCCTGGATCAGTAATGTCTGTTTCAGTCGGAGTTTGTGGTTGTCCTGCCGGAGTGTCGTTACTCGATGAATCATCCGAACATCCAGTGAAACCCAAAAACAGAATGACAAGCAGGACGGTAGCTAATCGTGTACTCATGCTAAACCACTTGCTTTGAATCTGCTGCTTGCGCATAGTCATTTCCTAAATCAGAGAAACAATAAATCCCATTTAACCGAGAAGCTGATTTCACACTGAAAATCAGTCAATTCCCTAGCTTTTAGAATAAATCTGCTGAGGCTGATAAGCAAGGCGCTCAAGCTGCTGAAGTAGGGATTTCCCCTCGTCGACCGAACTCTATTCCATACGACTGGCAAAGTCTAACAATGCCTACGATTTGCCCGAAACACAGCCAGGAACTCGAAGTCCGCCATCCACTTTGAATTGTGCTCGTACCTAATTGTTTACCCTCTACTCTCTGTTACGATAGAGTTCAGACAGTTTATTCACCACTGAATGCCTTACGAGGTTTATTTCGCATGTCAGATACACTCTACGATCAACTCGAATCCAGTATGCAGGATGGCGGTGTCGATGCCGTCTTAGAGAAGTTAATCAACAGCCTCGACGAAGAGAAGAAATACCACGAGTTGTTCGAAGCGTTAAAGATGCAAGTGCGACATGTTATCGGATTACCGTTGCTTTACGGTGAATCCGGAGATGAGCTCGAAGATGCTCAACGGACCGCGCTCGAGAACGGACTCATTGATGCCTGTCGTAAAGTGGGGATGGGGCTGCTCGCAGAAGGGAGAATCTCCGAGGGTTTCATGTACATGCGGCCGGTCGGAGATCGTCAGGCGGTCAAAGAATTATTGGACCAGATCGAAGTAGGCGACAGCAATATCGACGAATTAGTGGAAGTCCTGCTACAGGAAGGAGTCGATGTCGAACGGGGATTTAGAATTGTCCTCGACAGTTATGGCACTTGCAACTCGATTACAACTTATGAAACAGTTGTTGCACACAAATCAAAACCTGAACAGCGAAAAGTGGCTAAATTGCTACTCGATCATGTCCACGCTGAGTTATTCAATAATGTGAAGTCCGACATCGAGCATCGTAGTGAATCCGAGCCTCAGGAAACCACTCTGGAAGGACTCGTTACCGATCGTGAATGGTTGTTTGGTGAACATGCTTACCACATAGATACCACGCATCTAGCTTCCACCACACGTTTCAGCCGAGTGCTGGAAGACGAAGCAAGCATCCGTAAAGCACTCGATCTTACTCATTACGGCCGCTTACTAAACACTCAGTTCCAGTACGAAGGTGACGAACCTTTCACCGACATCTATCCGGACCATGCCCTTTACTTTCAGGCTCTGCTCGGGGAAAACACGGAAGCGGCGTTAGCACATTTCCAACAAAAAGCGCAGGACGTTCCACGAAACCAATGGGGCACGCTTGCTGTGGAAGTGTACATCGACTTACTCAATCGAATCGGACAGGTTGATCAGGCTATCGCGGCCACGGCTGAACTGATTCAACCGGGCGAGCGAACGAGTGGACTGGCACCATCGCTTTTAGAACTTTGCGAATCCAAAGGCGATTATTCGCAACTGGTGACATCCTGCCGTGATGCAAATGACGTCCTGGGATTTGCAACCGGGCTGATGAAGGCGACCACATCCTAAACAGACGCTCGAGCTATTGCTGATTGATGAAGTTGATCAATTGACGCAGGCGGCCATGATTCCGGCGATTAAAATGAGCCACCAGCCGGGTCATATCATCAGTCTCCGGATTGTCCTGTTCCGCTTCAAGCTTACCAGTTTGCGTAAATTCTCCGCTGTTGAGAATGTCGCCATAATCCTGATTGATTTGACTTAAAGCTGCTTCGGTCAGCGGTTGTTTCAAACGCAAAATCAGATCACGTCCGACATAACGCATACTGTGGTAGTTCTTGTAAAACTGAAGAATCTCATCAGCTGCCTCTTTATAATCCTCGGTAACCGAATACAAGTGCAGGTCTTCCGGTGAAATCATTCCTCCGGCTAACAACTCTTCCCGAATAAACTCATCCAGTTTTTTCCAATACGTACCTCCGGGGGCATCTGCCAAAATGATGGGGACAACATCCCGCTTGCCTGTCTGCACAAGCGTCAGGACTTCCATCGCTTCATCCATAGTGCCAAATCCACCCGGGTAACAAACCACCGCATCACATTCTTTGACGAACATCAGCTTGCGGGTGAAGAAATACTTCATGTTCACGAGTTTGTGGTCACCATCAATAATGGCATTGGCAGACTGTTCAAACGGAAGCATGATATTCAGCCCCATCGACATGTCACGCCCGGCACCGACATGCCCTGCTTCCATGATTCCATGAGCCGCACCGGTAATCACCATCCAGTCTCTCTCGGCCATTTCACGACCAAATTCGACACAGGCCTGGTACGTAGGTTCGCCGGCTGGCGTTCGAGCTGACCCAAAGACCGTCACTTTGCGATGTTTACGATAAGGAGCGAATACTTTAAAGGCATATCGTAATTCCCGCAGCGTACGACTTAGAATTTTCATGTCGCCTCGTGCAGGATGATCCTCGGCTAGCCGCTGAGCAGAATCACGAATCCTGCGAATCAAATCATCAATGCGTTCCTGTCGCTGTTGTTGTTCACTCATTTCACATTCTCCTGCAATTCCAATTTGTTGATTGCGAATCTCGTAAAATCCATTGTTCGTTTTTTTGATCGTTTCGACAAATAAAAAGGGTCTTCAGATCATTGCTCCCCGCAGAGCAACATTCCAAAGACCCGTATTTTGATTTTAGCAACCGACGCTTAAGCCGCGTTTCGCATCCGTTCATAGGCCTGGATGACTTCAAATAAGTCTTTACTGACCTCAATGCGATCCTCTTCGAAATCCTGAACCCAGGCACGGTGGCTAAGTAAAGCATCTGTTAAGGCAGGCAGAATATCACCTAGTTTCACAGTGATATGTGTTTCTTGATTCGTTGGAGCTAACACGGTAACTTGCCCGGCGGTTGCTTGCTGAGCGGTCTGAAAGTTGATGATACGTCGCACCATTGGAGATTGTTCCTGCCTACTTTGTTCCTACATTATTCGGCGACTTAAAGCGAACTTCCCTGTTCGCCTTCATCCTAAGCCAGCCGGACAGCATCCCTGCCGCCTGAATGGTGAATCGTCCACCTCGGCATTTTCCTGAGCTGAAATTTAGTTTTTCCCAAAATTTTTCCGATAAACTTCCGGGACAAAATGCAAGGGATGGTCTGTATCAGACACCCTCTCAATCGGGCATCAGTGAGTTATATTGAATTCATCATGAAACACTCTGAACCCGAAGCCGATTTTGCAGGACTCCGTGTTGCCTCGTTTGAAAGTCGACGAGCTGATGATGTACAGCGTCTTATTGAGCGGTACAACGGCCAGGCCTCGGTCAGTCCCTCGATGAGGGAAGTGGCTTTGGATGACAAACAATCAAGTATCGATCTGGCAAACCGGATCATAACCGGTGAAATCGATGTCTTTATCGTGATGACCGGAGTCGGTTTCAAACATCTGATCAAAGCCATTGAGCGTCATGTGGATTTACAGAGATTTCTCCATTGTCTGGAGGACATGACGACCGTCACGCGTGGCCCCAAACCGGTTGCTGCGATGAAGGAATTTGGTATTACGCCGACGATCAAAGTTCCTTCTCCTAATACCTGGCGGGAAATTTTGGCCACACTCGACGCCCAACTTCCAGTCAATCAACTCACGATTGCGATTCAGGAATATGGAAAACCAAATCCGAGTCTGGTGGCCGGACTGGAAGCTCGTGGGGCGCACATAAAAACGGTGAAGATCTATCGCTGGGATCTGCCCACAGACACTCAGCCGCTCGAGCAAAACATACAGGCAATCGTGGCTGGTGACATCGATGTCTTAATGTTCACCTCCGCCCATCAATTAACCAATCTATTTACGCTCGCTCGGCAACTTGGTGTGGAGGATGAATTAAAATCACAATTTGATAGATGTGTCATCGTCTCGGTCGGACCCACAACAACCGAATGGATAAAACATCTGTCGCTCCCTGTTGATCTTGAACCGGAAAGTCCCAAAATGGGACCCATGGTGATTGCTGCCGCCCGTAAGAGCAACGACTTAAAACAACGAAAGAAGAGGATACGGCATATGCTATCCGGCCCCAACTATGATGTACTCGACCCTAATGCACCCTGGTATGACAGCCCCTTTATGAAAGCCTGTCGTGGTGAAGCTACTGACGTCACACCGGTTTGGTTAATGCGTCAGGCGGGACGATACATGAAAGAGTATCGAGACATTCGTAATAAAACGACTTTCCTGGAACTGTGCAAACGCCCGGATCTTTGTGCTGAAATCATGGTGACGGCGGTAACGAAACTAGGAGTGGACGCTGCTATCATCTTTTCTGACCTGCTCCCGATTCTCGAACCGATGGGGTTGGACCTGGAATTTGCAAAGGGTGAAGGTCCGGTCATTCACAATCCCATACGTGAAGTAAAAGACATCGAACGAGTGATGGAATTAGAAAGTGTAGAATCTCTTGATTTCGTCATGGAAACTGTCAAACAAACTCGCCTGGAACTGCCCGCCGACATGCCCCTGATTGGATTTTCAGGAGCACCATTCACTTTGGCAAGCTACGCCATTGAGGGAGGGTCGAGTCGGAATTATCTGAACACCAAGACGATTATGTATCGCGATGAAGGTGCCTGGAAAGAATTAATGCTGCGATTCGTGCGAGCCATCACACGGTACCTGAATGCTCAAATCG
>DEAW01000050.1 GCA_002348315.1 Planctomycetaceae bacterium UBA2972 | reverse complement strand
CTGCCATCAACTCCTAGTTGCCGAAACCGGAAACACCTCAGACGACGATATCTTCATTTCGTTCTTTGCCGATAAAGTCCAGGTTTAAACTGAGGAAATGCAATGACACCGAGTCATTATTCTGCAGAGTGGCGTCGTCGTTCTTTCTTCGTATCTCCACACCAACGCCCAATCCCAGGCCAAAGGAATAATTCCCCCGCGGCGTAAGGAACGACCGGGTAAATTCGACCAACTGTGGAGCATTCGTATTGGGGTTCACGAATTCCGGAGTGAACTCTAACTCTTCCATCACCGTCCGCTTATCGATCTGCTTGGCACTCTCTGTGAATTTGAAGAATACTAAATGACAGCTGAAATTATCAAGAAACGCTTGATGCGACTCGGTCGTTGGACCTTCCGCGACCACTTCGGCATAAAGTCGATATGTCCCGGGAAATGGACTACGAACCTCTTGCGCTACCAACGCGCTTGGTGAGTCCTCTTCATAAGTCCCTGTCTTGACTACCAGATGCTGATCAAGCATCAGTTTCCCCAACATCTTCGGCTTCCCAATTGATGCTTGATGTCGTTGAGAATTAATCACTCGCCAACCTTTAGGACGTGACGGGACATCAAAAGGAAGCAATACTTCTTTACCTTCGAACGAAGATTGACGAATCATCATACTTTCGTCAAAGTCAGGTACTCTGGCAACATCACCAGTGGATTCTGTCCTCGCAGAAGTTGCCGGTGAGTCACCTATCAGCGTGTAAAGTGGTGGATGCTCAGTGAGGGCTAATTCCCGGCCTGCAGGATCCGCGAATGTTCCTAAAGGATCAACTCCGGCCAGATGGAATATCGTCGACGTTAGATGACCGGGATCCACCTTGTCCGTTTTGGGATAAGCACCATGCGCATCAGAACTTCCGTAAACCTGACCGCCACTAATACCGGCACCGGCGAGTGTGGCACAGAAGACTGGTCCCCAATGGTCTCGCCCACCCTTTGAGTTAATTTTTGGGGTACGCCCGAATTCACCGATGGCAACAACCAATGTCTCGTCAAGTAATCCGCGTTGGTCCAGATCCTCAATCAGTGCGCTGTAGCCAACATCAAAAATCGGGCAGAGCACATCCTCCAGACGATCTGCGTTCTGGGCATGAGTATCCCATAACGGATTATCTGATGCGTTATCGCCGGGTTCTCGAGGCCAGTTTACATGCACTAAGCGAGCGCCGGATTCTACTAAACGACGGGCAAGCAAAACGCATTGGCCCCATCGGTTACGCCCATATCGGTCACGTACATGATCGGGCTCTTCCTGGATATTAAACGCACGTCGTGCTTTACCGGAGGTCATAAGTTCATAAGCCTGCTGCTGGTAACTAGACAGCGTTTCAATCGCTTTGCTACTATCAGTGGCTCTGAGCCGATCTTCAAGTTTCTGCTGTAATGTACGACGATCTCTGAGTCGATCCAGCGTAATACCCAACGGTTCGAACCCCTCAATCTTGTAGTCCGCGCGCGAAGGATCGCCTACAAAATGCTCTGGAGACCACTGAGCTCCCATCATGCCGCCAAGTTGACCAGCAGGCGTCACGTTTTCATTTTGACGAACATAGTCCGGTATGACGATCGAACTGAGGCCTGGCATTTTTTCGCTGGGCTTATACCGTTTAATAATCGACCCATAAAATGGCCAGTCGCTCTTTTGCAAGGTTCTGGCATTGGGCCCCTGATACTTATAACCGGTCAACACCCAGTGGCCACTGCTCGAGTGGATATTATCATCGGTTGACATCGACCGAATTACGGCGAGTTTATCCGCCATGGCAGCTGTACGTGGCAACAGTTCGCAAAACTGCATCCCGGGGATATTTGTTTGAATGGGTTTGAATGCACCCCGAATTTCTGCCGGCGCATCCGGTTTGGGATCGAACGTTTCATGTTGAGGTGGCCCTCCGCAAAGATAGAGAAAGATCACATTCTTTGCACGGCCAAAGGAGGAACCGTATTGTTCCGTACTGGGCGACGCCTTGACGAGATCTGCTAGCCCCAATCCACCTAATGTGAGCCCGCCAACTCGCATTAACTCTCTTCTGTCTAACCGTTTGGTTGCCATTATTTCTTCCTCGGATATTGCGTATCTAATCCGCACCTAAATTTTATTTTACCAGAAACACCACTAACCCAATCTGTTAATCGTCAATTTACCCAACTGCCCATTTGTTTAATTGTTTAACTGCCTAACTGTCTAACTGTTTAATTCTCTAAATGTCACCCCTACAGCTCGCGTACATAGAAGCCCAAAATCACGAATCCCAACATCACCGTGGCAAAAAACCCAGCCACGATCCCAAAGATCGCCCGGCCCATGCCTGACTTTTCCGGATTCATTTTAATATCCTTTACCGCAAGAATGCCAAACAACAAGGCAAAAGGACCTGGCAATAACAGCAGGCTAAAGAGTCCCATGTAACCGGCAATGATTGCATGCCCAGATCGACCAACAGGCAACAAAATCCTCATACCTAAGTCTGGCTTCTCAGCCGGTCCGTCGGGATTTGACTGACTGGCAAGTGCCTCCTTCGCAAACGGAGCAGCATAAGGATTCGACGAATCTTCACTACACTTTGCGCAAATACTATCTGTATTACTCGTAAGGACTCCACACCGATTACAGGGCATAAATTCCGGGCGATTCATCGATTCTCCTTCGACTTACTGTTTCTACTCCAAACAACACCCTTCTTACGTGCAATTGAATCCCTTAAATCTAACTGATTACTGAGCAAACATACAAAAATCCCGAGCCACCCCTATTCCCGTTTGGAAACCTGGATCGCTCGGGATCACTGAGAGTCTTCAAAGTAACACTTAGAGCGGACGAATGACCGAGATATTTCGGTAATAGTCAAGCAGTGTCTCAATAGACACAACACCACCGCCCATACCGCTCTTTTTCACGCCGGCGTAGGGCACGCCGTGAACGATAACGTTATGAGAGTTGATCCAACCGTTACCAGCCTCGAAGGCTTCTGCAACACGTTGGCATTTGGCTAAATCCTGTGACCACACACTATTTGCCAAACCATAATCAGTATTATTGGCTAGACGTATGCCTTCCTCTTCCGTCTCAAACGGAGCCAGGAACGCGACCGGCCCGAAGATCTCTTCGACCGCCGCTACATTATCAAGAGAACCTGCAAGCAAAGCAGGCTTAACATAATGCCCTCCGTCACAACCATCTACCGACGCCTCACCTCCTTCGAGTACCAGCTCGGCACCTCCGGCGACACCTTTTTCAAGGTAACCGAGGACCCGCTGCTTCTGAGTGGCATTCACCACGGGGCCCATTTGAGTCGATTCACCCAGCGGGTGCCCAATTGCAACAGCTGACATTTTTTCCTTTACCTTACCTACAAATTCATCATAGATATTCTTATGTACAAGCCAGCGAGTTGCATCACAACAGACCTGGCCGGTATGGAAGGTAATCGCTCCTACAAGACCATCTGTCGTGAAATCCATATCACAATCGTCGAAGACAACCGCAGCACCTTTACCTCCAAGCTCGAGCTTAACCGGCGTCAAATTCGCTCCGCTAGCCGCGGCGACCAGACGGCCAACCTCAGGAGAACCTGTGAATGACATGCGACAGAACTTAGGATTTTCAGAAACAGCTTTACCGGCAGTTTCCCCCAAACCTGGCACGACATTAAACACGCCATCCGGCAATCCAACTTCACTTGCCAGCTGAGCAACATAAAGCGTTGAAAGCGGAGTGTCTTCTGCGGGTTTCACAACCACTGTGTTTCCAGCCGCCAGAGCAGGAGCGATTCCCCAGCCGCAAAGCAGGAACGGGAAATTCCAGGGGATAATAAAGCCACAGGGCCCCCAGGGGTGGCGAACGACTGCAGCTTCGTGGTTTTTAACAGCCAACACGGTTCTACGTTCTATATTTAACGCCAAATCCGCAAAATAACGCATCGTATCGATGAAGTTCTGAACATCGCCGTGAGCCTGTTCCAAAATCTTTCCGCAATCAAGCGACTCGAGCTGCGAGATGGTTTCCTTTTGTTCTTCTACAGCATCAGCTAATCGATGCAGGATTGCACTTCGTTCATTAACCGGCATGGTCGCCCATCCCGAATTGTTAAATGCTTCGTCCGCAGCTTCGACGGCCGCATCCACGTCCGCCTTTTGAAAGCTAAATACTTCAGCTAGCACTTCGCCGCTACCAGGATCCGAAGTCGAAAAGGTTCCACCATCTGATGCCTCGACACCTTTTCCGCCTACCCAGCCCTTCAACGGCCCGGCTGCTAAAAAGGCTTCGACTTTCGAGCAGAGTTCTTGTCCTTGAATTGTCGCCATGTTGTCTTCCTCGTTTTATGTTATGTCCTAGCCGCTGCTAGTAATTGCTGTTTGGTACATCTGCCATTCTAGACGTTTCAAATAGCGTCAACAACTAATCAACAGCCCTCCTATTGATTACATCCGAAATCCAGTAAACTCACTTACACAACGGTTCCATTAGCTTAAAGGGTATAGCCAAAAATGCATTTGCGACTCGCCATCTCCATATTCCTAATCCTGACGTTATTCCAATCAGCGCATGCTCAGAAAAAACTGGGCGAAGCCGCCTTCAAACACATCGAAACGATTGCTGCCGATACATTTGAAGGACGCCGTGCCGGTTCCGAAGGTGGATATGCCGCAGCAAATTACATTACGAAAATCCTGGCTGACAATGACGTTGAGCCTGCAGGTGACGACAGTTACTTCCAACTCTTCACCAAGATCTATCCTAACTGCCGTAATATCTTTGGCATCATCCCCGGCAGTGATCCTGAATTATCAAAGCAGTTAATCGCTGTCGGTGCGCATTACGACCATGTTGGCTTCGGAAAAAATAAAGATTCCGGGCCCGTACATAATGGAGCTGATGACAACGCCAGTGGAACGGCCACCGTGCTCGAACTTGTTAAGCATTTCTCAAAGAACAAACACCGACTGAAACGTTCGTTGCTCGTCTGTTTTTGGGACAGTGAAGAACAGGGACTCATCGGTTCAAAACATTGGATGGAGCATCCAACGGTCGACGTATCACGAATCGTTTTCAAGGTGAATATCGATATGATTGGGCGTCTCGATGGAGACACCCTGGAACTGCAGGGGCATCGTAGCGTCCACGGGCTTAAGCCCATCATGAACAGCCTGAATGAGGGACTCGATATTAAGCTCGATTATGTTTGGACGATGGTTGCCAACAGTGACCACTGGCCTTTTATCCAGAATAAGATTCCGGGGTTCATGTTTCACACGGGCCTTCACAAGGAATACCACAAACCGGAGGATGACCCGGAAACGATCGACATCGAAGGGTTGGGAAAGGTTGGTTTACTAGCGCGACGGTTTATCGAGCATCTGGGCACGGCCGAGACGACTCCAGCATTCAGAGAAGAGTCCTTAACAGAAAAGATGCCGGCTAATAAATAGGTACGGCGCATAAATTGACGGGAGCCAGTCATTCGAAAACGACCGACTCCCGCCAGGAGAAACGTATTCTATTTAGCCGTTACCGATACGTTGGAGTACGGTACTGACTGTTTGCCGAAGCACATTGCCGCTATTTCGCAAGCCTTGGACTTCCTTGGGCCATAAGTCGATTTCCAAACGATCCACGACGCCCTGACGTCCCACGATCGTTGGTACAGACAAGGCAACATCACGTATGCCGTAGGCTCCCTGCTGCACACTGGAAATCGGTAAAATCCGTTGGCTATCCAGAGCAATGGACTCAATCACGTCGCGGATAGCAATGCCGACTGCGAAGCCAGCCCCACCTTTTTTACGGATCACTTCCGCACCACTACCTCGAGTTCTAGTGAATAACTCAGTGGTTAGGTTAGGAGTCCAGCGGGGATGTTTATCAAGTGGCAAGCCACCGATCGTCGCACTTGACCAGATGGGCACCATGCTTTCGCCATGTTCGCCAAGGATCAATGCCGACATTTGGGTTGGTGGCACATCCAGTTGTTGTGCGATCAGACTACGAAATCGGATGGTATCCAATTGCGTCCCCAAACCAATCACCTGATGGTTCGGTAAACCGAGCCGGTCTGCCGCTACATAGGTGAGAATGTCTACCGGATTGGAAACGACAAAGACGATCGCGTCATCTTTCACACCAACCTGCTTTATTTCATTAAGAATTGAAACGAACAAATCTGTATTGCGATTAATCAGATCCAATCGGCTCTCGTCCGGCTTTCGCCGCAATCCAGCCGTGATACAGATTACATCACTATCTGCGACGTGTTCATAACCACCTGCCGTTATCTTTTGGTCCGCCGTGCTGGGCCCCCCATGAAGGATATCCAACGCCTGCCCTTCGGCTGCTTCCAGATTGACATCCAAAAGAGCGATTTCTCGAACGATGCCACCACACTGCAAAGCAAATGCAGCACTTGACCCGACGAGTCCTCCGGCACCAATAATACTAACTTTCATCTATCTATTCCTCTTCCACGAAATAATTGCTAAGCCGATGCTTTCGCACTCTGGTTTGCCAGAGCGGACATCACTCGTTCGGTAATCATCTGAATCAGTTGTTCCTGATCGCCAGCCGGCGTTGGCGCGGCAGTAGTTCCTGAAAAGCCTCCCATCGCAGGCGGTGCCTCAAAGGTACGTCGTTCCACACCTGAGTTTTCCCAACTGTCTTTGAAGACGGTGTTGGCACACATATCGCAATCAGCGTAGTCGTCTGCGCGAGGATCCGAAAATCCGAGTTTGGACTTTAATTCCAGTAATTCCCGTTGTTTGTCCTCAGTAAAGTAACTGATATTGCCCAGGCCTTTAGCGAGCATTAACATGCGGCAATACGCATCCAGAATTTCCGTCCACCAATATGCCTGTTCTACGTCTTCTCCGTAGCTTACTGTGCCATGATTGGCCAGAACAATCACATTGGTTTGATTTACAAATGGAAGAATGGTTTCGGCAAAAGCCTTGCCACCCGGAGTTTCGTAACGGGTTATCGGTACATCTCCGAGAAAGATCTCAACTTCCGGTAGCACACATTGAGGAATCGGCTCACGGGCAATCGCGAACGCGGTTGCGTGCGGCGGATGACAATGTACAACACTCTTGATTTCAGGACGTGCTTTGTAAATCTCCAGGTGCAGTAGTGCTTCACTGGAACGTTTCTTCCGTCCTGCCGTCTGATTTCCGCTCATATCAATCGTACAGATATCATCCGGAGTCAGAAATCCTTTCGAGTGCATTGTGGGAGTGCAGAGGACTTCGTTGTCACTGACGCGCACCGTGATGTTCCCATCATTGGCGGCTGCGAAGCCCTTGTTATAGATTCTGCGTCCAATATCGCAGATATCCTGTTTCACCTTAAATACGTTTGCCATTGTTACGTTTCTCCTATTTCAATAGCGTTTCAACTGAGATTAATCTCGTCGATAATTGCGGCGTTATAGGCATCCACCGGCTTGTTCGCCGGCCGGAATGGTTGTGCCGCTTCGCCGCCTTCACTAAGTGCAACGAAATCCCCATTCCTCGAACCCATTTCATCCCACAGCACTAAAAAGTCTGCAGAATCTGTCTCTTGCGATTGAAGATCCGCGAGCGACAGAGGAACGACGGCTTTTAACGTCGAACCTTCAAACTCGCTAATGCATTGATTCAGAGTGACGGTGCCAATCACTTTTGCAAATCTCATGCTTTCTCTCCTATCTGTTGTCTCTTAAAGCCAGGCCGGTATTGCTGAGTACTCTTGTTCGAAAAATCCCTCAATCAAATTCCGAGTCTGCCAATGACTTAATCCTGTTGCCCCGACCACAACCACATTGGCTGCAGTTGATTCACATCGTCGGGTAAACTCAGGCTTCCCTTCGCGACTGCGTAATTCAATGACACGATTTACCCGGTGTCTATTTAATGCGATCAGCGCGACCTCTGCTTCGGCACTTATCAAAACGCAGCGTTCTCCTAACTCTGTTTTTCCGGCAATAAACTGACTGGCCTGAACCACACAATCGAATTTTGTTGTTTCACTAACGGTCGGCCCCGGATTCGGGCTGACCGTCAAATCTGCACCAACGATCACCAATCGACGTTTGCCACCGAATTTCACTTCTTCTTTATTGGCAACCGGCACTCGTTGGAAAGTAATACCTCTCTGTTTCAGTTCGTCTTTAGCAGCAGGTGTTATCACGGCCTTGCGGCTGATTATTAGTTTTCCGCCTGCGGTCAAGCCGTCCGGAATTTGCGCTGTCGTGATGACTTTGGCTTGCAGCGTGGTAACGGTATCCGAATTTCTGTCACCTTGCTGGCCGATTTGATCCACGATCCGACTTACTGCCGTATCGACAATCTTCTGCAATTCACCCTTTGTAAGCATCAGTCCTTAATACCTGTTACAGACCATCTTGCGGGAGTGGAATCCGCTTGAAGCAATTCCCTCATGGCGCGTCCATCCGATGTGATTATCACCGTATCCCCTTTGCCTGCTCCGATGGTATCTAAAGCGATTAAAGGAAAGCCATCCGGCGTTCTGTCATCTGTTAGGTAGGGCTGCACAACTAACAGCTTCGATCCAACCATTGAATCATGCTTCATCGTTGATACCGCCGTACCCAGGACACGAGCTTCTTGCATTGGTCAAATTCCTATCGTCCCAACACATGTAAATTGTCAATCAGCGAGCAGCGACGCTCCCGAGTGAACGTTAACGGAGTCGTAACTCCTTCCCCGGTAGGACCTGCGATCGAGAAAGAAAGATATCCTTCTCCACCAAGCCCCAACCCGGCCATGCATGGACCATTCTTGACGAAAATCGTTGTGTCCAACGCCTTCGCCATCTTTGTCATATTGGTCACATTATTCGAATGAATAATTGCGGTGTGACGAAACCCATGCTCATAGTGTTTTGCTAAGGCGATCCCTTCGTCGATATCTCGCACTCGAACGAAAGGCACAAAAGGCATCATCTGTTCGACCGTCACAAAGGGGTGATGCTGATCGGTTTCACCAAACAACAATTCAGTATCTGCTGCGACGTTCAATCCCGCTGCCTGAGCAAGAACACTTGCATCTTTGCCCAGAAATTCTTTGGACGGAGCATCGTGATTGTCTTCACCCACCTGTACGATGGCGTTGCTGGTAAATTGATCGACCTGTGACGAATTGAGACGGGCCGCTCCGGCGCGACTCATGGCATCCATCATCTTGTCATACACCGAGTCGACGACGAAGACTTCTTTTTCGGCGATACACAGTAGATTATTATCGAAGGCCGCACCTTGAATAATTGAGCGTGCTGCCCGATCCAAATCTGCCGTTTCATCGACTACGACCGGTGGATTCCCGGGTCCGGCAACCACCGCTCGTTTGCCGCTATTGAGGGCTGCTCTGGCTACTGCGGGGCCGCCCGTAACACAGATCAATGCAACGTCACGATGTTTGAAAATAATGTCAGCCGTTTCCAGAGTTGGTTCGGCCATAACACAAATCAGATTGTCGATACCCAGGTCTTCATAAATGGCCTTATTGAATCGACGGACACCTTCGGCGGCCACTTTCTTGCCGCTTGGATGTGGATTTACAACCACGGTGTTACCGGCAGCAATCATGCTTACCGCATTTCCGGTGATTGTCGGAAGCGAATGTGTTACTGGCGTAATAGCACCGATTACTCCAAAAGGAGCGTGCTCCACCACGGCCAGGCCATGGTCACCTGAAAACACTTCACTTCGCATAAACTCTACACCAGGCGAAAGCATCCCCAGCGTTTTGAGCTTATCGATCTTATGTTCTAAACGCCCAATCTGCGTTTCGTTCATTTCCATCGTGCCCAATTCGACGCATTGTTCGATTGAGATCCGACGAATATGTTCGATGATCTTCTTACGGTCGTCAATCGTCATGGTCTGTAGCTGTTCAAAGGCAGTACGAGCCGCCTGAACCGCCTCATTAGCGTCATGAAAGACACCATGACGCCCGCTTAATGAACCACCTGACACGACCGGAGCGCGTCCTACTTCGGCCAGCACCTGGCTAACCACATCTCGTATTAAAGTTTCACTGATCTGCATTTTATTACTCACTTGCAGTTAAACGTTTCTCCAAAATCGGATTATTCCCGGTGTTCACGTCGATAAACACATCCGTTATCAACATGAACCTGGTCAACAATTCCGACCACAACCGCATCTATCGGAAGCTTGCTCGTTGCTTCGGTCATGCGAGCGCTGGAACCCTGAGTTAGAAGCACAAAGTCGTCTACTCCCGCTCCTAACGTGTCGACCGCAACAAAAGTACGTCCCGTCGTCGTCAAACTCTCTCTTGCTGACGCTTCCAACCGATACGGTTCGACAACAAGAAGTTTCTGACCGACCATGGATTCCACTTTCTGAGTGGAAACTACCGAACCCGTGACTCTGGCAACAAACATTTATTTACCTTCCAATATTGCTTGAGTTTGACGAGCAACCACGATTTCCTCGTTGGTCGGAACGACCCAGATCTCGCATTTGCTCTGTTCACTGCTGATCCTGGTTTCTCCATCTACACTGGCATTGGCCGTGTCGCATAACTCAACCCCCAATGACGATAGATCGGCACAGACGTTGGAACGAATATCCTTCCCGTTCTCTCCAATACCGCCCGTAAAGACGATCACATCTGCTCCACCAAGCTCCACAAGCAGGCCGCCGAGATGCCGTCGGGTTTCTGAGATAAAAAGTTCTAAACCCAATTGTGCATCCGCTGAACCAGTTGCAGCAGCTTCCTCCAGATCCCGACAATCTCCACTCGTTCCACTTACACCTGCCAGGCCACTTTGGCCGGCGAGTGTCTCAAGGACTTCATCAAGTGTCAGGCCTGTTTTTTCTAAAATGACCGGCAAAGCGAAGACATCGAAATCACCAACGCGGTTATTGTGAGGTAAACCCGATTGAGGGCTCATTCCCATTGTTGTGGCAACACTTTGGCCATTGCGACTGGCACAGAGGCTGCTGGAACCGCCGAGGTGACAGGAGATCACTCGCAAGTCTTCGCGGCCCATCAACTGGGACATTCGCCCTGCAATGTAGCGATGACTCGCACCATGAAATCCCCACTTTTGAATATGAAACTGCTCTGCCCACTCTCGCGGGATCGCATAGTTTCGGTTTCGAGCGGGAATTGTCAGGTGATATCCTGTTTCGAATGCTGCAACTAACGGGATTTCAGGCAGTTTGTCGGCAAGTTGTCGCATAGCGCTGATGTAAGGAGGATTATGAGCTGGTGCAACACCGCTCATCTCCTCCATTGCATCAAGCACTTCATGCGTCACTTTTTGTACACCGCTAAAACGGCCACCGTGGACTGCTTTGAATCCAATGGCTGCAACTTCACTTGCATCGGTTAAACATCCCTGGTCCGGATCGGTAAGCTGTTCAAGGCATTGTCGAACAGCAACACTATGATCCGGCACGTGAAGCGTAAGTTCACTTCGGTTTCCACTAACTTCAACAAAGCAATCGCTTTGCTCAGCACCGATACGTTCGACGCCGCCGCGAGCAAGTTGCTCTTCGGTTTGCATATCGAACAATCGATACTTAAAGCTTGTTGAACCGAGGTTCGCTACTAAAATCTTCATCGTGTGATTCCTTCCTGGATTTCCTCGTTGCTTCTAGCTAAAGAACGCTCCGGACAGACCTTCTGCCGGACGAGGAATGACGTGACTGGAAATCAGTTCACCGATCTGGCTGGCAGCACCGGCACCAGCTTCAACAGCTGCTCGCACGCTTCCTACATCACCAGACACGATCGTAGTCACAAGACCACCACCAATATCCACTCGTTTTACAACTTCAACGTTCGCTGCCTTACTCATCGCATCTGTCGCTTCGACAAGTCCGATCAGGCCGCGAGTTTCTACTAAGCCAATTGCACTTTGCATTGTTAAGTTTCCTTATTCTTGTTTTCGTTAAAGAATCTCTGATCGATTCCTAGCTCTTTGCTGCTTTTTTTGCAGGTTGCTTAATAACCTTTGATACATCAGCATGAGGGCGGGGAATTACCTGAACACTCACGACTTCACCAACTCGTCCTGCAGCATTTGCACCAGCATCTGTGGCGGCTTTCACTGCAGCAACATCGCCAGTGACGAATGTGCTCACTAAACCAGAGCCAACTTTATCCCAACCAAGGAAATTAACATTGGCTGCTTTCATCATTGCGTCGGACGCTTCGACCAGGGCAACAAAACCCTTGACCTCAATCATTCCTAACGCTTCCATAGCAGTTGCCATTTCTTACTCTCCAAGTAAAAGTGACGCGGGGATCAGCCAGCTCGGTTAAGCTGCAAAATACCAATCACCCAAATACAATCTACGTTTCTCCTGATTTCTCAGAATCTCTCTTCTCACATCTGCGTGACAGTCAGTGAGACTGACAGCCACACGGTTGTTTTTTCATTAATTCAAATCCGGTAGCGGCACTCAAATTACAGGCGTTACCTTCATCGGTATCGATATGGACTTCTAATTTGACTTCGTCGGATGCACGGACTTTCAAATCTTCGAGTACCATCGAACATCCTGGTGATTCAATTCTCAGATCCATCATTTCACCGTCATCCACTCCGTAATAGGAAAGATCCGCTGTGTTCATATGCACATGTCGAGCGGCGCGAATGACACCTTGATCTAAATGCACAACTCCGGCTGGACCTACCAGAACGCATCCGGGCGTTCCGGCAATATCGCCGCTATGACGCACCGGGATATCCAGTCCCAATTGCACGGCGTCGGTGTAGGCAAGTTCAATCTGACTGGCGGAACGAGTTGGCCCCAGGACTCGAACATTGGGAAGCATCCGCTTGCGGGGACCGACAACCATCAACGTTTCTTCTGCAGCGTAATAACCGTCCTGATAAAGCCATTTCATCGGAGTGAGTGTATGACCCGGACCGTAAAGCGTTTCCACATCCCGATCCGAGAGATGGATGTGTCTTGCTGATACATTGACGATTAAATCAGGCTCACCGTTGTTATAGGGCGTCAATCCTGCCGATACATCCCGAGTAAATTCGCCTGAATCTGCTGACTTCGGCGCATTACCACTGACAAGCTGCCGCACGATCTGCTCGACGACACCACGGTCCAATCCTTCTATACCGGTTGCAGGGTTTGATATTATTTCCGCACTCAAAACCTGTTCCTTCTACTCTGCTGTTACTTTCTCAGTTTCCGCCAGGTGTACCC
Organism: Planctomycetaceae bacterium UBA2972; assembly: GCA_002348315.1. Classification (GTDB taxonomy): domain Bacteria; phylum Planctomycetota; class Planctomycetia; order Pirellulales; family Pirellulaceae; genus UBA721. The sequence goes on along the minus strand of DEAW01000050.1, from coordinate 825 downwards.
TCACACCAGCCGTTTCTAGTCTCTTAACCCATTCCGGTTCGATCCCATCGTCAATCACGATGTCATCAAGCTGTTCTAATTCACACATTAATGCCAAACTGGAACGACCAAACTTAGTACTATCTGCGACCACCATCACCGAATCCGCTGACTGGCACATCGCTCGCTCAGTTTCCACCAGCAATAAATTACTGTTAAAAACACCGCGTTCAGTAATCCCGGCAACACTAATGATTGCCCTTTGAACATTGAGTTCAGCAAGCATCAAATTGGCATAAGGACCTACCGATACACCAGTTCGACCGTGTACATATCCACCTATCAAAACCAGATCCGAACCATCACTTGAAGTGAATAATGTCGCTACCGGTAATGAATTGGTGACCACTTGTAATGGCCTGCCGATCAATAAGCTCGCAAGCTCATAAGTCGTACTGCCACCATCAAGCAGTAATGTGTCTCCATCTTCTATCAACGACGCGGCCACTCTGGCAATCGCCTTCTTGCGACCGAACTGTAACTGCTGTCGATGATCGAAATGGGGTAATTTGGGGCTAGGCCCGGTGTAAAACACGCCACCATGGGTGCGCCTCACACTTCCTAACCTCTCCAAGTAACCTAGATCACGCCTCACGGTCGATCCGGAAACTTTTAATAAATTCGCCAATTTAGGCAATGTGGAGAAACCATCTAGCCGAATTAACTCTAATAATCGATTTCTTCGTTCTTCTGTGCCCATAACCAGGAGCCTTCCTAAGGATCTTCTGACAAACACATTCGTGTTAACAACGCTCTCAATGGCAATTCAATGCCATTTATATGTCT
>DEAW01000105.1:60093-60413 GCA_002348315.1 Planctomycetaceae bacterium UBA2972 | reverse complement strand
GCCTCGGGAGCTCTGGAGAGACATCGGTCGATCAACTCGCGATCAAATTCTGAAAGTGCCACGGTGACTATGCTAACGCAAAACGTCCAGGAAACTGGAGGAAGCAGACTTACCCCCTCTCAAACTCACTGGATTCTAGAAATCTCACCGTTTTGAGGCAATATGAATCGTGCCTCAGTGACATGCAATCCGGGTAATTCAGACATCTGTTTTATGGATTAAAAACATCGATTTATGTGTTAATCAAGCCAATCTGAATGCTGAACGGAAGGCGACTCCCCTGAGGAATGGAAAATTGAGATTTTTCGAAAAAGATAACT
>DEAW01000105.1:9556-59710 GCA_002348315.1 Planctomycetaceae bacterium UBA2972 | reverse complement strand
TTGAATTGGTGAAACTTCAGAAATGAAACGCCGATTTTTCTCAATAGCCGTATATATCTATTCATCACTGAAGTCGTAGTGTTTTTCGCCGAACACTTCGATTGTGAGAGGAGAATCCTCATGACTCATGTAGTTTGTCAAGCTTGCTTTGCTTGTAAATACACCGACTGTGTTGTTGTTTGCCCTGTAGAGTGTTTCTATGAAGGTGAACAAATGGTCTACATTCACCCGGAAGAATGTATCGACTGTGAAGCTTGTGTGCCGGAATGTCCCGTGGAAGCGATCTTCCACGAAGATAATGTTCCTGCCGGGCAGGAAGGTTTCCTGGAGTTGAATGCTGAACTCGCTCCGCAGTTAGAAGTAATTACTGAGAAGAAAGATCCGCTGGTTTAACAAAGAACCACCAGCTCGCTGAAAAAGATCAAGGGCATGCACTGGAGATTACCGGTGTATGCCCTTTTTGCTGCGTGCCTGTCCCAACAGTTTCTCTGCTCTTTACCCTGTACCTTATACCCTAATCTGAACCTCGCTTAACTCGAGGCCATCTGGTGTTTAAGAAATGGTAACCAAGCTTCCAGAGTCTGATTGGTGGGAGTCAGATTAAGTACCTGAAAAGGATTAGGCTTGGACGGTGTTGAACGTAGTTTCATACGGGCTTCTTTAGGTGTACGGCAGCCTTTGTGGGTGTTACATCTGGTACAGCTACAAACGATATTTTCCCAGGATGTTTCTCCTCCTTTACTGCGAGGTTGGATGTGATCCAGACTGACCTGACTAAAGCTCAATTGTTTACCACAGTACTGACACTGTTGGTTGTCACGGAGGTAGAGATTTTTTCGACTAAAGCGAATTGTTGCTTGCGGGATCTTGTCATAGTTGGTCAATCGTAGTACTCGGGGAACTTCGATGACCTGCCTGGCAGCATTGATCCAGTTGGTGATCATTCCTTCTTCCTGACGGAATTCACTTAACTCCTGCCAGGCGTCGAACGAATAATTGAAGTACTGACCTTCTTCCACGTCGATGACTTCGGCGGCATCGCGGCAGAGCAGAATGAAGGACTGTCGGGCAGTGATGACCTTCATTGCCATGTAGAATCGATTGAGCAGTAATACCTGTGAGTCCAGTCCTGGTCTGTCAGACGCAATCATGCGTCGATTCCTTTCTCCGAATCAGCCGCAGCTAATCCAGGTGTACGTCATAGTCGTGGCTCAGCCAATGTGACCAAGCAGATTCTGAGATGCATATGATGGTAGCACTCGCTTCCAAATTCAGGCAAATGAATTTCAGGTAAAAGCCATTCTGAATTTCAGTTCACATTCTGTTGCATTCCATAAGTCATGATGATTACATTAAAAGAGGATGACATGGATGATCATCCAAACCTTGTCAATAACTTGCGTTCGCAAGAACACTTTCAATCTAGGAAATCATTGAGATGATTCATTACTCCTGTGATTGTTGTCAACGACCGATCGATAGCACAACCGATTTACGCTACGTCGTAAAACTGGAAGTTCAGGCCACAATGGATTTGCCTGAACTGGACGCCGCCGAAGATGAGCGGGATCATTTGCTGGAGATCGAAGAGTTGCTTGATGAATTGGGCGAATCAAATCTGGACTATGTCGACGAAGATTATCAGCGACGTCGTTATGATCTTTGTTCCCGATGTTATCAGGACTACATCAAGAACCCGCTAGGGCTTGAAAAGACTCACCGAGTTGATTTTAGTCAGAACTAAGATTTACCCGTTTGCTTATTCAAAGAGTGCCAGGCTCGTTAGCTATGCATGCGGGGCAGGGTATCGCCTTTATTAATGATCTCGGCCTCTGCCCGAGCTAGATCCTGTAGCCGCAATTCGACTTCACGTCGCGGTGCAAAATCTGCCGCCAGTTGTACGTAAACGGAATAATGTCTGGCTTCGGAGACAAACAGAGCGTCGTAGAAATCGGAAAGTTCAACATCATCGATGTGGTGTCGTAAAAGGTCAAATCGTTCACAGCTGCGAGCTTCGATCAATGCCGCGACTAATAGCCGGTCGACCGCTCGTTGCGGTTCCTGTGGCCGGATCAGTTGCTTCATTTGGCTACCGTAATTGCTTTGTGATAGCCGTCGAAACTTGATCCCTCGTTTCTTGAGCATCCCCAGAACCTGATGGAAATGCTCAAGCTCTTCATTCACAATCTCCGTCATCTTGATTGTGAGCTTCTCGTTTTCCACGTAGGACATTAACAGGTTTAACGCGGCCCGGGCGGCTTTGTTTTCGCAATGGGCATGATCGATCAGGATCTCTTCGAGATGATTGTCGACCTGTTCGAGCCAGCGTTCCGGTGAATCGGTTTTGAGGTTCAGCATCATAAGCGATGGTGGTGTAGTTGAGGAGCATGAAAAAACGCGGAAGTAGCATCATGCAACGTCCGCGTCTCTCATTCTAAACAGTTGTGCCTAAGTCGTCCTGTGGTTTACAGGTTTTCGCAAACGAGGTCGCCTACTTCTGTTGTTGAGTAGCCCATGCGACCGGCAGACATGCTTTCCATTTTCGTACCTGTCACCACTTTGATGGCCGCTGTGACTTTTTCACCGGACTCGGGATGTCCTGATTGCTCAAGCAACATTCCCATCGCAGCAATGGCAGCAATCGGGTTAATGACATTTTGGCCTGTGTACTTCGGAGCACTACCACCCATGCATTCGAACATGCTGGTTCCGCCGGGATCCGGATTGATGTTCCCGCCGGCAGCAACGCCCATACCACCCTGAATCATGGCACCTAAATCAGTGATGATATCGCCGAACATATTGGTCGTGACGACCACATCATAGTATTCGGGGTTCTTCACAAACCACATGCAGGCAGCGTCGATATGGTTATAGTCAGCTTCCACATCGGGATAGTCTTTGGCGACATCCTGATAGGTACGCCACAGCAAATCATGCCCGTAGGTTAACACATTGGTTTTACCGACCAGTGTGAGTCGCTTGCCTTTCGGGTTATTGCGTTTGCGAGTGTACTCGAAAGCGTAGCGGATGATTCGTTCACAACCTTTACGAGTGTAAATTGCCGTTTGTGATGCGACTTCATCCGGAGTTCCTTTCTTGAGGAATCCGCCGATGCCGCAGTACATGTCTTCGGTGTTTTCGCGGATGACGACAAAGTTGATATCGTCCGGGCCTTTATTAGCCAGCGGAGTTTCCACGCCCGGGTAGAGTGTGACAGGTCGCAGGTTAACGTATTGATCCATGGCGAATCGGAGGCTTAAAAGTAGCCCTTTTTCAAGGATGCCCGGTTGCACGTCCGGATGCCCAATAGCTCCCAGATAAATAGCATCCTGCTGCTTCAGTTCTTCCACGGCTCCTTCAGGTAGGATTTCTCCAGTTTGAAGATAACGATCTCCACCAAAATCATAGTGTGTAAGTTCATACTCAAAGCCGTCCATTTCGGAGACTGCTTTGAGTACTTTAAGAGCTTCATCGGTTACTTCAGGGCCGGTTCCATCACCAGGAATGACAGCAATCTTCATCGGTGGTTTTCTTTCAAGATAACAATAGGGAAATGAGTGGTTCTAAACTAATACAGCGACGGCAAAATATCGGTGCCAAAAAGTCGATTCTAACATTGGATAGAAAAGTCGACTAGTAGTTACCAAGTGCCCGCCTGCAGTTGCCAAATCGCCTCTGAGCACAACCCTGCTTACACTCGAATTCGATTCAGCCCATAATGATAAGCATGATTCAGCTAAGGGTGGACACGATCGTCAAATATTTCTCGGAAGAAGCCATCCTGGACGGGGTTTCCTTCGAGCTTTCTCGTGGCGATCATGTGGCTCTGGTCGGGCCTAACGGAGCTGGGAAAAGTACGCTGGTCAATATCATTACCGGGACACTAGAGCCGGACAGTGGAATGGTCGATGTTCATTCCGGCATTCGCGTTGGCATTCTCGAGCAGCAACCGGAATATGAAGAAGATAAAACGGTTTGGAAAGAAGCCGCTCAGGCTTTGGAAGAACTGGCCACGTTGGCCGAGCAGGCTCAGCACGTTGCCGAACAAATGGCACGGGCGACCGGGCAGCAGCAGGACGAACTGGCCGAACGGTACGATCGCCTGCAGGAGCGACTCTATCAACAGGATGCTTACAATATTGATCATCGTATTGAGCGAATTCTTAGTGGCCTGGGATTTGTAGAAGCAGAATTCCAAAAGCCGGTCGGACAATTGTCAGGCGGCCAAAAGAACCGTCTCGCTCTGGCCAAATTGCTACTGGCCGAACCGGATTTGATGATTCTGGATGAACCCTCCAATCATCTGGATATTGACGCGACACAGTGGCTCGAAAAGTTTCTGGCAGCCAGTCAGGCAACAATTTTGCTGGTCAGTCATGATCGTTTCCTGATCGATCAGGTAGCTCATAAAACGATTGAGCTTCATCAGGGAACCATTGAAATCTATAAAGGCAATTATTCGTCCTACATGCGTCAGAAGGACGAACGCAACGCCGTCCTGCGTCGGACCTATGAACGGCAGCAGGATGAGATTGCCCGGCTCGAAGAATTTGTGCGTCGACATATCGGTAGTCAAAAAACCGCGCAGGCAGAAGATCGGCGCAAAAAGCTTGAACGGATGGTCCGCGTCAGGGCTCCGCGTGAAATAATCGCTCCCAGAATGGGGTTTCCTGCTCCCGAACGGAGTGGTGATATTGTTCTTCGTGCTGAGCATATTTCAAAAGCATTTGATTTCCCACTCTTTGAAGATTTGACGTTTGATATCTTGCGCGGGCAAAAGTGGGGAATTCTGGGGCCGAACGGGACAGGGAAATCAACTTTACTGAGGATCCTCAATAGTGATTTGGAACCGGATGCCGGTGAAATTCATGTTGGAGCTAAGGTCAAAACGGCCTATTTTGATCAGCATCTAACCTGTGTCGATAGCGAAAAAGAAGTTGTCGAAGCAATTCGTCCGGACCATAAAGAATTTGTGGAACGTGAACGGAGGGATCTGCTGGCACGTTTTGGAATTACCAAAGAAATGGTGTTTAAAAAAGTAAGTCAATTGAGTGGTGGGGAACGAAACCGAACGGCGCTGGCTTGGTTGTCCACTCGGGATGCTAATCTAATGTTCCTCGATGAACCGACTAACCACCTGGATCTGTGGGCTAGAGATTCTCTGGAGCGAACGATACGTGATTACCAAGGGACAGTTGTTATCGTTAGCCATGATCGATATTTTCTGGATCAGGTATGTGATATGTTGCTGGTCGTCGAACCAGAACGTTTTCGTGTCATCAACGGCAATTATTCGACCTATCAGACTTTGATTGATCGCGGATTGGCCAAAGAGACTCGAGTGGGACTTGCAACAAAGACTGAAGTGGCGGAGGAAACTGCTAAAGAGAAGAAATCCACCAAAGCATCTAATTCCAAACCGCGACCGAAGCGGAAATTTCCATATCGTAAGGTTGAGGAAATTGAAACCGAGATCGCCGAAGTGGAACTGCGTATCGAAGCGATTTATTCTGAGATGGCTCTGGACGAAGCTTTACGTGACGGTAGTGTCATGAAAGGGCTTAGCGATGAGCTTGCGACGATGCAGCATGCACTTGAACCGTTATATGCACATTTAGAGGAAGCGATTGAGTTGAATTAGCTTCCACCATCCAATGGTCCGTTCTGCCATTGTTCGATCCAGATTCGTAATGTGTATATCGTGATAGAAGTAGCCAGCCACAATACTTCAGTTGGTGTGCATTTACTATAGATAAGTCTGCCAACGAGTGTAAATAGTGTGGTCAATGCTATCGTAACGACGGCTGCCTGCCATCCCAGGACAGCCCCAACAAGCATCAGCAGTAGTGTAAAATCCCATTTCCCTTTCAGCCGTTTTCCCGGCAACAAGCGTGTGAGTATCAGACCGCCTACAAGACTGACTATCAGCCCGCAGCACATTGCCCGAATACTGGCAAAGGAAGCATTAGTATCGGTTATTTCGAGGTGGTTTTCAGTGAAGGGTAAGGCCTGAGTCCAGGCTACAGAGGTAATGATATAGATACAAAATCCAAAAACCAAGATACTTTTGGGGAGAGCTTGTTTTTGTAGCGTGATCAGAGCAGCGGTTATTAAGATGAAGATGAGTGAAGAGTGTAACAGAAAATAGCCGATAAATCGTGGTTCTGGTGCTGCCGCAAATCGTTCAAAGGAGAACGTGATTTGGTCGGGTGTTGATTGTAGATTGGCGCCAGCTCCGATTAATTCCACAAGTGCCAGAATACCAATCGTGACACTGGCTATGAGTTCCACTATAAAGTAACGCCCAGCGATTTCCATTTGGCAGGTTCGGCATCTTCCTTTCCGCCAGAGCCATCCGAAGAGCGGAAAATTGTCCTGCAGCTTTAGTTTTGTATCACAGCCGGGGCAGTAAGAGGAGCCCCAAAGTGTTCGTCCTTGAGGAAGCCTCCAGGCGACGACATTGAGAAAGGACCCCAGGGCACCCCCGAAAAAGAAGAACCAAAAAATACCAGCAGTCATCAGAGAATATTTGGCAACTTGTTCGAGCAAATAGAATACGGTAGGCTCTAATTTTATTTTCTGCTGATACTCTAGAGCAGCCAGCAAGAGTGGAATGCCGACAAAGATTAGCAGAATTGCACCGATTGCGATTTTATGTCCGTGGTGTCGAAAAAAACTTTCTTTCCTTGGAAGAGAATTCTGAGCCAGAGAATCTTTATCTAGAATCGAATTTTCTGCGGGCTGATTTTCTGTCGTGTTCATGTCTAGTATTATATCGACACATCAGAAATCAGGGCTAAGCAATTTTTCGAGCTCCCAGATTTTGATGCGATCGGTACCCCCACTGATAAAAGTCTTACCATCCGGGCTAAAGGCAAGGCTTTTCACGAATCCATTCTTTAGAGTTCGTTTCTTTTGACCGTTAAAGGCGTTCCATATTTTAATGGTTCGGTCATTGCCTGCACTAATTACTGTTTTTCCATCAGGACTGTATATTAGACTTTCAATCCAGCCGGCCTGCCTCACGGCGGGTAGCTTTTGCTGTCCGGTAGTGAGATCCCAGAAATAAATCGCCTTGCCACCACCGCTGACAATGGTTTGGCCATCTGGGCTAAATGCAAAACAATAGATTGCCAGCTGCGGGTGGTCCAGAACGAGTTTTTCCTCGCCGGTGTTAGGATCCCAGATTTTGATAGTGTCTGGTTCACCTGCACTTGCGACGAAGGTATTATCCGGGCTAAATGCTACATGATGAACAATCTGGTGTCCTTCAAGACTTAATCTTTCCTTACCTGTTTTCAGGTCCCAAATCTTGGTTGTACCGCCGACACATCCACTTACGAGTGACTTACTGTCTGGACTAAATGCGATACTCATAACCGCCTTATCGTGACCTTCGAGTGATATTTTTTGTTTGCCGGTCGTGGCATCCCATATTTTGACTGCGTAGTTAGCATCATAGTTACTGACTCCGCTCGCAATAAATTTACCGTCCGGGCTAAAAGCCACGCTGTTTACAGTTTCTGGATGCTCAATCGCAAGTTGTCGTTCTCCGGTGGTCGTATCCCAGACTTCAATTGTTGGTCGGCCGATTGCGCTGCAGCCTGCCATAATTCTTTGGCCGTTAGGGCTGAAGGCTAAACTTTCGGTTCGTCCAGAACGTTTTTGGATGATTATTTTATAGGCACCGTATTCGTCCGGAACTTCACAACCCGGTAAACTGATGCCTAATATGAAAGCTAACAAACAAGCGATTTTGGTGATTTGTTTGTAGGTCATGGATTTAAGTCTATAGATCTTATGCCTTAAGGATATTTGCCAATTAGCTTGAGATTATTAAATATATTCAAGAAACGGTAAGATTCCGATATCTTATTATTTATGATGTCTGATTTATATATAGAAGCCAAAATCAGCGCATGAAAAAAGCCACAAACCGCTACACGAGTCAGTACGACTCGCCACGGATTGTGGCTTAGCGACCCCGACGGGGCTCGAACCCGCAACCACCGGATCGACAGTCCGGTACTCTAACCAATTGAGCTACAGGGCCAAATGGGTCTAGCTCAGACCTTTGATGATGACCAATTCATCGGACAATCGACAAAGAATTCTGAACTCGTTTCTATCAGATGACCTAAAACCCCTAACGGTTTTCGACCAGATGATTACTAAAAAGATACATTATTAAAAAATTCGAACAACCCCCCACAGCCGCAACTTCAACGTATTTTTGCCGTGCAATCGCAGCATTAATGTAATAAAGGGGACGCAGAAAATCCCAGGTCGGCAATTCGCTGCCGATCCCGTTTCGCTCGGGCTACCTGATGCGTCGCATCATAGGCTAAAGATCGGTGGTAAAGAATCACAGCCAGATTCTTTTGCCGCTCGTGCTGTTGTTTCCTTACCAGATCGGCATTGGCAATCCTGTGTTTTTCATTCTCCAGAGCATCTTCAAAATGCTCTAGCTGAAATTCAGTCGCCTGGACGGCCACTTCCAAATCCAACAAAGCCAGCTGCGGATAGCCCTGCTGGTAATAAAGGAATCCCCGAGTGTCCAACGCCATGGGAATGAGAGCCTGAGTTTGAGGAGATAACAGAAGGTCGCTGGAGAAAACTTCGGGGCTGAAACTTTCCTGAGAGGCCCCCAGAATGGTCGCTCGCTCTAAATCCGGTAATCCGTTGGACAACGCTGGTTCTCGCACCTCTCCCTGGTTTTGCTGCTCCGGTTGAGCCTGCTGGTTCTGCAAGTCCATCAACTCATGACAGCGCACTCGGAACAGTAATATATTGCCAAAGACAAGCGAGAGGTTTTCAAGCCGCCTTTTGATCTCGCGCTTTTCAAAATCCTTCCAGGTGATTGTCGGAGTGCTTGCCAGTAGCAGTGCATAGGTTCGATCGAGTCTCTCGACGGTCGTATTAAGATGCTGTAACGCCTCTTTGTAGTTTCTCTGTTCATAAGCCTGATACGCAAATTGAACAAAGAACAGAGGATCACTGTAGAGGCAGTAAACTTCGCCTCCAAAAAGATCCAGACTTAGATTGGAACTTGCCAGAGCCTCTTCAAGGTGGGTGTTACCGACTGCCAGTAAATAGGCTCGGTTATTATGTAAATTGGCACGAGCGGCGACCGGCAGATTTAATTCGCGTTCCGCATCAGCGTACCACTGATCAATGGCTTGCCATTGTTGCCACGTTTCAGTGGCTTCTCGTTGCTGGTCAATGGCGCGACTGTTGTAGTGGTTGCAAAGCTGCATCCGCCATTGAATCGTCAATTCCGATTCGACAGATCCTTCGATTAACTTCTCATAAATATCGATCGCCTGATCATACTCAGACAATTCAGCTAACCACTCGGCCTGCTCCGTCAAGATCTCTGAATTGTGAGCGTCCCAGCTGAGTGCTTCATGACTAAGAGCCAGAGCTCTGTCTCGATCGTCAGCAAGCCATTGATTTCTGGCAGCCGCCTGTTTCCATAGAGCGACCTCGGAAGGTAGCCATTGAGAAAGGACAGGTACGATAATCAGACAACTCAATAGCACGGTCGCCCAGGTGAGTCCCTTGCCGCTTGTGGAGAGCTCGGGATTCTCAGATGGATCAGGTGGTACCGGTGTATCTTCAGGAACACTCATGAAATTGGTGAACCTCCCCTTACCATGGAGTTAAGCCACCGTTGACACAAAGTGTTTGTCCGGTCACAAACGAAGCTTCCGGACTAGCAAAATAGAGTACTGCATCGGCCACATCGCGAGGCACTCCCCAGCGTCCGGCAGGAATCAACGACAGATAACCGTCTTTCTCTTCCTGGGGGTCATCAGCGTGTCGATCGGTAGGAATCCAGCCTGGGGCGATCATATTTACGGTGATGCCACAGTCGGCAAATTCAGAAGCCATACTTCGTGTCCAGCCGATCTGGCCTCCTTTCGCTGCCACGTAAGCGCTAAAGTCTCCGACACTACGGTGATAGACCTCACTGACGATGTTCACGATTCGGCCCCATCCCTGTTGTTTCATGTGGGCCATCCCCCGCTGAGTCATCAGGAACGGGCTTTTGATAAAGAAGTCGATCATGTCCTGGTAGAAGGCCCAGTCGTATTCGTCGATGGGTTTATGAGGCTGGTCGCAAGTGGCATTGGGAACCAGAATGTCAGGGTTGCCGAGTTGTGATTCGGTTTCCGAAAACAACTTGTCGATCCCCTCTTCGGTTATCGCTGTTGCCTGAATCAGGCAGGTTTCGATGCCTGCGGCCTGATATTCTGCGAGTGTTTGTTGAGCGCGTTCTTCGTTGTAGCAAAAGTTGACGGGAACTTTGGCTCCGGCCTGACCTAATGCCATACCGATTTCTTTACCGAGGCCACTGCTATTTCCGGTGACAATTGCTACATGTCCTTCCAGGCTGAATGCCATTGGATGACTCCTGACGTTGAGGTGGTTTCAAAGTTAACTAGTCCGAGGATGACATTGCTAAGTTTATCTTTGACGCTGATCAGGTACAACAACCGATCAGGATCGCTCATAAAAAACGGCCCCGAACAAAAGTGCCCGGAGCCGTCTTGGTTTATGAAAGAAAGTAGATTGGAAAGTCGACTTTCAAACGAGTCAGTTGTTTTGGACTACTGTCCGTTGAAGTTGCCTCCATTGGGAGTGTAGTATCCATTTGTGCCGCCTGTGCTGCCGGGGCGGTAAGCTGGCATCGGAGCAGTGGTGTTTCCTGCGGGAACGTAAGCTCCTCCATCGAATTGATTGCCATTAGGAGCTTCGCTCACATAAGCGGCCGCTCCGGAATTCTGATCCGTCGCATAATTGGGTACGGTCGGAGTGTTCTGAAAACCAGTTGCAGGTTGATTCTGAACGGTTCCGGCGGGTTGGTAAGTATTTCTCTGGCCGGTGTTCATGGCGGTGCCGCCGTTATATAAGCCGGCATTTGCGTTGGGATTATAGAATCCTCCGCCGCTATAGTTGCTTCCGGCAGTGTCTTGCAGCGCGCCGGCTGTTGGTACGTTCTGCTTGGTTACTGCCTGTCCATTCCCTTGAGGTTGATAGGTTGCAGTATTCTGTGGCTGGGCAGTATTGAAGTTTTGTTGTGGTTGGTACTGCTGCGCCTGAGTAGGATAGCCGACCGTTTGGTTGTTGTAGGGTTGTTGCTGACCGTAGGATTGCTGTTGGCCGGTGTTTGGCTGAGTCGGCTGTTGAGTCGCAAGGTAGTTAGTGTTACCTACGTTGGTCGATTCGTATTGTTGACCGTAGGTGTTTTGTGCCGCAGCACCTTCACCTTCTGTGTTGCCGTATCGCTGTGAGTAATCGACAGTCGAGGCAGCGTATTCACTGGAGGGAGTATTCTGAGTGCCATAGTAGGATTGTGCCGGTTTATCGTCTTTGGCGAAATAGCTCATGCCGGGCAATTGGCTCCAGCTAAAAGACTTACATCCAGTCAGACAAACTGAGGATGCACAGATGATGGCGATGACAGGGAGCCATCGGCGATTAGAAGCGTTCATTTTTCCTATTCCTTCCATAAACCAATTAATTCACTAAACGATGCTTCTGTTGCAATGTCTATTCTTAACAACGGCAGTGTCGCCCAATCCGTCCATGGAATGAGGGATGCACACGGTGTTTAGCGTGGCGCGATAGTATCAACTGCCGGCGACTCGGGTCAATATGGGTTTCGTTTGGAGTGTGGATTTTTGAGAAGGAAAAAATCATGAAAAAAGCGTCACCCGAACAGAATTCAGGTCACGCTTTTCGATGAAAGATTACCGAAAAAACTAGGCAGTAGCTGCTGCGTATCGGCGAGCGACTTCATCCCAGTTTACTACATTCCAAAATGCGGCGATGTAGTCAGGTCGTCGGTTCTGATAGTTCAGGTAATAAGCGTGCTCCCAAACATCGAGTCCCAGAATTGGGGTTCGGCCAGCCATCAGAGGACTGTCTTGATTTGGGGTGCTTTCCACGACCAATTGGCCATTGTCGACGCTGACCCAGGCCCAGCCGCTTCCGAAGCGAGTTGCGGCAGCTGCTGAGAATTGTTCTTTAAGACCGTCCAGGCTGCCAAATGCACCATTGATCGCTTCAGCAAGGTCGCCTGAAGGTTCACCGCCGCCGTTTGGGCAGAGTACGGACCAGAAGAGTGAGTGATTAGCATGTCCTCCACCGTTATTTTGAACGGCGCCGCGTTTATCATCTGGAACACCAGCTAAATCGGAGACCAGGTCTTCTACGGATTTACCTTCGAGATCACTGCCTTCGATTGCTGCGTTAACTTTAGCAACATATCCGGCATGGTGCTTGCTGTGGTGGATTTCCATCGTGCGTGCGTCGATGTGTGGTTCCAGTGCATCGTACGCATAAGGTAGTTCGGGTAATTCGTAAGCCATTTCATTCTTTCTGTACTAAAACAGGGACTATATCGAGTTTGAAAACACGCTGAGTTCAAGGTTTGTCATGACGAGAGCGACAGCCGTGTTTTTTGTGCTTAATACTCGAAGATAACGCAAAAACGGTTTTCAGGCAATTACATATTGAGTCTGTTGTGAGGAAGTTCACTCGCTTGAGGGAAGCTTTCATCGGTTATTCAAAAAGATGCTACATCCTGGAAGGTTACCACTCGAATTCCTTTATTTCCAACCGTTTTGGTGCCGAAGATTATAGATGAGCCTGCGCCGATGGTGCTGCGCTTACTTGAACTCATTATCACCCGGATTCAGGGACGGATCTGACACGTGACATCGACGGCGCGAGCCCCATCAAAAAAACAGAAGAATCAGGCAGGTCGTGAAGGAGTGCGCGAGTACTTTGACAATGCCTTGTTGGAAAACCAACCGCGACTAACGGATTTGATTCCCAAGAGTCTGTGGGCTTACCTTGCTTTGTTGCTGCTTGGTGGAATTAGTATCTATGGCTGTCAGCAGGCCTTTCTGCATACCCGTGCACTACAGGATTCGCATTTCCCTAGCCATTTGTTTGAAATCGCCGGTCCGGGAAATCTTGCCAGCTGGTGTTTGAGTGTTATGTTGTTGCTGCTCAGTGTGGGGGCGGTAATGGTCTACTTGCTGAGACGACACAAAGCGGATGATTACAAAGGACGGTATCGGCTGTGGCTGCATTTGGCTGCCTTCGCCGGAATATTAAGTGTTGATGCCTCAACCGGGTTACACGAATTGCTGATGATCCCCTTGTCGCAAACAGAGTTGTCGACGCCCTGGGACCAGGCAGTCACATGGTGGATCGCCCTGGTGACGTTAGGAGCTTCCTATATGGCCATGCGGCTATTGTTGGAATTTAAGGGACGCCCCGGCATGCTGACGCTGATGTTTGCGTCGACAGTCGTTCTGATTGCGGCAGGTTGCTCTCGTCTTGGGAATGTGATCGGGGAATCGCAGTTAACGACCGAGGTGGCTCAGTCTTCGCTGACGATGTCAGCCACTTTGCTGATTTGTTTAATGACCTGGCTGAATGCACGAAAGATCTACAGGAATGCGCAACGTGGAGTGACGACGTCAGGTAAAAAGGGGGTCAAGTCCAAGCGAGTGAAACGGGTTGCCGAAGCTGAAGGATTGGACGCTGAACAGCAGAAAGCTGAGTCAGTGGAAGATCCTCAGTGGGATGACTGGGATGAATTCGAGGACGAGGAAATGGCTGAGCCGGTTGAATCGTATGACGAGTTTGAGCAGCAGGAAGACGACGAAATCGAGTATGAAGAGGAAGCTGAGTACTATGAAGAGGAAGAAGAGGAAGAATTAGAAGCTGAGCAGGATTCAGCCGAGCATGAGGAATACGTCGAACAGCAGGCACAAGTGTACGAACAGGCAGACCAGGAGCAAGAAGAAATAGAAGAAGTGATTTACTCGACCTACGCTTCGAGTCACGAGAATCAAGCCGAACAAGAGCAGAGTGCGTATGCATCCGACCAGGGGCGTGATGCGACTGTCTATGAGACTCAGGATGAGCTGACGCATCAGACCACTCCAATGATTCCGCCGCCGCAGTCTCAATCCCATGAGCCGTTCGACGAAGATGCTTTTTGGGAACAGTACGATTTGACCAAGATGAGTCGTAAACAGCTTAAGACGATGCGGAAAAAACTAAATCGTCTCAAACGTAAGCACGCTGAAAAACAACGAGCAGCCTGAGAGCTCGGACGAAGCCTGTACCGGGATTTAAACACAGGCTATGGCCGTTCGGCCTTCGCCTCTTTACTCAGAGACCATTGGGCCGCCGTCGCCCTCTTTCGTCGGGTGTAGTTTATACGCCTTAGTCCGGGGGACGTCGGCGTAGCGGCTAAACTCATGGTTTCTAAATTACAGATTACCAATCAACACTTTAGTCAGCTGAGTCTGATTGTCACTTCAGTTTTGTTCTACCGAGTACTTCATAGCGTGGCAGGCCGCGTTCCATGAAGCTGGCATAGGTGATGATTTCTGTCACACTGGTTTCGGTCAGTGGTCCGGGATTGTAGAGGTCAAATAGTTGTTGTAACTTTTCCGGGTCTCCCTGGAAGTGTCGAATCCGAGCGAGAGTGAGGTGGGGTACGTAGAGTCGGTTTTCACCCGAGTAACCAAGTTGTTGCGTCTCCTGATCGACTCGATGCTGTAACGCTCGCATCTCCTGCTGTCCCTGGTGCACTCCAAGCCAAAGCGTTCTGGGGCGATCCTGCTCCGGGAAGGCTCCGAGTCCTCCGCAGGATATCTCAAAGCTCGACAAAGATTCACAGGCTCTTTCTACAGCATTACAGATAGCCGGAGTTTCTTCGACGAGTACTTCGCCGAGGAATTTCAAAGTGATATGCAGGTTTTGATTTTGTACGGTTCGCACTCCGTCATCTACCGCAGCAAGTTGCTTAATTAAGCGACCGGCGACTCGGCATGTATCCTGAGAGACGTTGACAGCGATAAAGGTTCGCAGTGGTTTCAAGGGAGTGCTTTCCGGTTAGTCGATCGCTAGCATTTGTTGGTATTGAGTGAATCGTTCGTCCAGTGCTTGACGTTCGATTTGTTTCATGCGTTCGAGGCTAAAGTCTTCGACGTTAAAGCTGGCAACCAGTGTGCCATAGACGAGTGCTCGTTTGATACTAGCTGGATCTGTCGCATCCTGACTGGCGAGGTACCCCATCATACCTCCGGCAAAACTATCACCGGCTCCGGTTGGGTCGAGTACCTGGTCGGTGGGAAAGGCGGGGAGGACATAACAGCCGTCATCGCCAAAGTACATCGCTCCGTGCTCTCCTTTTTTCAGCACACAGAATTTGGCACCGAGGTCGAGGACCGCCTGACCTGCTTTGACGAGGTTTTCTTCACCAGTGAGTAGTTTGGCTTCGCTGTCGTTGAGAACCAGTCCGTCAATGCGTTTGATGAGTTCCAGGAGTTCATCTTTTTGGATATTGATCCACAGGTCCATCGTGTCGGCGACGACCAGTTTGGGATGGTTGACCTGATCGAGGACCTGCATTTGTACGGTGGGAGCGCCATTGGCCAGGAAAACGAAAGGAGTGTCTTTGTAGCTTTCAGGCAGGACAGGACTAAATGTTTCGAATACGTTGAGGTTCACTTCCAGCGTTTCCCGGTCATTCATGTTGGGCAGGTATTTACCTTTCCATGAGAATGTCTTTTCCCCGGGTTTAATGTCGAGACCTTCCGTGTTGATCTTTCGCGATTGAAGCAGTTGCGTATGTTCCTCAGGCCAGTCTTCACCTACGACTCCCACCAGATTTACGTCCGTAAAGTAACTGGCGGCATAAGAAAAATAGGTGGCGGATCCTCCGATGACGTTATCTCGGCGGTCGGTGGGAGTTTCCACGCTATCAAACGCAATCGATCCAACAACAAGCAGTGACATAACTGGCCCTTCAACACATAATGAAGTCTGTAATTAGTAATCGTCGCATTATATTCTTAGACATCGTTTATCACTACCAGTAGGACTTCATTGAATGTCGAATCACACCGTAACTTACAAGCTTCGCCAAAGTGGCATCCTGGACCTGCCCGGCCGACCTTTTCATTTCTTCACATTGGTTCTGGCGATTTTTTGGATATCCTTTAGCGGGGCGTTGATGGCTGCGGATTGGAATCAGTGGCGTGGCAGTGATCGGTCCGGCGTTGATGTGGATAGCCCGGATTTGCTGAATGCTTTGCCGAAGCGAGGGGTGAAGCCGGTCTGGTATGTGAGTGAGGAGGATTTGCCGGCAGCGGCAAGTAGTGGTTGGTCGAGCCCTGTAGTGGCTGGGGAATTTGTGTATTTGTTTACGCATAAGAAGACCCAATCGAGTCAGGAGAAATTACCGCCGCTGAAGTTTCCGTATTTGCCGCCTGAGAAGCGAGTCGGGATGACTGATGAGCAGTATGCTGAGTATGAAGTGAATCGTCGTGATGAACAGGAAGCTCGAGCGAAGGGGTTTCGGTTTGACGAGTATGTTTACTGCCTGAATCGTAAGAATGGAAAAGTGGTTTGGGTTAATGAGTATTCGAGTGTTTATACCCGTTTTGCTCAATCGGGTTCTCCGACGGTAGTTGATGGCAAGTTGTTCGTCCTCAGTGCCGGTCGTACGGCGCGGGCTGTCGATGTGACGACAGGCAAGACAATTTGGTCTGTGAAGGTTCCGGGTGAATTTCGTGACCAGTATTTGCAGTCTTCCTTTGCTGTGCAAGGAGATCGGGCGATTGTGCTGTGTGACGGTTTGTTTGCTTTGGACGTCAATACGGGCAAGTTACTTTGGCAGTACGTCGGTCAAGTGAAGAAAAACATTCACTGTAGTCCGGTTATATGGGATTCGAGCGAGGGGGCTCGGGTGATCTGTAATGTCGCAGCGGGGATGACCGTTTGTCTCGATGCGGAGGACGGGACGTTGATTTGGGAGGTTGAGTCGGGTGCCGGTAATGCGACGCCGATTATTGCTAAGGATAAGTTGTTGGTTTACGGACAAAGCCGTAAGTCGGGCTTAGTTTGTTATCGATTGAGCGAAACGACTCCGGATGAACTTTGGCGATTTAACGGAGCGGCGGATTCAGGTTCGACTCCAGTGGCAACCAATGACTTAGTATTTGTTCAGGGAGACCGTCGCTTGGCGTGTGTGGATCTGGAGTCTGGTAAAGCAAAGTGGCAAACCATGCTGGACTTGAATCGACCTCGTTATACTTCACTGATTGCTGCGGATAATAAGGTTTTCTATGCGTTTGATGGGTTGTTAGTTTTTGAGGCGGCAGCCAGGTATCAACCGTTGATGCAGGCCAGGATTAATCGTGAGGGACTATTGGCAGATGAATCGGCGTTCCGGGAGCTGTTGGGAATTGATGAACTCGAGAAGACTGCCGAAGGTCAGAAGGAAGCGGAAGTGATCCTGCGAAAACAATTCGGTAATGGCCCGTTGGTTTGTACAACGCCGGCCATTGCTGATGGCTTTATGTACATTCGACTTAAGCGTGGTATTGCCTGTTACGATCTGCGTAAGTAGCGGCCGAGGTCGCGCGTCCGTTCGAGCAGCTTTTCCGGACGCCATTTCAAAACGCTCGAATCCTAAGTGAAAGCCGGAAATACTATTTTCGGCTTTTTTTATTTTTTCTCAATCCAGTGACCAAACGTGTCACGACCCCACGCGATAGTATTTGTGTCGCCGGCAGGAGTGATTCAAAGCACCCCCCAGTAAGCAAGACTCGCCAGGCTTGAACGGCCTGGAAAGTTGGAACAGCTCATTGAGTTTGTTCAGTTTGTTTGTTGTTTTGAGTCAAACGTCTTGTTGGCGGCCACGACAGTGATTTTTTCTCACAGGGTCATTTTTCTACCAGGGGGCAATCAAATGTTGCTTGTATTAAGCGTTATGTTCATTTGGAAGCAAGTAGGAAGAAAAACGACAATCGAGGCGTAAAAACCTCTTGTTGTCACAGGGCCATGTCGATATAGTGTATAAGTGTTCACTAGATGGGTATTTGTTCACTATGTCGGCATTGAGGCTCTTTTTTCTCAGGCTACATAAGAGTTTGTGAAGTTTGATAGTGATCGGAAGTGAGATGGTGTTGGTTGAGCTCTTATCCAGGGTGATTTGACATCGGACTGTCGGAAAAAAACTTGATTGCAGTTGAAACACAATAGCGAGTTATCGATAAAGGAGTGCAGAAATGGTAGCTGTAAAGAAGGAAGCAACAGAAACGATGGCAAAGAAGAAATCAACGACAACGAAGGCAAAAGGCTCTAAGGCCAAGAAGTCATCATCGGCTAAGAAGGCAGATGCGCTGATGGCAGGAAACGCTCATCTTAAAACAACACTTCAGCAGATTGAAAAGCAGTTTGGTGAAGGATCGATTATGCCTTTGGGTACGGATCAGCGGCATAAGATTGAAGGGATCGCCACAGGTAGTTTGTCGTTAGACATGGCATTAGGCGGGCAGGGTGTACCACGCGGCCGGATTATTGAAATTTACGGTCCGGAATCGAGTGGAAAGACGACGCTGGCACTGCATATTGCCGCTCAGGCACAAAAAGCAGATGGAATTGCTGCAATCATTGATGCGGAACATGCGTTTGACCCAAGCTGGGGAAAGAAGCTTGGTGTGGAACTGGATACCTTATTGGTGAGTCAGCCAAACAACGGTGAAGAAGCGATGCAGATCACCGAAATGCTCGTCAAATCCAATGCGGTCGATGTCATTATTATCGACTCGGTTGCCGCTCTGGTTCCTCGCAAAGAACTGGAAGGTGAGATTGGTGATAGCCATGTTGGCCTACAGGCTCGTTTGATGAGTCAGGCTATGCGAAAACTAACCGGAGCGATTGCCAAGAGCAAAACTGTGGTGATTTTCATCAACCAAATTCGCGAGAAGATTGGTGTGATGTTTGGTAGCCCGGAAACCACTCCTGGTGGACGTGCCTTAAAGTTTTATAGTTCCTGTCGAATAGACGTTCGCCGAATCGCTCAACTTAAAGATGGCGATCAAGTAGTGGGGCAGCGTGTACGAACGAAGATCGTAAAGAATAAAGTGGCACCTCCGTTCCGGATCGCCGAATTCGATATGATGCACACCCATGGAATTAGCTATGAAGGTGACTTGCTTGATCTGGGAGTGAAGCACGGAGTGCTCACTCGTAGTGGTTCCTGGTTTAAGTACGGTGATGTTTATCTGGGCCAGGGCAAAGAGAAGGCTCGAACATTCCTAACTGAAAACAAAGATGTCGCTGAAGAACTCAAGCCTCTGATCCTGGCTGCCGGTGGTATGGGACTCGACGATGAAGTTGCAGAGCCTGCTGAACCGAATGAAGAAGAACAGCAGGAGAACAGTTAGGCAGTTAGGCAGTCAGACACGGCCGTCGGACTCCGGATTGTGGCGGCTAAGCTGCATCAAAATAAAATATCTCCGCCGAGTCTACGCATCGAGCCAGTGAGTTTAGCCGCTACGCCGACGTCCTACGGACTATGGTGTATAAACTGCGCCCGGCGAAAGAGGGCGACGGCGGCCCAATGGTCTCTGAGTAAAAAGGCGAAGGCCGAACGGCCATAGCCAGTACTGTGAATCTACATACAGGCTTCGCCCGTAAGTGTGGCAGACAGGCAGACAACTGACTAATTGACTAACTGCCCAATTGTCTAATTGTTTAATTGTCTAACTGCCTAACTGTTTAATGGTTTAACTGTATAATATGGGTTGAAACCTAACTCACACGTTTTACTACAAGAGGATTGAACATTATGTCACGAAGTGGTGCCATCACATTTAAGGGTAACCCCATGACACTTGCAGGCGAAGCTGTTGCTGTTGGACAGCCAGCTCCTGCTTTTACTGCCCATTACTTTAAAGACGGTTTCCAAACTCTTGGAACTGAGTGTCTTAAAGGGAAGCCTAGTCTGATTAGTGTGATCCCGTCGATCGACACGGGCGTCTGCCAAACACAGACTAAGAAATTCAACGAAGAAGTAGCAGCCTTAGGGGACTCGGTTAATGCAGTCACCATCTCACTCGACCTGCCATTTGCGCAAAATCGTTGGTGTGGTGCCGAAGGTGTGGAAAATCTACATGTAGTCAGTGACTACCAGGATCGTTCCTTTGGCAATAATTGGGGAATGTTAATCGAAGAATTGAAATTGCTCGCGCGAGGCGCGTTTGTCATTGATGCAGAAGGCGTCGTTCAATACGCTGAAGTTGTTGGTGAAGCAACCGAAGAGCCAAATTACGAAGCTGCTTTAGCGGCGCTGAAAGCATTACTCTAAACGAGTATAGCTCACACAGAATAAACCCCCTGTTGGATAGAATCATATGCTGATCCGACAGGGGGTTTTTCATTTGAGTGTTCTGTTAGACGCTACTTCAGCATCTCAGAGATGACGGCAATCGCCTTTTCAATGGCTGCGGGAATCTGGGCTGGGTCTTTGCCGCCAGCCTGAGCCATATCTGGTTTACCTCCACCGCCGCCTCCGACGACAGGAGCCACTTCACGAACCCAATTACCGGCATTGGCTCCCTTTTTTACCAACTCGCGACTAACGCCAGCTACCAATACTACTTTGTCGTCTCCCTGACTTGCCAATAACAAGACGGCAGAAGGTTCCACTTGCTTTCGTATTTGGTCAATCAACTGACGCATTAATCCCGGATTGGCACCGTTGGCTTCAGCTACAACGACCGACGTGCCATTGATTTCAACAGCTTTCTCTAACAGACTTTCTGAGGAGACGTCGCCAGCCTCTTTAAGTTGCTCAAGTTGCATTTGAAGTTTGTCTTTCTCAGCTAAAAGCGATTCGACTCGGTCAAGTAAATCAGCACTCGCAACATTGAGCATTCGTGAAGCCGATCGAATCTCTGTACGTTTCTCAACATAACTAAGCTCTGAGTCACTATCGGATAGATCGCAGGATTCCAATTCAGCGTTGGTATTCCCATTAGAAAGATGTTTCTTTAGATCGCGAATTTGACCGGTCAAATGTTCGACTGCTGAGATCAACTGACCATTGGTGGTAGTTAGTTTTGCAGCCACTTCGTCATAAAGGGATACCACGTCGGCAATGTAAGTTGCAGCTTTGGTTCCGGTAAGTGCTGTAATACGGCGGGTACCGGCAGCGACTCCTTCTTCCGATGCGATTTGAAAATCACCAACTTCGCTGGTGCTTGTTAAGTGAGTCCCTCCGCAAAGTTCTTTGGAGAATTCCCCTATCGACACCATGCGTACCGGATCAGGGTACTTCTCACCAAAGAGCATCATCGCCCCCTGAGCCCGAGCGTCGGCAAGAGGTAACGTTTGCCACTGAATGTCCTGTTCTGATGAGACCAGTTGCTGAACCTGCTGTTCAATACTTAAGAGTTGTTCATCTGAGACTGGTTCCATATTAGTAAAGTCGAAGCGGAGCCAATCTTCGTCAACTTTTGAGCCTTGTTGCTGAGCATGGGAGCCAAGCGTATTTTGTAAAGCGTGGTGCAGGATGTGGGTTGCGGAGTGAGCTCGGCGGATACCATCACGACGTTGGATGTCGATTTTTGTATGTACCGTTTGCCCGGTGGTTAAAACTCCGGATTGGAGGTATCCGTAATGTAAAAACAGTTCGCCATCTTTTTGGGTATCTTCGACAATAAACGATCCATGTTCATTTTCGATCGTTCCGGAGTCTCCAACCTGTCCTCCGGATTCTCCGTAAAATGCTGTGGCATCGGTAACAAGAATTAGTTTTTGCTCGCCTGCTTCCAGCGATTCGTGGAGCTGATCCTCTCCGTCTTCAACACGTACGATGAGTCCCTTGATTTCAGCTTCGGCTGTGGTTTGCTCATATCCATGAAATTGAGTTTCTTTGAGTGTCTCTTTGAGCCCTTCGACTGGTCCGGTTTTAAACAATTCAAACTGTGTTTTGCCGGACTCGAGCCCATGTTGTTCCATGGCCTCACGAAAACCATCCCAGTCGAAGCCAAGGTCCAGATCGGATGCCATCGATTCGACTAATTCAGGAGGGACTCCGTAAGTTTGGTAGAGATCGGCAGCGGTTGTACCCGGGACCTGAGCATTACCTGTAGATTTTAACTCAGCAAACGCAGAATCGATGCGGGCAAGACCGTCGTCGAGTGTTGCCAGGAATGCATTCTCCTCCTGTTTGATAACACTTTCCACTCGGTCAGAAGTCTCACAGAGTTCCGGGTAAGCCGTTTTCATTTGTTCGGTGACCGCGGAAACCAGCTGGTACAGGAAGGGTTCACGTTTACCCATTTGATGTCCGTCCAGAACAGCTCTTCGCAGCAAACGACGAATAACATATTTCTCTTTATTGGGACCGGGGTATACATTTTCATGAACAGCGAAGGTGCACGCGCGGACATGATCACAAATACGTCGCAGCCGTCGACCTTCTTCGCTGGCCGGATCATAATCGAGTCCTACGATCTCTCCGGCGGCTTCCACGATGGGTCGCAGGATGTCGATATGATAATTGGTATCCTGCCCCTGCATGACCGATGCGATGCGTTCGAGTCCCATACCGGTGTCGATATTTTTGCTCGGCAAAGGGTGTAAGTTATCTGGTGGGTTGCCGATTCGATTGAACTGAGTGAATACGAGATTCCAGATTTCAACTTCTTCGCCTTTAGGGTCAAGGTAAAAGATTTCAGAGCAGGGTCCACAGACTCCATCGGGGCCACCACTGGGTGCGCCCGCCGGCCAGAAGTTATCATCTTCTCCCATACGTGTAATGCGATTTGTGGGGATGCCTACTTCATCGTGCCATATTTTGGCAGCTTCATCATCATCAAGATAAACGGTGACCGTTAAGCGATCAGCTTGCAGTCCCAGCCATTTGGGATCCGTTAAGAATTCCCAGGCCCAGGTGATGGCTTCTCGTTTGAAATAATCTCCGAAACTGAAGTTCCCGAGCATTTCGAAAAACGTGTGGTGGTAAGATGTTCTGCCGACGTTATCAATGTCACCTGTACGCAGACATTTCTGGCTACTGGTTGCACGTGTGAAGTCGAGTTTTACTTTGCCGAGAAAATGGTCCTTAAAGGGATTCATACCTGCGGGGGTGAAGAGGACAGATGGGTCCCAGGTGGGTACGAGAACATCACTTGCGCATCGAGTATGCCCTTTGGATTCATAAAAGCTCAGGTACTTTTCTCGTATTTCGTTGGTCTTCATTGGTTCTTCAGGTGCACGTGCATTTAGGTCGCGTCAGGTAGAGCCACTCTCGGCAACCTCGGTTGCCATTGGCCTAATCCGTTATCATATCCGCCACCCCTCAGACTTGGAACCACTGATTTGACGGCCGTGACTTGTCTGAGATTTCTCCGATTGACGCCGGGTTTAAGAATTCCGTACGATTTACTTCGCTAATCTTACAAACATTGAACAACATCGACGTCGGAACGCAAGAATGCAGGAATTATCTTCTGGGTGGTCTGTAGATACTCATCAGAACGGAGAATGGCTCTGTTTAACACTCAACACATCATTGGCTCAGATCGAGAAAACGCCAATTAATCTGGCGGATTTGATAGATCGATTAATAAGGCAGTCGTTGTTTAAGCGGGTTGTCGTTAGTTTAGAGTCGATGATGTACCTGCCAGCGCGACTGATGCGTCAATTGATACTCCTGAGAGATAAGCTTGAAGAACGAGCTGGACAATTGCTTTTGTGTGGCATGAGTGACCAGGCCTATGCGTCAGTCATGGCTCTGGGGCTCGAACAGACCTTTCCCAATTATCAGGGGTTTGATTCGGCGACTGCGAAGTTTCGGCCAGCCCGGCCTCGTTAACTTCCACACGCATCAGGGGATGAACGCTCAGCCTTCAGGCCTTACATCCAGGGTGGTCTTTCACCAGCGTTTGGGAGTTCAATACTCTTAACCGACTGGATCCCTTCCTGAGCGGTTAATGCTTGTTTCACTTCGGCTGAAGGAATGCTATCAAGGTTGAGTACGCCAATGGCGCGACCACCAGGCTGAGCATCGATCGCTCGTCCGACAGACATTTGAGCAATGTTTACTTCGTGCATACCGAGCGTAGAACCCATAAAACCAATGATTCCGGGCAGGTCATCATGCACAAAGATCAGCATGTTTCCGTCAAGGTACGATTCCAAACGCATGTCATCCAGACGGATAAGGCGTGGCATGTTTTTACCGAATACCGTTCCGCCAGCCGTGTATGATCCTTTATCCGTTTGCAGAGTGACCGTCATGGACGAAGCAAAAGCGCCCATCTCACTCGAATGAGTTTCACTGATTTCAATACCGCGGTCTTTCAGTAGCACCTGCGAGTTGACGATGTTCGCGGATTCTTCGAGAGCTTCTTTGAGCAGTCCGGCACAGAGCGAAGCGGTTAACAGTTTTGTGTCTTCGTCGGCAACATGCCCCCGGTATTCGACTTTGACAGATTGCACTCCACCTTCATCCCATTGATCCAGGAAGATGCCCATCCGGTAGGCCAATTCGAGGTAACCGGCGAGTGTTTCCAGAGTAGTGGGGTCAATCGCTGCGACGTTGACTGCGTGTCGAATTGCACCTGTTGTGAGGAAGTTGACTGCCAGCTCGACAGCTTCCACAGCAACCTGTGTTTGAGCCTCTTCGGTGGATGCTCCCAGATGTGGCGTACAAACCACTCCATCTTTTTGAAAGAGTGGACTGTTGGTGCAGGGTTCCGTCTCGAAAACATCGAGTGCCACACCTGCAAGTATTCCGTTATCGAGTCCTTCTGCCAGAGCCGATTCATCGTAGATGCCACCTCGGGCACAGTTTACTAATCGTGCTCCGGGTTTTAAGAGTGCTAACTCTTCGTGGCTAATCAGGCCTTTAGTTTGCGGTGTTAACGGTGTGTGGACAGTCAGGTAGTCGATGCGCGGTAACATCTCGTGGACAGTTTCGCATAGTTCGACACCGAGTTTAGCCGCCTGTTCGGAGGTCAGGAACGGATCGAAGCCCACGATTTTCATTTGAAATGCCTGTGCTCGCTTCGCTACTTCCTGTCCGACGCGACCCAGTCCAACCACTCCCAGCGTTTTTCCGGATAGTTGAGAACCCATATAGGCTTTGCGGTCCCACCGTCCTTCGCGAAGGCTTTGAAACGCCGGCGCTACATTGCGACTCAATGCCAGCATCAACGTCATGGCGTGCTCGGCAGTACTGAAAGTATTTCCAGTCGGAGTATTCATGACGATGATTCCCTGCCGTGTTGCAGCAGGCTTATCAATGTTATCTGTACCCACTCCAGCTCGAACGATGACTTTCAGTCTGGAGTTTCCCGTAAGTACCTCTTCGGTCAAAGACACGCCACTCCGGCAGATAGCTCCGTCAGCTTCCAATAGCGCAGCTTTTAATTCATCTCCTTCAAGTCCGGTTTGTACAACGAATTCAATGTTGTCGGCTTGTTCGAGAAGATCGAGACCTTCCTGAGCGATATTGTCGAGAACAATTACTTTAGGCATAGGACTTAATGGGAATGAAGTGAGTCTGAAGTTGGATGAAGTTTTATGGGGTCAGAATGGTATAAGGTCAATGGTCTTAGCTGTTTTGAGTATAAAACGCTTTCATGAAATCGCGAAGAGCCAGTACACCTTCCCGAGGCATGGCGTTATAAATGGAAGCGCGAATTCCGCCTACGCTGCGATGGCCCTTGAGACTGGTAAGCCCCTTCGCGGTAGCCTGTTCAACAAACTGAGCAGTTAATTCATCAGAGGGTAAGTTAAATGTGACGTTCATATTTGAACGGAATTCTTTAACTGCGTGTCCAATAAACATGTCCTGGCACTCATTAATCACGTCGTACAGCAAGTTGGCTTTTTCCTGATTAAATGTGGCCACTTGTTCCAGCCCCCCCATGTCGTGAAGTAGCCATTTGCAAATCAGATCGATGACATAAATTCCGAATGTCGGAGGGGTATTGAACATTGAATTCTGCTCAACATGTTTTTTGTAATTCAGATAGCCAGGTAAGCTATCCTGACTACGCTGCAGCAAATCTTTACGAATCACGACAATGGTAACACCGGATGGCCCGGCGTTCTTTTGAGCACAGGCGTAAACGATGCCATGTCGTGACATCTCAATCGGGCGTGAGAGAAAATCGGAAGAGGCGTCACAAACGAGCGGAGTGGAATCGATTTGCAGGCCACTTTGAAACTGCACACCATGAATCGTCTCGTTCGATGCGTAATAGAGAAAGGCAGGGTCTTCGGGAAGCGTTAAGTCTACTTCGTTCGGGAGCGTGTTGTAGTTGCTCTCTTTGCCATTCCAAACGAGGTCGATGTTTCCTGTTCCCAAGGCTTCGTCGTAGGCTTTCCCACTCCATGTACCTGAAACTATATAGGCTGCCCGATCATCGCTTGAACGCAACAAATTCATAGGGATCATGGAAAACTGCAGTCGGCTTCCACCCTGGAGGAACAGAACTTCATGCGAATCGTCGATGCCTAAGAGTTGTTTAATACCATTACGTGCAGAGTCCAGTACTTCGATAAACTGAGCACTACGGTGGCTGATTTCCATAATGCTTGCGCCACAGTTATTGAAATTCAATAACTCCTGTTGGATTTGTTCCAGCACCTTGAGGGGAATGGTGGCAGGACCAGCGCTGAAGTTGTAGGTGCGTTCTGCTAGAGCCATGGATTAGTTTTCACAGTTGACATGAAAAAGTAGTGTCTAAACCGCGATTTTATGCCTAATCTGTAATTCTGTACACACCCGAAATTCTGAGCGCATCGAACCAGCGGCTGGAAATTGCAGAGATTTTAATAGCGACCGCGGGAAAGGTTTTCATCGGCCACTCGCGTCGCAGGTGCTCCGCCACTATTCGCCACGCCTGTGCGAACTTGCTGGTTCAACGAGGCAATACGTGTGGGTAGTTGCGTCTGCTGGTTATCGAGGAGATAGGATCGCTGATATTGAGCTAGTGCGACTTCGGTTTGTCCTTCAGCTTCATTGAGTGCAGCTAATGCTTTCCAGGCACGCGCATCGTTTTTGTCGATAGAACATGCTTTTTCCAAATGAAGCCTGGCCGCCTGCTGATCTCCATATTCCTGAGCAATACGAGCTAGTTCGATATGTGGGGCAGCCAGATGAGGGCGATCTTGTGACCAATTGGTTAGTAATGCAACGGCTTTGTCTTTTCGATCGGTTTGAGCTAAGAGGACTGCAAGCCCTCGATGACAGTCGACGTGATTTCCATCAAAATCTAGACAGCGGTTGTACAGTGCTTCAGATTCCTTCAGAAATCCTTGATCCTTACTTTGGAGTCCCATTTGATGGTAGGTAACAGCAAGGTTGTAATAGGCGTCCGAATTCTCCTCATCGGTGCCCAGAGCATATTGAAACCGTTCAATGGCGTCGGTAAAGTGCCCCGTTTCGTAGAGCTTCACTCCTTCAGCATTCCAGCTATTAGCTGTCAGCCCACACCCACTGAGATACAGTGAGAATGCGATGATTGCCCACAGGCAGCAACGTGTGTGTTTGTCCGTCGGTCGGTAGTCTATTTTTTGGTGCATGTTACTAACCTATCCCTGCTGGCCTGGGATCCTTCCCAAAGCGAGCCTCCATGATTCCGGTTACTATTCGGAATGGAGTGGAAGATTAGCGATTTTGAAACCCTGTCACAAGTCCATTTAACTATTGTTTAAGGGGACTCCTGGGTTCAAATGGAAGCCGGGTGTTGGCTTCTGGCTCGTTACGCAGTTTTGCTGTATCCCAAATCTCGAACGACTTCCAGGATTTCGCTGCATGTTGGAAAATTGCGACCACTGCGACGTTTATACTCTTCCATAGCATCCATGAATTCGCGTTCGTCGTTGGAATAATCCCGTTCACATGTTGTGGGGTCGATCTTGCGACGACGGCCGGTGTCGTCTGCGGAATCTGTTAGTATTTCTTCGTTTCGTTCAGGTGCAATTGAAAGACTCATTTTTTCTCTCCAGTTTGGTTTTAGGATTCGCTTGGTTTACTGCCCGTCATAAGCCTGTTAACGAGCAGGTAATCCAATGATTCCACATGTTTACCAGTTAGGTAGAAGAGATAAGAAAGAAAAGGTGTAACGATTAGATAAGATGGGTGGTTTTGTCAAAGTTTACGTTTTGAGGAAAGATTACTGTTTACGGGATATTTCCGGTTATGACGGAATCAAACCACTTGTTTTACGGGTTTGCTATTAGACGCAACAAGAAATGGCCCATCTAAAACAGAGATGAGCCATTGAGATTGGTGCAGAATAAACTCCGTCGAGTTATCGGTTAAAGTACCGCCGGAGCATATCAGAAGCAGCGGTTGTGGAATCTTCCGCATCTTCTTTTACCACAATTCGTTCAGGTAGTTTTTGTGGTTTGCGTTTCTTTCGGCTTCGGGAATCTTCGAGATTTTCAGGCTCATCGACGTCTTCTGTAGCAGATTCCTCCGTATCGTCTGGTTTTTCAAACGAATTGGTATCTTCGAGCACAAATTGTCGCGTCACGGTGTCTGTCGTGTTCATGTCATCGTCAGAGAACAGCGATTCAGTAAGCCAGCCGGCGATACTGTCATCATCCTGGCTGTCCATCGCTTGTGACTTGCCAGCACTACGTTCTGCTACATCAGCGACGCCCTGAATTTTGGGCTTTTTCGTACCACCCAGGCTATGATCGAGTACGATTTCAAAAGAGAGCGGGCCAACGACGAGCTGATCACCATTATTTAGAATGGCTACATTCTCAATGCGTTTGTTATTTAAGAAAGTCCCGTTCTTACTTCCAAAGTCTTTTATGGCGACTTGAACATCGGTTACGATGATTGCGCAGTGATGGCGACTAATCGCTTCACTCTTGGGACGCAAATGACAATCTTCACCACGACCAATAAAAAATTTGGCCACAGGTATGTCAATTTCTTTTCCGGCGCTAGGGCCTTTCAGTACTTTTAGTTTTGCCTTCATCGGTTTCCTACGACTGACCTACCGAAATAATAAAAAAGTCCGATTGGAAAATTGGTATGTCAATTAAAGGTACCGATCGCAAATATCCCGCTGGCGGGTAACGTTATTATTCACACTCATCAGGCAAAGAAATTATAAAAAATAGCTTGATATGTGCAGCAACTGAATCAAGGTCGAGCTTGATGGTTAATATTCCAATCGCCCGTTAGGCTCCAGCTGTACATTCAATCTTTTCTGATTGGATCAAAAATATTTGAACTCTTTAGAATCTAGCAAACATGGAGGGAAGGGTCAAATATTAACCCCCCCGAAAGGACTGTTCGTGTCTAGCGTTTATGAGTCCATTGGTCATTTAAAAACTTATCGGCCTCGATTTTATGGGCAGTTTTGAGACACTCGTGGGTCAGCGTATAGTTGGAGAGTTGTGAGTTTAGCCTACAGGACAGTTCCTGCAGCCAATCGGTAAGCCAATCGAGTGAAGTGAGGTCGATTTTTGTTAGTTCCAGAATTCCGGGTAATTCCGGAGCATAGGAAGATTGTCGCAATAGGATACTTCCGTGCTGCAGGACTTGATGGCGATTGCGTCGTTGAGCACTTCCAACGATTTTATAGTCATTGAGTAAGACATCGCCGGAAGACCTGCGTTGAAAGCAGAGAAACGGTTTTCCGGATTGCGCCATTTCAGGAGGATTAGTGCACTTCTGTGCGTTGATTCCTCGACTTTGAAATACAGAGATTAGAGAATCGTGAAAGAGATCGTAGACATCACTGATTTCGTTCGCCGAAAGTCCGCTCGACGGGAAGACGAAGCTATAGGTCAGTTCCTGATCGTGCAGAATAGCGCCGCCGCCGCTTGCGCGTCTCACACAATCCAGTTGCTGAGAGTCTTGATGAGCTTCGCGGTCCTCGAGTAACTGAAAGTATCCCAACGAGAGCGTTGCGGGAGACCAGCGGTAGATTCGCAGGATGGCTGTTTCCGGCGGAAGTGGCTCGGCCAACAACGCATCGTCGATCGCCATATTCCAGGACCCGGTGGTGGGCTGATCTTTGACCAGTCGTATCGACTTTAATGTTAATCCGTTGCTTCGGTCCATTTTACGATCGGTTGTCGGGCAGCCTGCACTTCATCAGGTCGTCGAATAGATGTGGAGTGAGGAGCACTTTGTAAGGTTTCTGCTGGTTCATTGACGATCGTCTTTAGAACTTCAGCAAAGGCATCCAACGTCTGCTTGCTCTCCGTTTCCGTAGGCTCCATCATTAGCCCTTCGTGAACGGTCAGTGGAAAATAAACGGTGGGTGGATGGAAGCCGTAATCGAGCAATCGTTTGGCAATGTCCATTGCCGGTTGTTTGAGTCCGGTTTTTTCTTTGATGGGTTCGGCACTGGCCACGAATTCATGCATGCACCTGTCGCCGTGAGGCACATCCAAAAATTCCTTTACCTGACTCAATAGATAATTAGCATTCAGGACTGCCATTTCAGAAACACGTTTGAGTCCATCCGGACCATGTGTGCGAATATAGCAATAAGCCCGAACGAGTACGCCTACGTTGCCGAAAAAGGAACGCACTCTGCCAATAGATTTGTCGTCTCCGGTATCAAGATAGTAGGCCTGCGAATCCTGACAGTACGAGACCGTTGGATTCGGGAGAAACGGGCGGAGGGTGTCTGTTACGCAAATGGGTCCTGCACCGGGGCCACCACCACCGTGGGGTCCGCTGAATGTTTTATGTGGATTGAAGTGCATCATATCCGCGCCAAAGTCACCGGGACGTGCGATTCCCAGAATGGCGTTCATGTTGGCACCATCCAGATAAATCAATCCTCCCTGTTCATGAACCAGATCAGCGATTTGCTGTACCTGATCATCAAACAACCCCAGCGTACTGGGATTAGTAATCATAAAGACCGCAGTGTCATCACCCAAATTTTCACGAAGATGATCCAGGTCGACTCGGCCGTCAGCCTGACTCCGAATGGTAACAAAATCAAAACCTGCCATCCGGGCGCTCGCAGGATTAGTACCGTGAGCGCTATCAGGTGCCAGGACTTTGGTTCTCGTTTCGCCGAGTTCCTTGAAATAAGCCGAGGCGACCATTAGGGCTGCGAGTTCACCATGTGCTCCTGCTGCCGGTTGCAGAGAAACAGCGGGGAGCCCACTGATTTCCCCCAGCATTTGCTGTAATTCAAAAAGTAACTGCAGCATCCCCTGGATAGAATCTTCACTCTGATAGGGGTGTAATTGTGCAAAACCGTCCCAACCTGCAATGCGTTCATTACGTTTGGGATTGTATTTCATGGTGCAGGAGCCGAGTGGATAGTAATGCGTATCCACGCTCATATTCAGCGTCGACAAATTAGTGAAGTGGCGAATAACTTCAGGTTCTGTCACTTCCGGAAGTTCCGGGGACTCTGCATTCAACAGTTCGGCCGGGATCCATTGTTCTCTCGGTTGTTCCGGGACATCACAGGCGGGCAGATTCACTCCGGATCGACCGGCCGTGGACAATTCAAATATCAATTGAGTGGCATGTGTGTTTCTCATGATCCCAGAACCTCCACTAATTGATTGATTTCGTCTTTAGTGCGTTTTTCAGTGACAGCAATGAGCAGGCAGTCCTCCAATTCCGGATACCATCGCCCTAATGCGACGCCGGCAAGCAGGTTAAAGTCTTCGGCTTTCTGCAACAGTCCATTGACGTCATTCTCTTTGTCGCGAATAACAAATTCTTTAAAGAAGGGGCGATCACTTACTGCTTCAAAGCGATCCAGGTTTGTGAGTTGCTGTTGAGCGTAATGTGCTTTTTGCAGGCACAGATCCGCCACATCTCCCATTCCTTCAGGTCCCATGACAGATAGATAGATGGCTGCTCGCAACGCGAATAATCCCTGATTGGTACAGATATTACTCGTTGCTTTTTCCCGGCGAATATGTTGTTCCCGCGTCTGTAGCGTTAACACCCAGCAGCGGTTACCTTGCTGATCCACCGTTTGTCCAGCAATTCGACCCGGTAGTCTCCGAACGAATTCCTCACGACAGGCCATGATTCCTAAATAGGGGCCACCGTAAAGCAGCGGTGTTCCCAGCGACTGTCCTTCGGCGACAACGATATCGACTCCCGCATCCCCTGGTCGTTTTAAGATGCCCAGGCTGATGGGATCGACACTACATACCAGCAGGGCGCCGGCAGCGTGAACCTGTTCGGCCAACGAGGTAAGGTCTTCCACATTCCCAAAAAAGTTGGGTGACTGCACCAGCACTGCGGCTGTTTGGTCATCCAGAGCATCCTGCAACTGTTCGGCGGCCGAGACGGTAATGACTTCGGTACCAATGGTGGCAAAGTAAGTTTCAATGATTTGTCGATATTCAGGATGCACCGACTCCAACACAACGACTTTGTCACTGCGACGAGTGATACTGATCGCCATCAGCATAGCTTCCACTGCGGCAGAACCACCGTCGTACAGACTGGCATTGGATACATCCATTCCTGTTAACTGGCAGATCAATGTTTGGTATTCGAACATCACCTGCAAGTTGCCCTGACTGACTTCCGGCTGATAAGGAGTATAAGAGGTATAGAACTCTCCGCGGGAAGCGAGTGTATCGATGACCGCCGGGACGAAGTGGTCATAACTTCCTGCTCCCATAAAACATGTGCTTTGGGAGACGGCCGTATTCTGTCGAGCCAATTCCTGCATGTGCGCAGTTAGTTCAATTTCACCGAGTGCTGGTGGAAGATCCAACGCTCGTTTAAGTTGCATGGATGCGGGGATCGACGAAAATAGTTCGTCAATGGACGCCGCACCGATGGCTGCCAGCATTTCATCCTGCTGAGCAGGGGTGTTGTAGGTATAAGGCATTTAATCAGCCGTCTGAAAGAGAGTAGTCGAAGCGGTATCTGCGTCGTGGTTGTCGTCTACCCGGCTTCGCCGCACTGCTTTTGATAAGCGGCATGATCGAGTAAGTTTGCGGGCAAGTCATCAGAAACTTCCACTTTCATTATCCAACCTGCCTGATAGGGATCGGTATTGAGCGTGTCCAGATTGTCCGGCAGGCCTTCATTGACAGCGACGACCGTGCCACTGACAGGGCTATAGAGTGGGCTGACGGCTTTCACCGATTCAACTTCGCCAAATTCTTCACCCGCAGTAACCGTCGTTCCGACGGTGGGTAACTCCATATAAACGAGGTCTGTTAATTGCTCGACAGCGAAAGCCGAAATACCAACGGTCGCAATCTTTTGACCGTCTTGTTCGGCAACAAATACCCATTCATGAGTGTCACAATAAAGTAGATCTTCGGCGTTCACAGCTTTGGTCCTAATCCTTGAAAGTTCGGTGTGAATGATTTGGTTAAGATGTTCGCTTATAAAACGGGAGCGGACAGATGGTGGCAGGAATCAATGTACCTCGTACATCAACGTCCACCTGCTTGCCCGGTTCGGCTAGCTCTGCAGAGACATAAGCCATTGCGATTGGTTTTTGCAATGTCGGCGAGAAGGTACCACTGGTAACAATCCCGACACTTTCCCCATCGGCGAGAACGGTATAGCCATCCCGAGCGGGTCGTCTGCCGTCCATTTTCAGTCCGACACGTTGACGTTGGAGTCCGGAATCTTTGATTTCAGCTAAGGCGTCCCGACCGATAAATTCTCGCTCGTTCCCCGCTTGATCCTGCCAAGAAACGGCGAACGCTAATCCGGCCTCGAGCGGGTTTATCTCTTCGTTCAATTCGTGTCCATACAGTGGCATGGCTGACTCAAGCCGCAACGTGTCTCGTGCTCCTAATCCCGCCGGTGAAATATTGAATTGCCTGCCGGCAGCAAGAATATTCTGCAGCACATGCTCGGTCTGACCCTGACGTATGATAAGTTCGACGCCATCTTCTCCTGTATAGCCGGTGCGACTAACGATACAGGGCTTGTTCATCTGGTTAGTAACTTTCGTTCGAAAGTATTTCATTTCGCTGACATTGATACTGACCAGCGGTTCCACGGTGGCAATGGCATTGGGACCCTGAATGGCAAGCATCGACGTTTCCAGTGTGCGGTCACAAAGTTCAACCGCGGCCTGATCAGGCCACTGGGCTTCGATCCACTGAACAATTTTTTCACGATTCGAAGCATTCACGACCAACAGGAAATACCGCGTTCCACTGGGGGTTTCCAAATGGTAGACCAGGACGTCGTCGAGGATACCTCCTTCATGGTTACACATCAGGGAATACCGCACCTGGCCAACCTGCATGTCCGAAACACTGCGAGTGAGCAGGCGGTCGAGCAGGGCACCGGCACCGTCTCCATTAAACCGCAAGCGACCCATGTGAGAGACATCAAAGATGGTGACACTCTGCCTCGTGGCCTGGTGTTCGTCCACGATCGACGAGTATTGAATAGGCATCTGCCAGCCAGCGAAATCGACCATCCGCGCACCTTGCTGTTGGTGCCAGGAATAGAGTGCAGTCTGATTTGAATTCTGCGAGGCGGCGTCATTCATGGAAGTGTTTGCGACCTTGTGGTTTTTGAGTCATACGTTGAAGTCGTAGGTATTGTATCGAACCGGAAGCTAATGGGAATATACTTTCCCCGAAAAAGCCACAACGAAATACTTTCGCGCCTTATCTTCGTCGTTGCCGCTTCTTTTTTCGCTTAGCAATCGCTCGTAAAGTCGAGCGTTTTTTCGGATTGCCCCGACGTTTTCGGTGTCCCTGTCGCCCGCGGTCTCCTGCCTGAGGACGCTGCAATGGTGGGCCTCCAACGGAGATCAGCTTTTTGACGAACATCAGGTCGACTTCCCGACGTTCCAAATCAATATGGTGTACTTTGACAGCCAAAGTATCCCCAAGTCGGAAATCGTTGCCGCTGCGATGACCGACCAAAGCATGGGCTCCAGTCACCATGGTGTAGTGATCATCCTTCAACGCAGTGACGGAAATAAGTCCCTCAAAGGGAACTTTGACTCCCTGTACAAACAACCCAAAGTTTTCGACTCCGGTCACCACCGCGACAAATTCTCTGTCGGCGTGGTCCTGCAGATATTTCAGTAGTTTTAGTTTCTTTAGTTCTCGTTCCGCTGACTCGGCATTACGTTCGCGATCAGAACAATGATTTCCAAGCTCAATCAGTTTTGGGAGATCCTGTACAGGTGGTTTTTTGTCAATGATCTGATTACACAGCCGGTGGATGGTCAGGTCAGGATATCTACGAATGGGGGAAGTAAAGTGTCCGTAATGCTCGAAGTTAAGCGCATAGTGTCGTTCTTCTTCTGGACCGTACACTGCTTTTTGCATGCTCTTGAGGATTGCCAGTTGAATGGACTGCTCAAATGGCTTGTCGACGATTTGCTCGACGATTTTTTTGATTTGAAATCGATTTGTGATCTCTTCAGTTTCGACGCCCATATCATTCACAAACTGAGTGAGTTTGGCCAGTTTGCGAGGGGAAGGATCGGGATGAATGCGACGCAGGAATTTAAGTTCATGGTCATTCAGTAGCGTTGCCACGGCCTGATTGGCAGCCAGCATGAACTCCTCAATGATTTGATGACTCTCTGTATTGACCACTCGATGTGCTCCGGAAACCTGCCCTCGGTTATCCAGGTCAATTTTGACTTCCGGCAGGCCAACTTCCAGTGAGCCATTTTCCATTCGCCGCTTTCGCAACAACATCGCTAATGAATGCATGTGGTCGAGTAGATAGTAAACCTTCTCGTCGAGTTGCTCTTTCCACTTGGCACGATGCGACAAAAAGTCATCAACTTCTTCGTAATTAAACCGATGGTCACTGTTGATAACTGACCGTTTGACATCGCAGGTAACCGGAATGCCATCGGAAGTGAATTCGATAAAGACCGTCTTAGCGTATCTATTCTTATGAGGCTGCAGACTTGCCAGGTTATTGGAAATAACTTCCGGCAGCATCGGGATGACCATGTCAGGCAAATACACACTGGTTGCCCGGATGGCTGCTTCCACATCCAAGGCTGACCCCGGGGGGACGAAGTGAGCAACATCAGCAATATGTACACCTAAAATCCAGTGTCCATTCTCTGTTTGCTCGAGACTAATGGCATCATCAAAATCACGAGCGTCGAAAGGATCAATGGTCAGCGTGGTTTTCGTCGTCAGGTCTTCGCGGTTGCTGAAGTCATTTTCATCAAAGGCTTCTGCCTGGCGGCGAGCATCCTCTAAGACCTCTTCCGGGAAATCCACTCGCAGATTGAACTCTGCGATCACCATTTTAGTATCGACTCCGGTTTCCCCTCGTTCTCCCAGTACATCAGTAATGACGGCTTCACCATCATCATACGCGGAAGGGAAGCGAACCATTTCGATGACCACCTTGAGTCCGGGTTGTGCTCCTTTGGCGCCCGGGTCTCCGACGGGCACAGGTTGTTGAAAATGCGTTCCATCAACTTTTACAAACCCGACCTCGTTGAGCACGTGGTAAGTACCAACAAACTGGTAGCGATCTCGTTCGATTACTTCGACGATTTGGGCTCGTTGCTGCTCGTTTTCCCGCCCTCGCTTACGGCTTCCCGGCGCGAGTCGTACGCGTACTGTGTCGCCGTGGTAGGCATCTAAAATGTCATGACGAGGAATATACAGATCCACGTCACGTCCGGCAGAGGCAGGAGTGCCTTCTGGTCGTACAAACCCGAACCCTCCCGAGGCTTTGAAGAATTTTCCAGCGATCGTGTTGGTGGTTTCGGCAGTAGCGGCAGGAGCAGTCGTAAGAGCAGGGCGACTTGCTTGAGGAGCTTCATCGGCAGCCATGACTAGATGTTTGGGGCCAAAGCGTGCAGTTCCCTGTCGAATGAGGCTTTTGACAGCCCGGCGAACCAGATGACGGTCGTCCGGACTCAATTGCAGCTGCTTACAGATGACCCTCGGTTTGACCGGATGATAGTTTTCCTTCCGGATATGTTCCAGAATCAGCCTTTCCAGTTCTTGCAGGTCCATGTCGGTTCTCTTGTGTTGTTGCCGGCGCTTGAGCCGTTAGTTGTCATCCGATTCTGGACGTTTCCACCGATAATTACAAGTTTAACGGAGGGAATCCCCAACTCAATCGCCGGAGGAAGCAGACGGTGGATTCTGTTTTTGATTTTGTAAAGTCTTCTTATAAAGCTTGCGGCCAAGTGATGGGATGTAAGGAGTCCAGTTGGCGCCCGGATTGGCTTCACTGTCCATGGCATGAGAGAACTGATGTACCTTGGCATCCAGATTGTCAATCATGTGCAAGATCAACGCTTCGAGTGTCATTGGTAATTTGGGACTGCCAAAATCATACTGGCCGTGATGACTCACAATCAGATGCTTCAATTGGATTGCCAGGTCGTGCGGGAAGGTTTTGTTTTGTTCCGCTTCCCAGCGAGCGATCTGTTTACCAACAAGTTCCACTCCCATGACCAAATGTCCTACCAATTGACCTTCGTCGGTGTATTCGAGACTCCTTTCGTAGGACAACTCGTCAGTTTTCGACAGATCGTGAAGTAGTACTCCCGCTAAAACCAGATCGCGGTCCACCTGAGGATAGTGTTTAACCACAGATTCGGCTAACTCCATCAGGGAAACCACGTGATGTAATAAGCCGCCCTGGTAGGCATGATGGTTTTTGACACCCGCCGGAGCCTGACTGAATTTATCCATGATTTCAGTAGTATCGAGATATTGTTGCGACAGGCTACGTAATTCAGGTTGGTTGATGGAATCCACAAACTGACGCAGTTGAACGATAAGTTGCCCAATGTTTTCATTGGTTAGCGTATGGAATTCACTTTCATCGACACGCGACTCATCGGCTTTCTTTAGATTCTGCACAATGATCTGTAGGTTTCCATTGAACAGTTGAGTGGTTCCTTTGATCAGGACAAAATCGCCATTTTCAAAACTGTCATAGATGTCCTGGTTGGCATTCCACTGCATGGCGTTCACACTGCCGGATTTATCCGAAAGTGAAAGTTGCAGATAGAGGTTGCCCTGTCGGTTGTGACGTAGTTGTTTCCCGTTGGCGACGAACACCTGATTGATGCTCTCGCCTTCACTGAATTGATTGATGTATTTACGACCCATAGTTTCGATTTTTGGTAAGAGGGGAGGTAAGGAATTGCAAGGTTGTTCCTGTTCAGAGGCAATCTTACTGGAAAACTTTGAACCGACAAGGGAGCATTCGTATTTCTCTGGTTGTCGCATTCGGCCTGGCTGACCTAAAATAGGGGGCTACTTGTTAACACGTTGCGTCTCGGCAAGAAAAAGTAATCCGGCAAGTGCCGTGGTTGGCACACAGAAGGTTGATTGAGAAAGTAATCCATGGGCAAACAGAATCGTACGGCTATCAGTCCTACTCGCAGTGAAGATTACCCACAGTGGTATCAGCAGGTTATAAAGGCAGCAGACCTCGCTGAAGTCTCTCCTGTCCGCGGATGTATGGTCATCAAGCCATGGGGTTGGTCTATTTGGGAGAATATGCAACAGGTGTTGGACGGCATGTTCAAAGATACCGGGCATGTCAACGCTTACTTCCCTCTGTTCATACCAATGAGTTTTCTGGAGAAAGAAGCAGAGCACGTCGATGGATTCGCCAAGGAATGTGCGGTGGTGACTCATCATCGACTCGAGCCTGGTCCTGACGGAGGCCTGGTACCGGCTGGTCCATTGGAAGAGCCATTAATCGTCCGCCCCACAAGCGAAACGATTATTGGATCGATGTATGCAAAGTGGGTTCAGTCCTATCGCGACCTGCCCATCAAAATCAATCAATGGGCCAACGTGGTTCGTTGGGAAATGCGGACGCGAATGTTTCTCCGTACTGCTGAATTCCTTTGGCAGGAAGGACACACTTGCCATGCCACCGAAGAGGAAGCTCTGGAAGAAACCCGATTGATGCTGGATGTTTATGCGGATTTTGCTGAAAACGTAATGGCGATGCCAGTGATCAAAGGTGAGAAGACTGTGGACGAGCGATTTCCCGGTGCAGTTTCCACGTTAACGATCGAAGCCATGATGCAGGATTTCAAAGCACTGCAGGCAGGCACTTCCCACTTTCTGGGACAGAATTTTTCCAAGGCTCAGGAGATCGTTTATCAGGATCAGCAGGGCGAACAGCA
Source organism: Planctomycetaceae bacterium UBA2972 (assembly GCA_002348315.1). Lineage (GTDB taxonomy): Bacteria > Planctomycetota > Planctomycetia > Pirellulales > Pirellulaceae > UBA721. The sequence continues at coordinate 20,756 of DEAW01000105.1, read as the reverse complement.
ATTTGCCTGGACCACGTCCTGGGGAGTATCGACTCGGTTGGTGGGTGCTTTGATTATGACTCACAGCGATGACGATGGACTGGTACTACCTCCACGTCTGGCTCCCAAACAAATCGTCATTCTTCCGATCATCAAAGGTGATGAAACCAAACAGCAAGTACTGGACTTCTGCGATGCGTTGAAACAGGATCTGGAATCACAGTTTTATGCGGACGGAAAAATTCGCGTCCTGATCGACGATCGGGATATGCGGGGTGGTGAAAAGAAATGGTATCACGTGAAACGAGGAGTACCGATTCGAGTTGAAGTTGGTCCTCGTGACATCGAAAACAATCAGGTCTTTGTCGGGCGACGTGATACCGGTTCGACCGAGTCGATTGGGCGAGATGAATTCGTGAGTGGCGTCGTGGGGCTGTTGGAATCGTTCCAGCAAGGCTTGTTTGACCGCGCATTGAAACTACGAGAAGAAAACACTCGAGAGATCAATTCCCTGGAAGAATTTGAAGCCTACTTTTCGGAAAAGGATGGGCAACAGGCTGGTTTTGCCAGCTGCCATTTTGTGGAAGGTGAACAGCAGGTACTTGAGACGATTGCTAAGTACAAAGTGACAATCCGCTGTATGCCGCTCGATCAACCCGCAGAGCAAGGTACCTGTATCTTTACCGGGAAGCCGAGCTCCCGGCGAGCCATCTTTGGACGCTCATACTAAACTGCCATCATGGCAACAGTCAGTAAGGACGAATGAGTAGAGACGATGGGTGACATTCGACCGCAACGTGATGTGCTATTAGTCGTCGGAGCCTTTGGGCACACCGAATCGTCATTGGACTATGTTCGGTCGCAGATTGAACTTCAATGGGGGGAGATTGCATTTACTTCGCCAATCTACCAGTTCGATCAAACGACGTATTATGAGCCGAGTATGGGTTCAGGACTCAAAAAACAGTTTTGGGCCGTGAAATCGCTGATTGATATGGAGGATTTGCCGAAAATCAAGCATCTAACAAATGACTGGGAAGACGAATATGCCGATAAGAATAAGAGTGAACATGTCGCTCGTCCGGTGAATATCGACCCTGGTTATTTGACCGAAGCCAAACTCGTGTTGGCCACCACCAAAGATCGGGATCATCGATTGTATCTGGCTGATGGAATCTTCGCGGAAGTAACCATTTACTTCCACCGTAATCAATGGCAAACCAGCCGTTGGACGTATCCGGATTTTCAAACTGCCGAATACCATTCGTTCTTTAGCGATTGTCGAAATTTCCTCCGTGAACAGTATCGGAATTGAGCCGTAGAGTAATACTCAGGCGACTTGCTTCAGTAGATTCTGTTCACCCAAGTTGCCAGTTTGTTTCTTCGGTTTGACGATGGACGCACCATTTCCTTATTGGATACTTCCTCTGCTTGCGATTCCCAGCATGCTCATCAGCTGGTTAACCGTCTTCGTGGTTCGCCGGTATGCTGCCAGGTGGGGCCTTGTCGATCAGCCCGATGAACGCAAAGTACATACGACTCCTGTTCCGTTAGGGGGAGGACTGGGGATTTGGTTTGGCGTCATGGCCACCTTCCTACTCGGTTCCATCTTAGTCATGCTCAACGGTTCCTTCACCCAACTGTTGCCGGATCAGGTACAACCCTATGTCGAGGGCATCGAATCTCAGTTAGGAAATCTGTGGACCTTATTAATCGCTGGAACGATTCTGATGGTAACCGGCTTGATTGATGATATTCGTGGTCTGAGCTGGAAACTGCGACTGACAATTCAGTTTGGAGTCGCGATCGTGTGTGTGGTATTACAGGAATGGTACTTTACGGCGTTCATCCCGTATCAGGTGATTACGATTGGGTGTACGGTCTTTTGGATCGTGATGCTGATTAACTCATTCAATATGCTCGACAATATGGATGCAGCTGCCGGAGGGGTGGCCGTGATCTGCTCGATCATGCTCGTACTGTATGTCGTTTTGCCAGGCGTCACCTCGCAAGGCCCTCAGCTTTATGTTGCCGGTCTGTTACTTGTCTTCATTGGAGCACTGCTGGGATTTCTGCTGCATAACAAACCACCAGCAAAGATTTTTATGGGAGATGCGGGGAGTTATTTCGTGGGTTTCTGTATTGCCATTACGACCGTTCTTATCACGTACACGGACGGTGAGAATCCGGTGACGCATGCCGTGATGGCTCCATTGCTGATAATGGCAGTCCCCATCTATGACCTCTGTACAGTGATTGCGATACGTATTTCAGAAGGGCGCAGTCCGTTCCAGCCAGATCAATCTCATTTCTCACATCGACTTGTGGAACTTGGACTGTCAAAGCCCCGGGCCGTGCTCACAATGTTCCTGGTGACAGCCACCACAGGCGTTTCTGCTTTGCTTCTGCCGCAAGTGAATTTGGCCGGTTCCGTCTTGATCGTGATCCTGACGACTTGCGTACTCATGCTGATCGCCATTTTAGAAAACACGGCACGCAATAAGATTAACAGTTAACGCAGGGTCGGAAAGTGTCAACGCAAGCACCTGAGAGTATGAAGAATGTAGACCGGCAAACGCGGTGCCGGCATGTTCTGCAAATGATGCTGATTGCATTGCTCGCTTCGACAGCTTTTCTGACAGGCGACGGGCTCTCTGTTTCTGAAGGTATGACAAGCTGGTTAGCGCTGGGGTTTATCGGACTGGGAAGTTTGTGGGCAGTCTATCAGTTGAAGTTTCCCGAGGTGCGTTATCGGCTGAGTTGGCCGGCCTTTTTGCTTAGTATCACCGTCGCAGTGATGTTCGTTTCGGTCTATCACAGTTTGGGGGCAGGGGATTATCGTGCAGCGCTCAACCACTGGTGGCAGTGGGTTGCATTTGCAGTAGGTTTCACTTTAATTATTCAACTGTTGGATTCTGCCAGAGTGAATCGTGCCGTGGTTGCTGTGATGCTGGCCGTAGCCGTCTCCATCTCCTGTATCGGTATCTATGACTCCCTGGTCAGAATTCCGGAGATTAGGTCAGAGTATTTTCAAGGTAATGCTCAGCAGAGAATTGCACTGCTTCAGGATGCAGGGATTAATGAAACACGAGTCGGTTCGCCAGGCCGATATCATTTTGAAAGTCGCATACAGAGTCCCGAACCGTATGTTACGTTTGCACTCACGAATTCACTGGCTGGGTTTCTTGCTCCCTGGTTCACTTTGCTAATACTCAGTACGTTAAGCCAACAAGACATCATGCAAAGCCAAGGACAATTGGGGAAACTGCTCCTCTTAGCCAGCGTGCTCGCCTTTTGCTTAGTACTTACCAAGAGCAGGTCAGCATGCTGCGCCGTTGGACTGAGTGTCCTGATAGGTGCCGGATTGTTTAAAGGCTACCGAGCAATGGCCATCAAAGTTGTTGCTGCGTTGAGTGTTCTGGGGTTACTAGTCTTTGCGTTGGGCATGCTAACACATCGCTTAGATTCCAAGATCATCACCGAATCGGTCAAGAGTCTTAGCTTCCGTATGGAATACTGGGAAAGCTCGTCTGCCATGGCTGGCGATCATCTTTGGACCGGTGTCGGCCCTGGAAATTTTCGGGACTACTATACGCGTTATAAACCAGCCGCGGCTTCAGAATCCATTGCTGACCCACATAACTGGATGTTGGAGGTTTTGACGAGTTTTGGCCTTCCGGTATTGCTCTTATTGTGTGCTGTCATCGCATTGGCTGTGAGACAGAGTCTTAAGGCTGATGGGGTCACGCAAGAAAATGAGGAGCGTATGCGTCGCCTGTCGGACAATCAGGTTTATCTGGCCGGGGGTCTGGGGTGTGTGTTGGGACTTGCCATAGATCAGCTGAGTTATGCATTCATTCCACTATCGGTTTTCTATGTCGCACTCCCTTGCTTTGCTGTTGTGGTCTTTCTGCTACAGGATTGGGTTGCAAGAGGGCAGCTAAACCGGCAGCACCTGCTGATCGCTTTTATTTGTTGGTTAGTGAACCTCTGTGTGGCGGGCGGAATTTCATATCCCGGAGTAGCATTCTCCGGTTGGCTACTGCTGGGAATCTGCCTTGTCAGTGCCCAACCAGCCCGTCGTGAAGCCGATCATCTGCAACTGCCTCGTTCACAACGCTGGTCGATGGGATTGATTATGGGAGGCTTAACTTTGGGAGTGATTTTTACTTTTCACTTCCCAGTCACATCAGCTGAGCACCATTCCATTCATGCGAGTTATCATCTTCGGCAAAATCGAATAGAACCGGCTCGGGAACATTTACAGCAGGCGATTGACGCCGATCCATATAAGGCGGATGGCTACATTGAATACGCCAACGTGTTGTTTATGTTGCTGAGTAATGAACTAGATGTATCAACACTAGAGCAATACAAATCGTTGGTAACTCAAGCATTGGACTTGAATCCTAAATCTCAATCCAGTTATGAATTGTTTTCGATGCAGGCGTTACTCATGTTCGATCGTTATAAGGAGGAAGAGTTCCTGACAACGGCATTGGCGTACACACAGCGTGAAAGTGAACTCTACCCGGGTAGTGCCGTCATTCACGCTCGATTGGCAGTTTGTCATTTTTTGGCTGGTGATCAACTGGAGATGAGGAAGTCAATCGACAGAGCATTAGAGTTGGATGCTGATAATCCACACCTGGAGTTCAAACTCAGTAACCGTCGACTGGTTGAGGTTGAATTTGCCGGCTGGACTAACCAGCAAATAATTATCGAAAAAAGTGGGGAATCGGTAGAACAAATCCTGAGAACCCTCCGTAATAAGGGACAGAACAGTAACTCCAAATAATACTGACCTACCCCGTGGAAACCTTGCCAGTTGGTTTTCACGGGGTTTTTAAGTGGATGTGGTAGACTTAAAAAATCATCTACGATGGTTCCTCAGCCGGCCCATCCTACTGCAACGGGCATTTTCTTAAATCATTAGTGAGCAGAATTATCATGCGGTTATTAACGGTGCTATTACTTGCAGCTGCGACTGGCAGTCTTGCCGGGTTTCTTCATAGTCAATGGAATACCACTGGGATCCGTGAGCAGTTTCGTCCTATCAATCCGGGAAGTGTTACCAATCTGATTGGTCAGCTTGAGGCCGAAGAAAAAGAAGTCGTAGACGGTCCAATCGCCGTTGTGGTTGGCTCTACCGAATACGATTTTGGGACGATGGAACGACGAGGTGTTCGCAGTCATACGTTTGTTGTCAGAAATGACGGGACGGAACCGTTAACTCTGACCAAAGGAGAAACTACTTGTAAATGTACCTTGAGCTCACTTGCCTCGGATGAAATCCTTCCCGGAAAGTCAGTCGAAGTACGCTTGGAATGGACTGCTCGGGAAGTCGGCCCCACTTTGCAATTTCAGCAAACGGCCGATGTGATTACCAACGATCCCAACAATCGACTAATTCAATTAGTGATCAAAGGTAATATCATCCAATCGGTAATGCCTAAGCCCGAGTCGTTAACCATGAACGGTCTTTCATCCGGCGAAGGCATTACGGTGAAAGGAAAAGTTTTTTCTTACAAAGAGACCAGCGAGCCACTTGAGATTGTCGAGATTGAATTTCTCGATGAAACTCCGGAAGACTTAATAGACATTGGACTTGCGGCATTGACCCGGGAGCAGGTAGAGCAGGAGCCTCGAGCATTCAGTGGGCAGGAATTGACAGTGCATCTAAAACCGGGGTTACCACCAGGCCCGTTTAGTTTCCCGGTTCGGCTGACGACCAACTTACCGGATGCTCCTAAAGTCGACGTCTTCTTAAATGGCTCAGTCGATGCCGATATTTCCATTTTTGGTAAAGGGTTTCGAGTTTCCCGTGAAGAAGGTAGCCAGCATATTGGAACGCTTGATCTGAAGACGGTGTCATCCGCCGAGGGATTGGAAACGAGTATCAATCTGGTAGTCAAAGGGGCTTATCGCGAGATGGTCGAATTTAAGGTCAAAGAAGTTGATCCGGCGTCGCATCTGCAAATTAGTCTTGGTGAGCCGATGTCGATCGGTAACGGAAAGACGATACATCATCGCCTCAGTATCAAAATTGCTCCAGACGCGAAACAAATCAACCGCCGCGGAGGTAATCTTGGCACACCGGCACGTATTCTGTTGGAAACGTCACATCCATTCCTGAAAGAAGTATCAATCGAAGTGTTGGTCTCTGTTGCCAGATAGTTTCAGACGAGAACGTCATGTCGCTTAAGTACCGTTATCTGCAATTTGGCCTTCTCTTACTGTCGATCGTGTGTGGATGCGCGCTGATCATCGGCTGTGCCGATGATGCTGAGCAGAAACAGGAGTTGGCGATTGATTCAGTGGAGGATGAGAACCCGACAGAACAACCGGAGGTGGAGACTTCCGCAGGTCCCATTGTTGCAGAGAAGACTCCCGATGAGGTTAATCATAATCAGCCAACAAACCCAGGCGTGCTCTATGACGGTTGGGAGAATCCAGTATTCGTCCTTGTTTTTACCGGTCGACAATACGGATATATAGAACCCTGCGGTTGTACAGGGTTGGATCGACAAAAAGGAGGCTTAGCTCGCAGACATACTTTTTTGCAGGGATTACGGGAGAGGGATTGGCAGGTTGTTTCGATCGATGCTGGTAACCAGGTTAGAAGATTTGGGCGACAGCCTGAACTAAAGTTCAATCTAACCGCCGAGTTACTAAGCAAAATGGAATATCAGGCTGTGGGGATTGGTCCAGCGGATCTCAAGTTGCCAGCTGGAGAATTATTTGCTGTTGCCGCCGTCAATGATGACAACCATTCGATGTTCATCAGCTCCAATGTGGCTATTCTAGATCGCGAATTCACTCGACGCTTTCAGGTGATTACTACGGACGATAGTTCAGTCGGGGTGGCGAGTATTATTTCGGAGAAACTCCTGGAGTCATTTTTTAGTGATGACTTGATTGTTGAATCCACGCAGGATGCTCTTGCCGCTGTGGTTGATGATGCAGAGTTCCAGAAGACGGACTATAAGGTTTTGGTAGTACACGGGACGCTGGACTATGTCCGGGACCTGGCCAAAGAGAATTCGGGATTCGATTTGTTTGTATGTGCAGGCGCTCCTGGAGAACCTGCTTACGAATTAGAAGAAGTGCAGGGTAGTGCTCGTAAGATTCTTAAAGTTGGTGAAAAGAGTATGTATGCGTCCGTGGTTGGTTTCTTTGCTGCGGATCACGGACGTGAGCAACTGAAGTACCAGCGAGTGGCACTGGATGCAAGTTACGATGACTCGCGTGAAGTTTTGGCGATGTTCAAGCAGTACCAGGAAGAGCTCGAACGAGCGGGCTTTCAAGGATTAGGCATTCAGGCCGAAGAGCACCCATCAGGACATCGGTTTGTTGGAAGTCAAAGCTGTGCCCAATGTCATCAGGAGGCATTTGATATTTGGAAATCTTCCCCGCACTCTCATGCAACTCAATCCTTGATTGCTCCGCATGGCCGAGCAGAGATTCCCAGACAGTTCGATCCGGAATGTCTCAGCTGCCACAGTACCGGCTGGCAGGCTCAGCAATACGTTCCCTATGAATCCGGATTTATGAGTTTAGCGGAAACCATGCGTCTGGAGGGCAATGGTTGTGAAAACTGCCATGGTCCGGCGAGTGAACATGTCAGATTGGAATCAGATTCTGCTAGTGCCGAAGCCGAATTAGATAGTTTACGTCAATTGCTACATCGCGATCTGAAAGAGGCTAAGAACTCCTGCCTGGAGTGTCATGACCTCGACAACAGCCCGGATTTTCATGTGGATGGGGCATTTGACGATTACTGGAGCAGAATTGCTCACTAAGCGTCGGCTTGCAACTCGGCTAACACATCTTCGGAAAGATCAAAGTTGGCTGAAACATTCTGCACATCATCGTGATCATCCAGAGCTTCCATTAGTTTGAGCACTTTGCGAGCCTGCTCCGCATCCAATTCAACCGTATTATTTGGAATACGAGTTACTTGTTTTGAGGAGACGGTGATTTCGGCCGCCGTCAGGGCATCTGCTACATCAGAATAAAGTTCAGGTTCACAAGTGATCTCATACTGGTCACCCTGAACCTGAATGTCATCGGCTCCGGCTTCTAAGGACGTTTCCATTACCGTCTCTTCATCGGCACTCTCGACGGGAATCAGGAATAATCCTTTGCGTTCAAAGAGCCAGGCCACACAGTTGGTAGCTCCCATATTTCCACCGTGGATCTCAAACATCTTCTTTAATTCAGGTGCCGTACGGTTTCGATTGTCGGTCATGATGTCACACATGATGGCAACACCGTGAGCGCCGTAGCCTTCATAGATAATTTCCTCGACGTTCCCACCGTCCAATTCTCCCGTACCTTTCTTGATAGCACGAGTGATATTGTCTTTTGGCATCGATACATCTTTGGCATCCTGAATGGCCTGCCGCAGACGGATATTCGTGACCGGGTCTCCTCCGCCCATTTTTGCCGCAATGATAATTGCTTTAGATAACTTGCTCCACAGCTTACCGCGTTTGTTATCGACAGCAGCTTTTTTGTGTTTAATACCGGCCCAATGGGAATGTCCAGCCATAATGGTATCCGTTCAGTGCGATGGTGTAATGAGAATGATGAAGTTTTATTTTAATGCAAGCCGGTCTAATTGATTAGCAGGGACCTAGGGGCTTAGCCCGTCGCCAGCTTTTGTTTCACACGCTTGATTTGATCGGGATGTCGTTCGGCCTCGAATAAATCCAATGCATGCTGCCACATCTTTCGCGCTTGTTCTTTGTTTCCCAACTTCAGATAAGTATCTCCCAGATGATCGTAAATGACGCCGTCTTTGTCATTGAGTTCCCGAGCTTTCTCCAGTTCTTCTCGTGCTTGTTCGAATTTCCCCAGTCGATAGTAAGCCCAGCCTAAGCTGTCACGGTAAGCAGAGTTCTCAGGTTCAGCTGCGACAGCCTGGGAGGTCATCCGCATTGCTCTTTGTAAGTGTTCATTTCGATCAGCCCAGAGGTATCCAAGATCATTGAGCGCGCTGACATCGTCAGGATTTTGATCTAAAACCTGTTCTAACCACTCTACGGCCTGTTTAGGTTTCCCTGATCGTTGACATAAATACGAAAGTGTTAGTCTGGCATCACGAGCGATGTCCGCAGCGGTTGGATTACCTTGCATGGAACCCAGTTTCTCGAGCAAGTGATTGTAATGTTGCTCGGCTTCTTCCAACTTGCCTGAATGATACAGAATCCAGGGATAGCGACTTAGCAAGCGTGGATTATTGTTGGCATTTTCAGCCGCGATCTTTGCCGACTCAATGGCCTTTTGATTTTGGTCTTCCAACAGATAAGCGCCGGCGATCAGGAAATGGATCGAAGTTTTAGTTCGCACGTTATCATCGCCTAGTGCTTTTTCAAAAATCCGAATGGCAGATTCGGTGCGATCATCCATGAGGTTTTGGATTCCCCAGGTTTCGTAAAACTGGTTGCTTTGGCGCGGAGCCTCTTTCATCGCTAAATCGAAAAAACGATCTGATTGTTTGTAGTCGTTGGCCAGAGCAAACAATAAGCCTGTGGCTGCTGAGGTATGACTTGTAAACGTTTTTAAATGAACGCTGGCTGCTTCGGGTACCTGGTCTTGCTCAGCATAATCGGACACTAAGCGAGCTAAATTGATGAGTAGCGCTTTATCGGAGATGATGCGTTCAATGCGTTCAGCTTCCAGTGAGGAAAAGCTTCTACTGCGTGAGTATACCAGTCCTAATACCCAACCTAATTCCATGGTCAATTCATCGGTTAACGGTACGTCGTCCGTCTTTTGGGCCAGCAATGCATCAATCGCTCCTTGATAACCACTAAGCATTGGCTGAATAGGAATGAACTTACGATATTGTTCCAGCGCGACTTTGGGCTGGCCGGCCTCATTGGCAAGATTGGCCAGCGTGTACCCTGCGAAATGATTGGCAGGTTGTTGTTGTAAGATTTCTTGTAGTTGTTTGATGGAGTTAGCGACTGCTTTCGGTTTGTCTTCTACCAGGCTTTGATTGATTTGAATCAGGAGTCGGTAGGGATCAGCTTTGGCCTCGAGCGATTTGGAGAGGAAGTAAGTTTCTAAGGAATCCAGTGCCTCGCTGTGTTTACCTTCCGCGAATAGCAGGCTTGCTGTTCGTAATGCAGTTAGTGGTTTATTCGGGACGGCAAGATGTGCTTGCTCAATGGCGAGCCGGGCTTTCTGAAATTGTTCCGTTGCTTTGTAGGCCTCGAGCATTGCCAGAAAGACTGAGCCAGTGCTTCCTTTAAGTTGAGCGAGGTGGACAGGCGTAAGGCCTGCTTTTTGTGGATCCTCCAACGCAACACTGACCTGATCAAACGACTTCGCAGCCAGTTCAAATTCCCGGGCCAGAAAAGCCGTTCTTCCCAGTTCTGCAGAAATGAGTGCTTTGGGAACCGATAATGTTTCGTCATCTTCCCGGGCCAGGATTTTTTGGTAAGCGTCTATGGCATGGGCGTATTGGCTATTACGAGTAAGTACGATTGCCATACGCATCAGAGACTCGGAGTTTTGAGCATCATCCTGAACGGCCAGTATGGCATAACGCGATGCTTCGGAATTTCGTTTCAACCCCATCGCTAACGGGATGAGTTCATTCGAAATTGAAAGAACGGAGCGATCATAACGCCAGGCACGTTGGTAAAATCGCAGAGCTTCATTGAAATTTCGCCGGCGCGCTTGTAATCGTCCCTGCGCAAAAAGGGTTGCAGCATGGAGTCGGTCTTCGTGAGATTCTGAGAGTTTGGTTTGCTGTAGTGGTTCCGCTTCGATTTCCGGGATCTGGAAATCACTCACATCGTCAGCCCAAAGTGACGATGCCCAGAGAATCGCGATGGAAGTAAAGAATAGAATTCGCAAGAGACTCTCGCTGTACATTAGAAATGACGAATGATTAATAAACAGAATTCAGAGTTTGAACGTCTCAGTATTCTATCAAATCCATCGTCCGATCTCCCACTTCACTTTACTTCGGTTCGGTGGCGAGTGGACTGCATGCGTTTGTATGCATGCTTACGGTGGCCGAAGATCACCAACGGCGGAGACCAAAGAGTCGGATTGATTGACGCAGAATCCGTTAGCGAGGTTTCTTAGGACGTCCGGCCTTCTTAGCTTTTTTCCCGGCCGTCTTTTTCTTAGGAGCAGCCTTCTTTTTCTTGGCAGGCACCTTCTTTTTAGGTGCTGTTTTCTTCTTCGGTGCAGCTTTCTT
>DEAW01000105.1:0-9161 GCA_002348315.1 Planctomycetaceae bacterium UBA2972 | reverse complement strand
TTTCTTCTTCGGTGCGGCTTTCTTCTTTACAGCTTTCTTCTTTGTGGACTTTTCTTCCTCTACGTCCTCGGCAGCCGCGGCTTTTTTCTTGGACGGTTTTTCTGGAAGGCTGTCACCGCAGTCTTTGTTTATCTTTAGCAACAAATCATGTGTTTTTTTACCGTATGGATCCGTGGCCAACTGAGTTCCCAGCATGTGTAACAGGGCACCAAATTCAACGCCTTTGTTTTTAGCAATGGTTCGCTCAAGACCGGGAACTTTCCCCTGATTACGGTGTTTGGCTGAAACAATTCCAAGGATCTGTAAAGCATCCAATGCTCCGACACTTAAGGGAATTGAATGACCTCCCAATCCATTCTGAACCGTGTAGTTGACAATGAATTGAGGAATTTCTTTGTAGTAATCGCGGATGGTTGCAGTCGCTTTACTCAGCCCTTCTTTGGCCAGGAAAGACAAATCAAAGGAGAAGTGAGTTTCATAGACGTTGAACAAAACTCGCCGAAGATGTCTCGCGGATTGGGCTGCTTGCGGCAAGCAAGCCATGACTTCGGTCAGTTCGGAGTTTGTAGTTACACGAACTTCGTTCCAGTCAACGTACCGTGTTTGAAGTTTACTAAACGCTTCGGTGGCCTGATCTGGAGTCGCGTTTTCCAGACAGCAGGCATAGAGAAGTTGCTCAAGAATTGGGCGATCCTTTACAGGCAATTGCACTTTGGTGAATTGCTTTTTAAGTACAGTAAAGGTTTTCTTAATCAATGAAGCTCGTTTTGCAGCGCTCATAATGTCGTGTATCTATGGAGGGGACCGGGAGAAAATAAGCTCACGGTCGCTCTGTGGTTAAGGAAGGTCGTCTGAAGGGTTTTCGGGCACGTCAGTGGAATCATTGGAAGGTAAAACTTCTTCCAGAATTCTGGTAACTTCCAACGAGTGCTTGAGGCCTTCATCCAGAACAAACTGTAGTTTGGGAGTGTAACGGGTATCGATTCGGTTTGCTACTTTTCGTTGTAAAAAACCGGCGGCATTGTTGAGGCCTTTTAAGACCTCTCGAGGTTTTGTTTCTTCACCCATGACGGAGACGTGGATCCGGGCATGTCGCATATCGCCGGAAACTTCGACACGAGTCACCGTCACATTTTCAATCCGCGGATCGCGCAAATCGGTGATGATCGCCGTACTGACGACTTCACGAATTGCTTGAGCTGCTTTTAATACGCGGCGGGAACTCATGGATTGTTTCCTGCTTCAGGTGGAAGCAATAGTTTACAGGGTACGAGCGACTTCTTCGATCTTATAGGCTTCGAGGATATCGTCCTGCTTGACGTCATTGAATCCGGCGAGTTTGATACCACATTCCATGTTTTCTCGCACGTTTTTGACATCGTCTTTTTCGCGTCGCAGAGAATCCAGACCATAGTCTCCGATAACTCGACCATCGCGAATGACCCGTATTCGGCAATTGCGTTCGATTTCACCCTGAACGACCCGGCAACCAGCGATCGTGCCGACTCGGCTAATGCTAAATGCCTGTTGCACCATTGCATGTCCCAGTTCGACCATTTTCTCTTCCGGTTTGAGCTTACCTTCGAGCATCATGCGGATATCATCGGTGACTTTGTAAATCACATCGTAGCGTCGAATTTCGACTTGTTTGTCATCAGCAAGTCTGCGGGCATCGTTGTCGGGAGCGACATTGAAACCAATCACGACTGCTTCTGAAGCATCAGCCAGGACGATGTCGGCTGCAGTAATACCTCCGACAGAGGCCTGTAGGATCTTGACCTGAACTTCGTCATGCTGCAGTTTGCTCAATTCCTTTTGAATCGCTTCGATCGATCCGCGAACATCTGTTCGGATGATTAAGTTCAGTGTTACGACTTCACTTGGTCCCAGAGTCCCCTCGGCCAAACGGCGTTGGAAATCGTCAAAGGAGACTTTGATAGTCGTCCCCGAAAGATTTGTGGCTCGTGAACGGTCAGATCGAAGTTCGGCCACTTCACGCGCGTCAGAGATTTCTGAAACAACGTGGAATTTGTCGCCTGCATCAGGAGCGATATCCAGACCGGCAATATTAACCGGAGTACTGGGACCAGCTTCCTGTAGGACTTCACCAGTCAATGTATCGTACATCGCTTTAATACGGCCATGCGACTGACCACAAACCAGTACGTCACCCACTTTGAGGGTGCCGTTTTGGACGATGACTTTGGCAATCACTCCACGCGCTGTTTCCTGCTCGGACTCCAAACAGACCCCAATCGCGTCTCTGGTCGGATTCGCTCGATACTCATGAAGCTCGGCAATACCGAGAATAGTGTCTCGTAGATTGTCCATCCCGTCACCGGTGATGGCACTTGTCCGAACCACTTCCACGTCGCCACCCCATTCACTAGGGGTCAGTTCGTAGGCCGGCAGTTCACCCATGATCGTGTTGATGTGTTCTTCTGTGATACCTGGTAAGTCAGTTTTATTCAAAGCAATGATGATCGGGACACCGGCTGCCTTGGCATGACTGATTGCTTCTTCGGTTTGAGGCATGACGCCGTCATCGGCTGCCACGACGAGTACTGCAATATCAGTGACGTTGGCTCCTCGAGCTCGCATTTCAGTAAATGCTTCGTGACCGGGAGTATCGACGAAGGAAATCAGTTGACCATTATGGTCAGTCTGGAATGCACGAATATGCTGGGTGATCCCGCCGGCTTCGCCGGAGACGACATCGATGCCGATCAGGTAGTCGAGCAGGGAGGTCTTTCCATGGTCCACATGCCCTAGGAAGGTGATCACTGGAGGACGGGTTGTCAGATCCTCTTCCGCGTCTTCGTAAGCCTCTAACGCTTCAATGAGAGATTCTTCAATCGATTCGGGTTGTTTGAATTCCAGTTCAACACCCAGTTCTATGGCCAGCATTTCGGCTGTTTCTTCGTCAATCTGGTCATTGATGGTGAGCATTTGCCCCAGACCCATCAAGGTCATTTGAACGTTGCCCGCTGGTAATCCGGCTGCTTCAGAGAATGACCGTACTGTACAAGGTAATTCCAGTACAACATTCGATTTACGAGGTGCGGCTGTGTTCTTACCGGTACGAGTAAGTGTTCGTCGTGTTCGGCGACTGCGAGGGTCATATTGTGTGTTACCACCGCGTTGTTCACGTCGACGTTGTTGGTTTTTGCGGTCAGCACGAGCCGATGCCATACCCGCCAGATCGTCTCCTTGTTTTTCGCGACCTTTTCCTTTGCGTTTCTTACCCCGTTTCCCGGCGGCATCCTGATCGGGCAGCGGCTGAGGTTGTTCTTGCCCTTTGGTCAGATGCTGGAGAGGCCCACGCTTCCCGACTTTGCTTTTCAAAGCGTCGGAAAGTGTCATGGCCGGCTTGACGGTTTTTTCTTTGGGGGCTTTCGGAGCCGCTGGCTGTTGCGTTTGTGGAACGGAAGCCAATTTAATTACCGGATCACGGCGTTTAGGCTTTGCTTTTGCCTTTACGTCCTCATCTCCGTTATCGCCGGATTTACGCCCTAGTACCTTAATCCGAGCGGCAGGTCGACTGATACTTGGGCGTTCAGGTCTGTTCAGCGGAGTTTCTTCGACGACTTCCGATTCCTCGGCCTCGGGAAGTTCTTCTTCCTCGATGACTTCTTCCTCGACGGGCTCGTCAGAAGACGTTTTGTGAGCAGAGAGTGGGGCACTTGGCTTCTTGCTGGCAACAACCTTGATCGGACCTCGCCGTTGTCGAGAGGGCTTCTGCGGAGCTTCGGCTGTTTCAGCTTCCGGTTCGGCCGACGCAGACGCTTTATTCAGGTAATCCTTCAGTTGCTGAACTTCATCGTCATTAAGACTTGCCAGCGCAGAACCTTTCCCCGTGATCCCTGCTTTTTTACAGACATCGACAAGATCTTTGCTGTCGTAATCCAACTCTTTGGCTAGTGCATAAATTCTTACGGGCACGGCGCCCTCCAAAACTACCTGGTATGTTATGTTGCGTTTCGTCTACGAAAACAACGTATGATTACTCTTGTTCACCTTCTGCTGCGGCCGAATCATCGTTCTCGGCAGACGCTTCAGCTTCGTCAGTTTCAGCTTCTTGCTCAGCCTCGGCGACTTCTTCTTCTGCTTCAGCTTCCGTTTCATCCGCGACATCCTCGACTTCTGTCGTAGCTTCGGCGGTGGATTCTTCAGCGACTTCTTCTTCCGCTACGGCATCAGTTGCCTGGTCTTCTTCTGGCTCGTCTGGCATTTCCGAGGCAGTCTCTTCGGCAGCGTCTTCTTCACTGGTAGGTTCATCGACAGATTCTTCCGTTTCACCTGAAGAATCTTCAGCAGCAGGTTCCTCCGTTTCGGCCGGAGCTGCAGCCGCGGCGGCTTCAGCGGCCAAAGCTTCCTGAGCGGCAACGGCTTTTTGGCGTTCGCGTTCTTCTAAGGCAGCGACTTCCGCTTCTTCAGCTCGCTGTTCAGCCTGTTCGACAATGTGATCGACCTCTTCCATGCTGAGACCACCCATTTCAGCCAATGCGTCGGGTTCGATAACTGAAAGGTCATCATAAGACAGGTATCCCTGTTCGACTAAGGCCGCGGCTAAATCTTCCGTGACTCCATCCAGCGCCGAGTAACCGGAAACGGCTCGGTCGATTTGTTCGTCTAGTTCTTCGGCAGTCATGATTTCAATGTCCCAGCCGCAAAGCTTGGATGCGAGCCGCACATTTTGACCACGTCGACCAATCGCCAGTGACAGTTGGTCTTCCCGAACCAGTACAATCGCTCTACCAATCATGTCACATAACAGGACTTGATCCACTTCGGCGGGTTGCAAAGCGTTGGGAATCATGATTTCCGGATCGTCGTCCCAGCGGACAATATCAATGCGTTCACTGTTGAGTTCATCGACGATGCTGCGAATTCGGTTTCCGCGGACTCCCACACAGGCACCTACACAGTCCACTCGGCTGTCAGTACTACTGACGGCTACTTTACTGCGGTAGCCAGGCTCACGAGAAAGTGCGTTAATGGCGATTACACCTTCAGCAATTTCCGGAATCTCCTGTTCAAACAATCGCTGTACAAACCGAGGACGCGTTCGACTTAGTACGACTTTGACTCGCGTGCCCTGAGGACGGACTTCGCAGACCATTGCACGAACCCGTTCACCGCTATGGTGCGACTCACCTGGAATCTGTTCACTGCGAGGCAAAATCGCTTCTACGTTGTTGAGCTGAACGGTGACAATCGAGCTCTCCACTCGTTGCACTGAACCGTTGACGATCTGGTCTTCCAACTCATGAAATTCTTCCACAAGCGAATCACGCTCGGCTTCGCGTATTTTCTGGATGATCACCTGCTTGGCCATCTGAGCACCAATTCGACCAATCATTTCTGCTGGATCGAGAGGCTCATCATTTAGAGTGGCTGACAGAGAACCATTATCACGATTGACGACTACCTGCACTTCCGATTCCTCACCGTACTGACGGCGAGCAGCAGAAGCAAAAGCAGATTCAATAGCTCGGAACACAATTTCGGTATCGATGTTTTTATCTCGGTGCAACGAGTCAACGATACGTAGAATTTGATCTGGATCCATCGTGTTTAAACCTTATTTCATGTGTTTGACGAGGGAATATCCTTCGCCAGATACGCATTTTTTATGTTTCAACGACACAAATAAAAATGCCGTCGGTTAGTTTATCTCCGATCTTTGCAAAGCCTTGTCTCATATTCAAAGCTTCGCAGACATCGAGAATATCCCAACCGCCGGCAGTTTATTTGGCATTTAACACTACAATAAGTGTGCTAAACACGTTGTTTCACGTGTGCCGGGCGGAAATTCCGCGCTCTCAATTTAAGTGGTTGGCCTTAGGACATATAAGTACCTACTCTTTTTGAGGGTTGAATCCTATTCAGAGTACCCCTGAAACTGGAAAGTGTCAACCTGTCGCGACCTCAAGAATTAAGACCTGCAGCAGCTGAAACGACGCATATTACACATAAACCGTACAATTTCACCCAGGTTGCGCCTCAAATCATTGGTTTTGTCCCTGCCTTGGAAGAAATCGTCCGTTTCACTAGACGAATATCCAAAAGCCAAAGAATTCGCATTCAAAACAGGGATGAACAGCAGCTTGTCACTGGATTTCTTGGCTCAAAGGATCTGAGTCGCTCAACACCGACAAAAACGAGCTAGCTCACGAATTTTTTTATGACGACAGCACTAGCCTGACCCTGAGGGGTAACGCTGAGATTGATAAAGCTGTCACCGGCATCACACCCTGCAGTATTAATAATATTAATATCACAGTCGGGATCAGGCGTTTCATAATTTAGTGTGGGGAACAGTGTTCCGTTGTTCATCGCCAACAGGCTACTGATGAGCTCAACCGCTCCACTTCCGGCACCCATATTCCCTGTATAACTCTTCAGGGCGATAACGGGCTTTTGATTTCCAAACGCGGTATTGATGGCTGCTGCTTCACAGCGATCTGTTTCAACCTTAGAAACCCCGTGAGCATTGACGTGTCCGATTTCTTCGGCAGAGATTCCGGCTGCACTGAGTGATTGTCCTATGACATTGGACAAAGCTTGTTCAAATTGAGGAGTAAAATCCTGCTTGATGACCGTCGATGAGCCAAATCCGATAATCTCACCGTAGATTTTTGCTCCTCTGGCCTGCGCGTGATCAAGTCGCTCCAGAATGAAAGATCCGGCACCTTCTCCGACGACCATGCCTTCACGGTTCTGGTCGAATGGTCGGGATGCCTTATCCGCTTCGAATTTATTCGACGCTAAGACTTCCTGACGATTCACGTAAACAGTTCTCAGTGGGTGAATTCTCGTCCCGGTTGCACCAGAAATCATAATATCAGCATCGCCACGTTGAATCGTGCAGATCGCTTCACCAATGGCAAGATTGGAAGATGCTTCACGCATGGTCAGCGAGTTACTGGGGCCACGCAGGTCGTTATAGATGCCGATATGACTGGCGGGCATATTAGGGAGGTATTTCAGCAACCACAGCGGATTAAGATTGGGCATTCCCTTTTCGGCCCAGTTGTCGAATTCAAATCCACCTTCGTCATCTAAACTGGCTCGAACCCCTTCACGGAATTCCTGTGGATGACTGAGGATGTAATCGCAACCGTAAACAATCCCAATGCGATCCGGGTTGTAAACTTCCGGATTCAGTCCGGCATCGTTGAGAGCGTGTTGTGCCGAGGCCACTCCCATTTGGATTTCACGACACATCAGCCGGCTACCTTTTTTGATAGCTCGCATCGTCGTCTTTTCCAGAGGTCCGTAATTATCGATCGCTCCGGTGAATTCCCAGGCTTCACCACCGTAAGAGGCGATCAGGTGCTCAAAAGGAATTTGTTCGAGCGTACGCACGCCGGATTGCTGTGACGCCAACGCTGCAGACATCTGTTCAATGGTGTTACCAAGTGAACTGATCTGGCCCAGGCCTGTGATAACGATACGTGGTTGATGATCCGACATGAAATTTATTACTAATCCCCAGAGGGAGTAAATCGTTTGACGACAATAGACGCGTTATGGCCGCCAAAACCAAAGCTATTACTCATCGCAATATTGAGATCACGTTTTTGAGGCGAATTAGGAGTGTAATTCAGGTCACATTCCGGATCCTGATTCTCCAGGTTGATTGTGGGCGGGATTTCCTGATTCTGAAGCGCTTTGGCAGTGATCACCAATTCGATTCCACCACTTGCACCCAGCGAATGTCCCAAAGAGCTTTTGGTACTCGAGATATTCAAGTTGTAAGCGTGCTCGCCAAAGACGACTTTAACGGCCTGAGTTTCTGCTTTGTCGCCCAGAGGAGTACTGGTGCCATGCGCATTCAGGTACTGGACGTCTTTCGGAGCAAGTTCGGCATCATCAAGTGCATTTTGCATTGCTTTGCTGGCACCCATACCCGCCGGGTCAGGCTGAGTAATATGTCCGGCATCGCAACTGGCTCCGTAGCCAATAACTTCACAATAGATTCGAGCGTTACGAGCCAGAGCATGTTCCAGTTCTTCAAAAACCAGAATTCCTGCTCCTTCACTCAGCACAAAACCATCTCGATCCACGTCAAAGGGTCGACTTGCTCGAGCAGGTTCGTCATTTCGACGCGACAAGGCTTTCATGTTTTGAAAGGCACTAATCCCCATGCCAGTCATCGCAGCTTCACTGCCACCGGTCACAACGATATCTGAGATGCCGTTTTGAATCATTTGCAAGGCATCGCCCATCGCATTATTTGCGGAAGCACAAGCCGTAGCCACTGCAAAGTTAGGGCCGCGCAATCCGAAGCGGATCGCCAGATTCCCACCCGCTGCATTCAGCATCAGCTTGGGAATTGTCATGGGAGATACTCGGTCAGGACCTTTGTTAAGAAGGCGTCCAACCTGCGTTTCGATTTCGTTGAGTCCGCCGATACCAGATCCCAGCACGACGCCACAACGATGGACATCTTCGTTCTCAAAGTCCAAACCGGAATCTGCAACTGCCTGAGTACCGGCTACGATGGCAAACTGAGTAAAACGGTCAATCCGCTTTGCTTCCCGGGCATCAATGATTCCCGTGGGATCCCAATCATGAACATCTCCACCAATCTTCACCTTGAACAGGTCGGTTTCGACACATTCAAGCTTGTGGATACCACTTTCGCCAGCCAGCAGTCGAGTCCAAAGGTCTTCGACATCCTGACTTAAAGACGTTACGACCCCAAGGCCGGTAACGACAACTCGTCGCTTCATTGTTTAATTCAGCCCTGGCTTAGCCATTCTGTTCCAGAAAATCAATTGCCTGACCCACAGTCTGAATCTGTTCGGCTGTGGATTCTGGAATTGTCGTGTCAAACTCTTCTTCCAGTTCCATGATCAACTCGACAGTATCAAGCGAATCAGCACCAAGGTCGTTAACGAATGAAGTGTCACGAGTGATTGTATCTTTATCAACGCCAAGTTGCTCGGCGACAACATCAATAACTTTAGCTTCTACTGACACAAGAGGTCTCCTCGTAGTATTGAATGCATGTGTCGATCCATGGTGGCATCCGTCGCCTTCCAAATTCACTACTTATCACATGCGAATTAAATGTGTATTCAGGAATATCAGAATAGAATAATTGGCCCCTAGTGGTCAAGGTAAGAGGCGAGGGAATTCATGTTCTGAGA